>JAILPD010000119.1 GCA_024690445.1 Acholeplasmatales bacterium
TCATTTATATAATTCAACATCAAAGGCACAACGTGAACAAGTATTTAAAAAATCTAAAGAAGAAATCTTAGATATCGCAGTTGAAGGTGCTAAATTATTAGTATCATTAGCAGCTGAAACAAAAGGTAACTTCTTCTATGAGTATTCACCTGAATCATTTACAGGTACTGAAATGGATTACGCACTTGATGTATGTAATGCTGTAATTGATACATTTAAGCCAACTCCAGAAAGAAAGCTAATCATTAATCTTCCAGTAACAGTTGAAATGAGTTTACCACATGTATATGCTTCTCAAATTGAATATTTTGATAAGAATTTACATAATAGAGATTCAGTAATTATCTCAACTCATCCACACAATGATAGAGGTACTGGTGTTGCTTGTGCTGAGCTTGCACAATTAGCTGGTGCTGATAGAGTTGAAGGTACATTATTTGGAAATGGTGAACGTACAGGTAATGTTGATATTGTAACATTAGCTTTAAATATGTATACCCATGGCATTGACCCTGAATTAGATTTTTCTAATTTACCAGAAATTCAAAAGTTATATGAATCAGTAACAGAGATGAAGGTTTATGACCGTTCTCCTTATGCTGGTAAGTTTGTATTCGCAGCATTCTCTGGTTCTCACCAGGATGCAATTTCAAAAGGTATTAGATACCATAGAGCTAATAAGTTAACAACATGGAGTGTTCCATATCTTCCAATTGATCCAAAGGATGTATCTAGAGAATATTCTGCCGATGTAATTAGAATTAATTCACAATCTGGTAAGGGTGGTATTTGTTACATTCTTGAAACTAACTTCGGTTTAGATATTCCAACTAAGATGAGAGAAACTGTTGGTTATTTAGTAAAAGATGTATCTGATAAGGAACATAAAGAATTAACACCTAATGATGTTCAACAAATATTTGTTGAAAACTTCGTTAATTTAACTAAGCCACTTGAATTAGTTGAATATCATTTCATTAGAGAAGGTCAAACATTCAAAGTAATGATTTCTACTAAATTTGATGGTAAGGAAAATAATAATTTAGCTGAGGGAACAGGTAGATTAGATGCAGTATCAAATGCATTAAAGAAAGCTTATAATTTAGATTACACATTAACTAATTATTCTGAGCATTCTTTAGATTCTACTTCTCGCGCTGAGGCCGCTGCCTATGTATCAGTTAAGTTTGGCGATAAGGAATATTGGGGTACTGGTATTCATGAAGATATCATTTGTGCATCTATTTATGCATTAGTATCTGCAATCAATAATTATTTTAATCATAAGGATGAAGAATAATTAAATTAAAAATTAAAAAAGCACGAGCAATATTGGATACCCAATACAATCGTGCTTTTTTTATATTATATCTTTCACTTCTATCTCACCATTTTCAATAGATAAGTAAACTATCGTCTCATAGCCTTTTAAGACAGTATCATATACTTTTAATGTATTGCCAAATCTTAATTCGATATTACTTGCATCAACATTACTTATATCAACAGCCTCTAAAAGTTCCTCATATGTAACAAATCCAATAACAGAAAACTCCTCTTCTGCTTGATTTGATGTAGAAACTATCGCATTTATTCTAGGTTTTTTTACCCTTACATCTCCAACAACAATATCACAATAAGCCTCAACCTCAAAATCTCTAGTTTCACCAGAATCAGTTCCAACTAAAACTCTAATATTAGATTCATAAGAAAGCTTATGAAAATAGTTAGTTAAAGTTACTGGAGGCTTCACAAATGAATAATTATCATCATTTATTTTTTTATATTCTAATACAGGATTTGGGCTATACTTTCTACTAATTGGTTCCCTATCTTTACATCCAATTAATGTAATTGTAGCTAGTATAAAACCAACAAATAATAATATTTTTTTGAATTTCATATTCTTTTCCTACATGTAATAATACTTTTAATTAATTCTTTTAACTCCTATTTCACCAGTTCTGACAGATAAATATGCGATGGTTTCTTCACCACTTAAAATAGTTCCATACATATTTAAGGTACAACCAAATCTTAATTCTACATCATCTGACCAAATACCAGCAACATGAATGACTTGTTTCAATTTATCAAAAGAAACAGTCCCATCAAGTTCAGCTTCAGAAATAACATATCCATCATTATTAGAAGATAAAGGTATAAGTTCACTTGTTTCATAGGAAGTTTCGACATTACAACTAACAGTTTCCGCCACAATATTGCAATAAAATGATAAATCCCATGATTTATAATTTGTGCTTGTTGTTCCAACAAGAGCTTTAATATTAGAATGATATGTTATTTTATCGTAATTATTAATAAGACTTACCTCAGGCTTATAAAATTGATAAAACTCATCATTTATTGAAACTACGTTATTTCCAGTTAATTCATTTACATATTCGTATTCAAGTGGTTCTTTATCATCAACCACTTCTTGTCCAGAACAGCTAAGTAAACAAAATGTTGCAAATATTAAATTTGATCCCAGTAGAACCTTCTTGAAACTCATGTTTTACCTCTTCTAACCTAACTTGTATCAACTAAAATTATTATATCATCAAAAAGTGTTTTTTCAAAAAAAAGATAGGATTAATCCTATCTTCTTTATTATTCTACTTTAATAACATATCATCAATTGGCTTACCAGGAGCAACCATTGGTAATACTTTTTCGTCTGTTTCAACAATAGCGTTAATTAAGGCAGGTCTTCTATTCTTTACAGCCTTAGTTACAGCATCTAAATAAGTATCTCTAGTGTTAGCGTAATAATAATCAACACCAACAGCCTTAGCTAATGCTTCATAATCTAATACTGTATCTAGAATAGTTTGTGAATATCTCTTTCCGTAGAAAGCAGTTTGCCACTGACGAACCATACCTAATACACCATTATTAGCTACAACTACTACGATAGGTAAATTATATTTAGAAACTGTTAATAATTCATTGAAATTCATTCTAAATGAACCATCACCAGAAATATTAAATACTACCTTATCTGGATTTCCGATTTGAGTACCAATTGAAGCACCCATACCAAAGCCCATTGTTCCTAAACCACCAGATGTAATTAATCTATTTGGCTTAGTATATTTGAAGTATTGGGCAGCCCATAATTGATGTTGACCTACTTCTGTACAAATATAACAATCTCCACCAGTTACTTCATTGATAGCCTCCATGAAATATCTAGGTTTTAAGCTTGATGAAATTTGATTTTCTGCGAAAATATTCTTCCAAGAATCAACTAATGATGTCCAAGCTGGATTCTTCTTTGGCTTTAAATATTTCTTAACTCTAGCAAAGAAATCCTTTAAATCCATAACAACAGCAACATCATCCTTGATATTCTTATCAATTTCAGCTTGATCAATATCAACATGAACAATCTTAGCATTTTCAGCGAAATGCTTATGATTTGATAATACTCTATCTGAGAATCTTACACCAAGTGCAAGTAATAAATCACAATCAACAACACATCTATTTGAAGCTACAGTACCATGCATACCAACTAAACCTGTAGATAATGGATTAGTTTGATCAAAGGCACCAACACCCATTAATGATGTACATGTTGGAATATCCATCATAGTAGCGAATTCATTTAATTCATCACTAGAGTTAGAACGGATAATACCACCACCAGCATAAATAAATGGCTTTTTAGATTCATTTATTAGCTTAGCTACTTCCATGATTACATCTTCAGATACTTCCTTAATTGGCTTAACTTTATCCTTCTTTAAAGGATCGATATCAGCCTTTTCATATTCACATAAATTAGTAGGGGCTGTTACATCCTTTAAGATATCAATTAGTACTGGACCAGGTCTTCCTGATCTTGCAATTCTAAATGCTTCTCTAAATGTAGGAGCTAAGTCATTTATATCCTTTACAATATAATTGTGCTTTGTAATAGGCATTGTAATACCAGTGATATCAATCTCTTGGAATGAATCTCTACCAAATAAATTATTAGGTACATTACCTGTAATAGCAACTAGAGGAACTGAATCCATATATGCTGTTGCAATACCAGTTACTAAGTTAGTAGCTCCAGGTCCTGATGTTGCAAGACATACGCCGACCTTACCAGTAGATCTTGCATAGCCATCAGCGGCATGGGCAGCACCCTGCTCGTGGCTAGTTAAAATATGTCTAATTCTATCAGAATTTTTATATAGTTCATCATAAATGTTTAGGACAGCACCACCTGGATAACCAAAGATAGTATCTACGCCTTGTTCAACCAAACATTCAACAATAATTTGTGAACCACTAATTTTCATAGTAAACACCTCTCTTATACTAGTCTTTAAATACCGCACCTGTTGAAGCTGATGTTACTAGCTGTGCATATCTCTTTAAGTAGCCCTTTACTTCCTTCTTTGGTAATTGGAAGTTAGCCTTACGCTTTGCTAATTCTTCATCAGATACTAATAAATTAATCTTACATTCGATAATGTCGATTTCAATTAAATCGCCATCTTCTACTAAACCAATTAAACCACCTTCTGCAGCCTCAGGTGAAACGTGACCAATTGAAGCACCACGTGTCGCACCAGAGAATCTACCATCAGTGATTAATGCGCAATCCTTATCAAGACCCATACCAGCGATTCTAGATGTAGGAGCTAACATTTCTCTCATACCTGGACCACCCTTAGGACCTTCATAACGAATTACTACAACATCACCCTTAGAAATCTTTCCACCATCGATAGCAGCAATTGCCTCTTCCTCTGAATTATAGCACTTAGCAGGACCTGTATGCTTAAGCATTTCAGGAGCTACAGCTCCACGCTTAACAACACAACCATTTACTGCTAAATTACCCTTTAATACAGCAATACCACCAATCTTAGAATATGGATTATCAATAGTTCTAATGATTTCAGGGTTCTTATTAAATGCAAATTCAATATTTTCTCTAATAGTTTTACCTGTTACTGTAGGTAAATCTAAATTTAAAGCATTAATCTTAGATAATTCCTTCATAACAGCAGGAACACCACCAGCCTCATTTAAATCCTCCATATATGTAGGACCTGCAGGAGCTAAATGACATAAATTTGGAGTACGAGATGAAATCTCATTTGCGATATCTAAGTCAATATGAACTCCAGCTTCATGTGCAATTGCAGGTAAATGAAGCATAGTATTTGTTGAGCAACCAAGTGCCATATCCATAGTTAATGCATTAATAAATGCCTTTTCAGTAAGGATATCTCTAATCTTAATATCCTTCTTTACCATATCCATAATAGCCATACCTGAGTATTTAGCATTACGAATACGAGCAGCATATACTGCAGGAATAGTACCATTTCCTGGTAATGCAATACCTAATACTTCACACATACAGTTCATTGAGTTAGCTGTATACATACCAGAGCATGAACCACAACCAGGACATGAATTATTTTCCCATTCCTTTAATTCTTTTTCATCTATCTTTCCAGAATTGAATTTACCTACTGCTTCAAATGTAGATGATAATGAAGTCTTATGACCATTCATTCTACCAGCAAGCATTGGTCCACCTGAGCATACAACAGTAGGTAAATTAATACGACAAGCACCCATTAACATACCAGGTACAATCTTGTCACAGTTTGGAATTAATACTAAACCATCAAGTGCATGTGCAAGAGCCATACATTCTACAGAATCAGCTATTAATTCTCTTGTTACTAATGAATATTTCATTCCGACATGACCCATGGCAATACCATCACAGACTCCAATTGCAGGAATCTCAATTGGTGTACCACCAGCCATAAGAATTCCTCTCTTTACAGCATCTGCAATTTTATCCAGCCACATATGACCTGGTACTATTTCTGACTTAGCACAAACAACACCAATTAGTGGTCTATCAATTTCTTCATCAGTTAAACCTAATGCCTTAAATAAGCTTCTATTAGGTACTCTTTCAAAGCCTTTCTTTACTGCATCACTCTTCATACAAACACCCCTTATTAATAATATATTATTTTAAACTTAAATTACTTTAAAGCAGCAACAACTAAGTCGCCCATTTCCTTTGTTCCAACAATCTTATCAGCTGGAGTATCCTTAGACTTGATATCACCAGTTCTCCAACCAGCATCTAATACAGCATTAACTGCCTTATCGATAGCATCTGCTTCCTTCATTAAACCTAATGAATATCTAAACATCATAGGAACAGATAAGATAGTTGCAAGTGGGTTAGCAAGATTCTTACCAGCGATATCTGGTGCTGAACCATGAATTGGCTCATATAAGCCAAGCTTAGAAGCACCTAGTGATGCTGAAGCTAACATACCAATTGAACCAGCAACTTGAGATGCTTCATCAGTTAAGATATCACCAAAGATATTAGATGTTACGATAACATCAAATTGTCTTGGATTTCTAACTAATTGCATAGCTGCATTATCAACATACATATCAGATGTTTCAACATCTGGATAATCTGCCTTAATTCTTTCAAATACTGCTCTCCATAATCTAGATGACTCAAGTACATTAGCCTTATGTACGCAGCATAATCTCTTTTGTCTCTTTTGAGCAGCTTCAAAACCAGTACGTAAAATTCTTTCGATTTCATATACTGAATATTTCTCTAAATCTGAAGCCCAGCAATCTGGCTTAGTTGGGTTATAAGCAGGTGAATTTGCCTTTTCACCAAAGTACATACCACCAGTTAATTCACGAACAACTAAAATATCTAAACCTTCACCAATGATTTCAGGCTTTAATGGTGAAGTATGTTGTAATTGCTTATAAAGTACTGCAGGTCTTAAGTTAGCATATAACTTTAACGCACCACGAATACCAAGTAATCCCTTTTCAGGTCTATCACCATTTGTTAAATGATCCCACTTAGGACCACCAACAGCACCTAATAATACTGCATCTGATGCTAAAGCTGCATCAATTGTATCTTGAGGTAATGAAGTACCATCCATATCAATGGCGATACCACCCATTCTCTTTTCAATGATATTGAACTTATGACCATAGATTTCACCAATCTTGTTCATAACCTTTACTGCTTCTCTAACGATATCTGGACCAATACCATCGCCAGGTAAAGTTACAATATTAAATTCTGCCATATTACTTTAATTCTCCTTTAATCTTGTTAATTAAACCACCCTTAGCAATGATGTTTTGCATAAATGGTGGGAATGGTGCTGCTTGGAATGAATGACCAGTTGATTCATTAGTGATAACACCAGTATCAAAATTAACAGAAACAACATCGCCATCCTTAATATCATCAACAGCATCTGGACATTCCATAATTGGAAGACCAATGTTAATTGAATTACGATAGAAAATTCTTGCAAATGTCTTTGCAATAACACATGAAACACCACAAGTCTTAATAGCAAGTGGAGCATGCTCTCTTGATGAACCACATCCAAAGTTCTTATCAGCAACTAAGATATCACCAACTTGTACTCTTTGTGCAAAAGGCTTCTTTCCAGCGTTAATATCCTGCTTAGAATCCTCCATGCAGTGAGATGCTAATTCCTTTGGATCTGAAGTATTTAAATATCTTGCTGGAATGATAACGTCAGTATCGATATCAGAACCATACTTTAAAACTGTACCCTTAGCATTCATCTTACTTTTCCTCCATATAATCTCTTGGGTCTGCAATATAACCAGCAATTGCAGATGCAGCTGCTGTTGCAGGTGAAGCTAAATAAACTTCACTATCAACATGACCCATACGTCCTACGAAATTACGATTTGTAGTTGAAACACATCTTTCGCCAGCTGCTAAGATACCCATATGACCACCTAAACATGGACCACATGTAGGAGTTGAAACAGCACAACCAGCCTCAACTAAATCTTGAACGATATTTTCCATAATTGCTTGTAAATAAATCTTTTGTGTGCCAGGTAATACAATACAACGTACATTCTTGTTTACCTTCTTACCCTTTAAGATATCACGAGCAATTCTTAAATCTTCCATACGACCATTTGTACAAGAACCAATTACAACTTGGTCAATCTTTGTTTCCTTACATACCTTTTCATCTACAGTATGTGCATTTTCAGGTAAATGAGGGAATGCAACTGTTGGCTTAATCTTTGATAAATCAATATCATAAACAGCATCATACTCTGCATCTGCGTCAGCCTCATAAACTCTAGGAGTCTTTGTTGAATGCTCCTTGCAGTAAGCTAATGTTAATTCATCTACAGCGAAGATACCATTCTTAGCACCAGCCTCAATAGCCATATTAGCCATAGAGAATCTAGAATCCATAGATAGATACTTTAAACCATCTCCTGAGAATTCCATAGACTTATATAAAGCACCATCAACACCAATCATACCAATGATGTGTAAGATTACATCCTTACCAGAAATACCAAATGCAGGCTTTCCTGTTAAATTAAACTTTAATGCAGTTGGAACCTTAAACCAAGCCTTACCTGTAGCCATACCACAAGCTAAGTCAGTTGAACCAACACCTGTAGAAAATGCACCAAGTGCACCATATGTACAAGTATGAGAGTCAGCACCAATAGTTAAATCACCAGTTACAACTAGACCCTTTTCAGGAATAATTGCATGCTCAATACCCATTTGTCCAACTTCCATATAATTTGTTAAATCTTGAGCATGAGCAAATTCTCTAATGAACTTACATTGCTCTGCGGATTTAATATCCTTATTTGGTGTAAAGTGATCTGGTACGATAACTACCTTATCCTTATCAAATACCTTATCAACACCAATCTTATTAAACTCCTTAATTGCAACTGGAGTTGTAATATCATTACCATGAACTAAGTCAAGATTTGCTTCAATTAGCTGTCCTGCTTCTACGTAATCTAAGCCAGCATGTGCAGCTAAGATTTTTTGACTCATTGTCATTCCCATAATTTATTTATCCCCCTTTAATAATTTATATTCTATTGAATCAATCAAAGCCTTAAATGAGGCCTCAATTATATCCCTTGAAACACCTACTGTAGACCAAGTATTTGTTCCATCAGTAGATTCGATAATAACTCTTGTTAGAGCAGCTGTAGCTGATTCTTTTCCATCTAATATTCTTACCTTATAATCTGACAATGTCACATTATTTAATACAGGATAGAATTTACCGATGGCCTTTCTTAATGCTTCATTTAAAGCATCGACAGGTCCATCACCATTAGCGGCTGTAACCTCAACTACTTCTCCAACATTAACTTTTATAATTGCAGATGATGAATATTTTTCAATCTCTGAAGGTCCTTCTCCAATTGTCTTAAAGTCTTCTACTTCAAAGAATGATTTGAAATTACCAAATGCCTTATGAACAATTAATTCAAATGAGGCATCAGCACCTTCAAATTGATATCCAGCATACTCTAATTCCTTAATTGTATTGATGATTGAAGAAATTCTAGAATCATTTTTATCAACATCCGGATAAAGCTTTGCTATTTTTGCAAGCACAGTAGACTTACCAGCAACCTCGCTTATTAAGAATCTTCTTTCATTACCAACAAGTGAAGGATCAACATGTTCAAATGAATGTGAATCCTTAATAACGCCATCAATATGCATACCTGCCTTATGTGCAAAGGCTGAAGCACCTACATATGGTAGCTGATAATTTAGCTTAACATTTGATATTTCAGCAATTCTTCTTGCTATATCAGTTAACGATGAAAGATTGCCCTTAGGTAAACATTCAAAGCCACATTTAATCTCTAAATTAGGAATTATAGCAGATAGATTAGCATTGCCACATCTTTCGCCATATCCTAAGAATGTTCCTTGAACCTGACTACATCCATTCATAACAGCAATTACACTAAGTGCAACTGCCATACCAGAATCATTATGTGTATGAATACCTAAAGGAATATTAACTGAATTCTTAACATCCTCTAATATTTTTACTAATTCATCTGGAAATGTACCGCCATTTGTATCACATAAAATTAAGGTAACAGCACCTGCTTCTTCAGCAGTCTTTAATGCTTTAATTGCATAATCTCTATCAAGCTTATAGCCATCAAAGAAATGCTCAGCATCAAACATTACCTTTTTACCCATGCTTCTTAAATAACAAATACTATCAGAAATCATACTTAGGTTTTCTTCTTTAGAAACACCAATTATTTTTTCAGTATGAAAGCTTGATGATTTACCAAATATACAAACATATTCTGTTTCCGCCTCAAGTAAAGCATTTAAATTTGAATCATCCTTAGCATCGATACCCTTTCTTCTAGTACTACCAAATGCGACAAGCTTTGAATTATTAAATTTTATATCTTTAGCTTCTTTAAAGAATTCTAGGTCCTTCTGATTTGAGCCTGGATTACCAGCCTCAACAAAATCTACACCAAGTTCATCTAAAGCCTTAGCGATTTTGATTTTGTCGCCAACCGAAAAACTTATACCTTCGGCTTGTGCACCATCACGAAGGGTTGAATCAAAAATCTGAATTTTTTTCACAAAAACAACCCCTTTAAAATAGACAAATTTGGAAGTGCAAAAAGCACTTCCTCATCGTCATAGAAATTTTAAATTCGATACCAATAAATTAGTTATTGATAAACTTGTCAGCTTCGTTGTTCCAAGAATAGAACTTACGAATTTCCTCGCCAACCTTTTCAGATTGATGAGCAGCTGCCTTAGCTCTTAAAGCATTGAAATGAACTTGACCAGAAGCTGTTGACATATCTAATAAGAAATCCTTAGCGAATGTACCATCTTGGATATCAGCTAATACCTTCTTCATAGCCTTCTTAGTTTCTTCTGTAACAATCTTTGGACCAGTAATATAATCACCATATTCAGCTGTATTAGAAATTGAATATCTCATACCAGCAAAACCTGATTGATAAATTAAGTCTACGATTAACTTCATTTCATGTATACACTCAAAATATGCATTACGAGGGTCATAACCAGCCTCAACTAATGTCTCAAAACCAGCTTGCATTAATGCAGAAACACCACCACATAATACTGCTTGCTCACCGAATAAGTCAGTTTCAGTTTCAGTCTTGAATGTAGTTTCAAGAATTGCAGCACGAGCACCACCGATACCAGCACCATAAGCAAGTGCGATTTCAAGAGCCTTACCAGATTCGTTTCTTTCAACTGCAACTAAACATGGAGTACCCTTACCAGCTTGATATTCACTTCTTACTGTATGACCTGGAGCCTTAGGTGCAATCATAGCAACGTCTACGCCCTTAGGTGGGTTAATTAAACCATAGTGAATATTGAAACCATGTGCGAACATTAACATCTTACCAGGCTTTAAGTTTGGAGCGATGTCCTTTTCATACATAGCCTTTTGCTTTTCATCATTGATTAAGATCATGATTACGTCAGCCTTCTTAGCTGCTTCTGCAGTTGTGAAAACTTCAAGACCTTGCTTTTCAGCCTTAGCCCAGCTCTTTGAGCCTTCATATAAACCAACGATTACGTTAACGCCTGATTCCTTTAAGTTAAGTGCATGTGCATGTCCTTGAGAACCATAACCAATAATTGCAACTGTCTTACCCTTTAAATAATTTAAGTCACAATCCTTTTCATAAAAAATTCTAGCTTCTGCCATTTTTAATTTTCTCCTTTAATTTTTATAATTTTTTAATCTAATTTTAATTCGCTTGAGCCTCTTGCGATAGCTGTAATTCCAGTTCGAATTACTTCTTTAATGCCGAATTCATCTAACATTGATATAATTGCTGAAATCTTACCTGAATCACCAGTAATTTCAATAATCATAGTTTCACTAGTAACATCAATTACGTGTGCTCTAAAGATGTTTGCAAGCTCTAGTATTTGACTTCTCTTTTCATTTTTAGAATCAATCTTTATTAATGCAAGTTCTCTCTTTACTGAATCTTCATCATTAAATTCAGCAATCTTGACAACGTCCATTAATTTAGCAAGTTGATTTTTAATTTGTTGATATGTATCTTCGTCACATTCAACAACCAAAGTCATACGAGAATATTGAGGATCTTCTGTAACACCTACAGAAAGGCTGTCAATATTATAACCTCTTCTACTAAATAATCCTGAAACTCTAGATAGAACACCCATATGATTATTGAAATTACTGGTGATTCAGGTAAGATTTCA
>JAILPD010000121.1 GCA_024690445.1 Acholeplasmatales bacterium
ATTGTTGATTCATTATTATTAGAGGACAAGTAAAAGGGGTGCAAAGAATATGAAATTAAAAAAGACAATTTTCGGCGCCTCTTTAATAGGCCTTTCAGTATTTACTTTAGCTTCTTGTTCAAGTTCTAGAAATACTGCTACTCCTACTGGAGGTTTAGATTTAGATTCAACAGTTGCAACAGCATGCAATGGTACATTAAGTTTATCTACAAATAATTTCTATAATAGATTACGTTACACTGGTAACACTATTGTAGATAGCAAGATTAAAGAAGCCTTATATAATAAGGAATACAAAGCATTGACTGCTTTATTCTATGGTGATGAATTATCTGAAGAACAAAAGAATCTTTTAATTCCAACAAAGAATGGAGAGAAACTTTTCGCTTTAGATGGCCATGAATTAAGTGATGAAGGCGATGACAACTTTACTTACATTAAAAAGATTTTAGAGAAGTCAATTAATAATTCGCTTATTACAGCAATCTATGGTTCTTCTGTTGGTGAAAAAATTAAGTCATTCACTAGTGAAGACCTAGATAAAAAGATAAATACTTACATTACTTCAAAGGCAAGAGTAAATCAAACATTTACAAAGTCTGATTTAGAAGTTACATATAATAACGATAGAGCTGATTCAGTTAATTTAGTTCATTTTAAAGACGATTGCTTTAAATCAGCTGTTAAGAGCTTATTATTAACTGAAGCTGCTAACTTATCTGCTCAAAATGCTTTATACCAAATTGCTGATGAAGAATATGTTTCTAATTATGATGATACTGAAGATGATGAGCCAACAAAGAACTCTAATTATCTTTATGATAAGGATGAAGACTATCTAAAGGATAAATATGATTCAACTTATAAGAAGTATGGTACATATCATGCAATCATCATTCAGTTTGACTCATTAAAGGAAGCTAATAATGCTGTAGGTAAATATAACTTCAACTCAACTTCTTTAGATACTATTAAACAAAACTACTTAGACTTATATAATTATTATTACAACTATACAAACATCACAAGTTTTGAAGATGAGAAATTCACTTATACTTATGATGCTGATAAGGATGACTTCAGTGATTTATCTGATAGTATTAAAACACTAATCAAAGAGACATTTGAAGAAGATCCTGAGGACATTACAAAGCAATATTTAAGTCAACCTAGAAATATTGATAATAAATATGTAATGGCAATTAGATATGATTCTACATATTCTATCAACGGTAGTAATGAAGAAACAGAATGGAAAGATTTAAGTAATGATTTAAAGGCTAAGTATACTACTAAGATCAAGTATGATACATTAACATCAAGAGCTTCTTCTTATGCTCTTACTAACTTTAAGTCAATGGTATACGAACGTAGTAACAATGATGATTCAAATGATGATATCTTCATTTACGATCCAGTATTTGAATACAAGTTCTATACATCTTACACTAATGAATATGCATTAATTGATTCTGAAAATTTCAGTAATGAAAACATTCTATCAATTAAGATTGATGGTCAATCAACTCCATTTACATATTCTGTAAAGGACTTCTATGACGATGCTTCTAGAGAATATGGTTCATCTGTTATTTATAATTACTTTGCTTTAGAATATGCATATAAGTATTATGACGACTATATTGATTCTGATAAGCATGATGAAAATGTAGAAGCATTAGAAACTGCTATTAAGACATTTAATAGTAATGAAGATGCTTCATATCCAAAAGAAATTGGATTAAATAACTACTTATTAATGACATATGGTTATGATAATGAAGAAGATGTTATTAAATACTACTATGACGCAGCTTCATGTCAAACAAGCTACTTAAATCAAAAAGTATTTAAGGAATGGGCAGCAGACGATGGTTCATACAAATCTGAATTAGAGAATTCTGGTATTTTAAAGACAATTCTTGATACAGGTAATGCAAATTACAAGGATTTATTCGGAATCAATTTAGATCATGTATTAATTAATCTAGATAACGATGGTGATGGTTCACCAGATGATCCTGAAAAATTCTTTGAAAAGACTGGTGTTACTAAAGATGAATATGAACTTCAAGTTACTAAATTAGCTCAAACTATTTATCAAGAAGCTTACTATATTCATGAACAAAGCTATGCAAAGACTAAATCATATTATGAAATCTTTAAGTTCATTAAGGATAGATATGAATTAGGTGGAGATATTATTAATCCATCATTAAAAGCAAGTTCTGAAAATTGGGATTTTTGGAAGAAAAATAATATTAACTTCAATTTCTTATTAACTGTTGAACAATTATCTTCTTCTGGCGATATCACTCAAGAATCAGTTACAAATTTCGTTAAGAGATTCCAAGATTATGTTATTGGTACATATAAAGCGTGTGTAAATGATGATAATGTAGCTAAAGAATATAAGTATGGTACAGTTTATCTATATGATGTAGATACTAAGTCAATCAAAATTTGTGATCAAAGCACATCATATCAAGATATCGATGCTAGCAAGATGTGTGCCACAGAATTTGGTTACCATTTATTAATCCTAAATAGCTATACTGAGCCTTCAAAGACTAACTATACTTCTAAGGATGACCCATCTGGTATTCAATCTGCAATTGAAGTATTAGTTTACAATGATACTGAAGATGATGATAACGATATTTATGTTAAGTGTAATTCATATAATGAATTAACAACAGAAATTTCATTCAATCAATTCTTCATCTACTATTGTCAAGGTAATATGAACCAAACTTCATCATTAGATAGTTCAATTTCAAGTTTAATCGCATCTATGTGTGATGTAGCAATTGGAACTTATACTTCTTCTAATTTCCAAAATTATCTATTAATTAATTATTTAGGTATTCAAATTAGTAATAATGAAGTATTATCAAACGTAATCGCTGCTGAAAATAATTATTATAAGATGTTAGTTCTTGATTACAATACAGCAACTGATGAAGAAAACAAATCTGAATTCTATGATTGGGTAAATACTGATTTAAGTGTTTGGAATAGACCTAATCAAAAGTAAGACAAACAAAAAAAGCTAAATTTCTGAAATTTAGCTTTTTTCTTTTTACTTTAATTCTTTAACTAAAGATAATGCCATCTTATGCTTAGTATAATCAATATCAATAACATATACATGAACATTATCACCAACAGATAAAATATCACTTGGATGCTTAATCTTATCATTTGACATTTTAGATATATGAACTAATCCATCATATTTAACACCACAATCGACAAAGGCACCAAAGTCAACTACATTTCTCACAACACCATCTAACTCATCGCCTACTTTGATGTCCTCAAAATGCATTATATCTGATCTTAGGATTAATCCTTGATAATCATCTCTAACATCTCTTAAAGGGGCAACAAATGCGTCTAGGATATCATTTAATGTATAAATATCAGTATTTAATTCCTTTACTAATTCCATCTTATCTAATTTAGCTACCGCATCTTTGATTTCTTTAGTTCCAAGTGCATCAGCATCTAAATTCATTTTCTTTAATAATTTTAAAGCAATACCATAACTCTCAGGATGAATAGGTGTCATATCTAATTTATTATTACCATCGATGATTCTTAAGAAACCAACACATTGTTCATAAGTCTTAGGTCCCATCTTAGAAACCTTCTTTAATTCCTCACGAGAATTAAATCTACCATTAGCATCTCTAAATGCCACAATATTCTTAGCTATATCCTTCTTTAAACCTGATACATAAGATAATAATGATATTGACGCAGTATTTAAATTTACACCAACTCTATTAACAGCATCATCAACTACAGCACCTAAGCTCTTTTCAAGTTTTGATTGAGTTACATCATGCTGATATTGACCAACACCAATTGATTTAGGGTCAATCTTGATAAGTTCAGCAAGTGGATCTTGAATTCTTCTTGCAATTGAAATTGCAGATCTCTTTTCAACTGTTAAATCAGGGAATTCTTCAATAGCAAGTTCTGATGCAGAATATACTGATGCACCGGCCTCACTAACCATTACATATTTAACATCTAGCTTATTTTCATTAATTATTTCAGCTACGAAGGCTTCTGTTTCTCTACCCGCAGTACCATTTCCTATTGCAATAATTGATACATTATATTTCTTAATTAGATTAACAATTGTCTTTTTAGATTTTTCAACTTCTTTAGGATCAACCTTAGAATCCTTAGATCTTTCATTTGGATAGATAACACCAATTTCTAATACCTGACTTGCAGGTGATATAACCGCAAGTTTACATCCTGTTCTATAAGCAGGGTCAATGCCTAATACAGTTTTACCCTTCATAGGAGCCTGAAGTAAGATATTCTTCAAATTTAATGAGAAAATCTTAATTGCTTGTTCTTCAGCCTTTTCGCTTAAAATACTTCTTATTTCTCTTTCAATTGATGGAGAAATCAATCTCTTATATGAATCAGCAATAGCTTCTAATAATTCATTTTTAAATAATGATTCTCTCTTCTTTGTAATCTTATATGATAAATAGTCTAAATCTCTTTCAGGCTGTAATGTAATAGATACATTAATTACCCCCTCATCCTCAGCTCTATTAATTGCTAAAACTCTATGAGGCTTAATTCTTCCTACATTCTCACTAGAATCATAATAATTAGCATATTTTTCATCTATATCTTCAGCCTTAGCCTTTTTCTTACAAGAAATAGTACCATATTTTAAAGCAGCATCTCTAATATATTTTCTATATTCAGCATTATCTGAAATTCTTTCCGCAACAATATATTTCGCACCAATAATAGCATCATCATATGTCTTAACCTTATCATTTAAGAATTTATTAACATATTCTTCTTTCGTACCTCTTTGATAAAGCTTAAGCATAATATCAGCTAATCCATCTAATCCAGCCGCTATTGCCTCAGTGGCTTTAGTTTTCTTTTTCTCTTTATAAGGTCTATATAAATCTTCAACCTCAATAAGCTTAGTAGCAGATGTAATTTGATTCTTTAAATCATCAGTTAATAATCCCTTTTCTTCAATTAATCTAATTACATCATTTTTTCTCTTTTCAAGATTTACACCATATTTATATGATTCATCAATCTTTCTTATTTCTTCTTCATCTAAGCCACCTGTTGCCTCTTTTCTATATCTTGCGATAAAGGCTACAGTTTTATCTTCTGAAAGCATTTCAAGTACTGCTAAAACATATTCCTTTTTACAGTTAAGCTCTTTGCTTACCTCATCAATTACATTTTCACTAACAACTAATTCACTCATAAGTATTCCTTTCCTTAGAAAAAATAAGGTCAGTCAGACCTTATTATTCTTCTTCATTTGAAATAAAATTTTGATTCATAAATACAATAGCGTTATTGACCATTGAGTTATAAACATCAGCTAAAGTAAATGTAGTTAAATCTAATTCCTTCTTATCTGAATTAGTAAACTTCTTTACAAGACCATCTTCATTAATTAAACCAAAGAAATATGAATTTGATGAATCATCAGAACCACCAAATAATGAATCAGCGAAGATAGTTGAATTATCACCAATTGATGTATCAACTATATATAATACAGCCTTATTATCATCATCTGCAGTGGCATTATAAGCATCAATATTACCTTGTAATACAACTAATTGATTGAATGTCTTATATGCTGTTTCATCATATAAGAATGTAACGCCTTCTTCATCCTTATCCTTACCATCATCAATTGCCTTATCAGCATAGAATGTATTAAGGTTAGCTGCGAAAACAAAAATATTAGGAATGAATGTATTTTCACCACCATCTACTACGTTATGATGCATTAAAACACCATCGTAAGACATCTTTGTGAATTCAACATTTTTACCTTCATATTCATAACTTAAATTAGTAGCTTCGCCACCAAAGTAATCCTGAATTTCATTTTCATCAGTCTTAGTTACAAAATAAACAATTAAACCGATTGTTACACCAATAACAATTAGACCTGCAACAATACTACTAAAAATAATCCAAAACTTTTTTGACTTAAAAATACTGTCTTTTGCTTGACCCTTTGTAGCTTTGGAGTTAACTTTTTTTCTCTTAATCTGTGCCATAATTACTCCTCTTATGTTTATAAAATAAACAAACTCGATTTATTTTATCATAAAATAGACTTTTAAACAAGTTTTATAACGTTAAAGTTATAATATGATTTATATTATTTATTCTTGCTTTGTCTTTCAATATCCTCTTCAACTAATTCCTTTAATTTTCTAAATCTATGATTCAATCCAGACTTAGTTAAATATGGATCATATTCTTCATGAATAATATCTAAAAGCTCGCTTAATGACGCTTCAACATTATCCTTTCTAACCTTCATAACCATCAGTAGCTTATTATCAATTTTAGATAAATCAAAATGATATTCGATATATTGAATATTCTTTAATTGCTCACTAGCAGCACTATTTGTCTTTGATTGATTTGCCAAATCCAAATTGATAGTTCTTTTCGCTGTGGTTTTAATTTCTTTAGTAATAATGATATTTTGGTAATATTCCATTGATTTTGAGGCACCAATCAAATATAGGAATTCACCAATAGCGTCTTTACTTTTAATATAAACAATATAATTGTTCTTTCTTTTTGAGATTCTAGCATTTAAATCAAAATCATTCATTATTTTTTGTAATGCTAAAATTTCTGTATCAGAATTATAAGAAATCTCTAAATGTGATGATTTAGAATTAGGATCGTTTACACTACCTCTAACAAGGAATGCACCTCTTAAGAATGCTTTTTTCTCTTCTTCATCCTTAAAATCCATCATTTCAAAACTTAAAAGATTATAATCTTTAATTATCTTATCCGCACCCTTAGATATTTCACATGTAAATACAACATGATTATCTAATCTTGAAATAGTTCTAGATAATACAGAATAATCTAAATCATACTTTTCTTTAAGGATTTTAATATATCTTCTTATAATTCCCATAGAATTACATGTAAATGATATTCCTAAATTTTTACCTAATATTACCTCACCAGAAAATCTAAGAACACCTAATACTTCTGCATATTCTACATTATAATTATCATTTTCATAATGAAGTAAATCTTCTTTAACATCCTTAGTAAATGACATAATTATTCACCACAAACTTCAGTTAATTGTGACATATTTTTAATTACATAATCTGGTTGATCTTCTAATAATTCTTCTATATTTGAAGAATATAAAACACCACATGCTTTAGCATTAGCTGCCTTTGCGGCTTTCATATCACTTAATGTATCCCCAACATATAATGTATTTTTAGATTCAAGTTTATTAATTGCCATTAAAATACTTTCTGGATCTGGCTTTGGTTTTTCAAAATCACCTTGACCAATAATGATATCAATGTATTCAGTAATACCAAATAATTCAACTGTATGTTCTACTAAATCCTTCTTCTTAGATGAAACAATACCAAGTTTATAGCCCTTCTTATGTAATATCTTTAATGTTTCTTTAGCACCAGGGAATAGTTTTACATTCTCATCATATCCAGCAACATTATATTCTCTATAATAATCAATCATTTCATTAATTTCATCTTCATCGTCACTGTATCTTTTAAATGTTTGATATAAAGTCGGTCCAAAGAATGAATTATATTCCTCATCTGAAATCTCTAAATCAGGTCTAAACTTTTGGAATGTATACTCAAATGATTTAGTAATCCACTCCTGACTATTTAATAATGTACCATCTAAATCAAATAATACTGTATCAAATCTATTATGTTCGATTTTTTCTAAAAGCTCATTATATTTAACTTCCTTAGGAAAAATAACCTTACCCTTAATTGCCTTACCACCTAATACTCTCTTTAATACTAAGAATGAAACACCTATAACAATAAAAATTACACTTATCATTATAGAAACAGGAATAGGTCCTGCCATTAAAGGCTCTGATACTCCACTTTTTAATCTTAATGATTCAGTAAAGATTCTAACAGTACCATACCATGTTAAATAAATGCCAATCATATCACCAGAATTTAGATATTTCTTATCTTTTCTTCTAATAACTAGCATGAATATAAAGCATGCTAAATTTAGTAATGACTCATATAAGAATACTGGATGTCTATAGGCGCCATTAATATACATTTGGTCACCAAAAATCTTTAATACATTCTTATACCAATCGGCAGTAACAGATGGACCATATAATTCTCTATTAAAGAAATTTCCCCATCTACCACAAATTTGACCAATAAATAAACCTGGAGCTATTATGTCTAATGCTCTATATAAAGGTATCTTTTTATATTTACAATAAATAGGGGCCACTATACAGGTTATTAATACACCACCTTGTATTGCTAAACCTGCAAGTCCTATAAATTCACCATTTCTAAATCCTATGATTTCTGCAAATGATTTAAAATCACTAGCATTAAATATTACATACCATAATCTAGCTCCTACAATAGCTAAAGGTAAAATGATAGCTAATCCAATATAAATTGAATCAGATGATATACCTAGTTTTCTACCTTCTCTAAGACCTAAATATACGGCAATAATAACACCTATTAAAATACAAACTGCATACCAAGATATATTTAATCCAAAAAGGGAAAACGTAGGCTGTATATATTCAAACATATTATTCCCCCTTATTAGATGCTTTTTTATCAACCTTAGAAACGAATTCTTCAGCTGAATTGTGTCCTAAAAGCTTAAGCTTTTCATTCATAGCCGCAGATTCAACTAATAATGAAACTGTACGACCTGGTAATACTGGGATAGTAACCTTAGATATTTCAGTATTAAAATATTTAATCTTTTCATTATCTAATCCTAATCTATCATAATATTTACCTTCGTCCCACTTTTCAAGTTCAACTACTAATCTAATATTTTTTCTTTCTCTATATGAAGAAGCACCAAACATATTAATTACATCAACAATACCAATACCTCTAATTTCCATAAATCTCTTTAGAATATCAGGAGATGTACCAATAAGATTTCCTGGTTCCTTTTCCATAATCATTACTAAATCATCGGCAATTAGCTGATGACCTCTTCTGATTAATTCTAGGGCTGTTTCTGATTTACCGATTCCACTCTTACCAATAATTAGAGTACCCATACCATTAATGTCCATTAATGTTCCATGAACAGAAAGCTTTTCAGCGAATTTTTCTTGTAAATATGTATATATTTTAGATGAAGTATTTGAAGT
Organism: Acholeplasmatales bacterium; assembly: GCA_024690445.1. Next base: position 9,224 of record JAILPD010000121.1, read on the forward strand.
TCTTAAATAGCTTCTTAAAATAGGTACCTCATATTTTTCAGCATATTTAATGAATAATTCATCAATCTTTACTCTTTCTGAAAATACGATACAGGGTGGATTTAGCTCAAATATCTTTTCAACATTTTTAGCCTTAACATTATCTGATAATGTTTCTAGGAATGAAGCATCCTTACTACCAATTAGTAATACTCTTTTACTTTCAAAAAAGTCAAAGAATCCAGCAAATTCAAGACCTGGTCTTGAAATTTCATCCTCAGTAATTTTATTATCTAAGCCCTTTTCACCAGCAATAAGCTCAAAATTATTATCATTTTTAAATTTAGCAATAGAAATATACTCTTCCATATTCCCTCCATCATTTTAAAAGTTTTCTTGATACATAAGATGCACATAAATCAGATACTATAACAGTCACAAATAACCATATCATAGGATCATATAATTTAAATACAATTGTATTTATAAGTGCAAATACGAAAAACTTTAATATTATTAACATAATCTTAACTGCAAGATATATTTTATCATATAAAAACCTTAAATAATCAATTGAACCTGTAATAACAAATCCAAGTGCAATTGAAAGTCCTGAAAACATTAGTGGAAAATATCCAGTATTTTGTAAAAATGAGAATGTTATACCAAACATTACTAAAACAAAGAAAAATGATATTGCAAATTCACTAATGTATCTACAAAAATATAATAATACTAATTTAAATGATAATTTCTTTTTAATGAAATCTCCATTTTCAATACCAGCATTAATTATTTCTTTTAAATCTCTTAAGGTATTCTTTTCTTCTTCAGTTAATTTACCTGATTCTATTTGTTCATCAATTTCTTTTAACAAATCCTCAGGATTCCCTTTTTTGTTTTTAGGCTTAGGCATAATATCACCAATCCTTAAATTATTTATTCAATACAGTCCTCAAATACTTTCCTGTATATGAATTTTCACATTTAGCAATGTCTTCAGGAGTACCAGTAGCGACAACCGTACCACCCTTATCTCCACCATCAGGTCCCATATCAATGATATAATCAGCTAATTTAATAACATCTAAGTTGTGTTCAATTATTATTACAGTTGCTCCTGTATCAGCAATTCTATTAATAACCTTCATTAGCTTTTTAATATCATCAGTATGTAAACCAGTTGTTGGTTCATCCATTACATATAATGTCTTATCATTTATTTTTGAATGAAGCTCATATGCTAATTTGACACGTTGAGCCTCACCACCTGATAATTCAGTAGATGATTGACCAAGCTTAATATAGCCAAGTCCTACATCATATATTGTTTGAAGTTTTGATTTAATCTTTGGAATTGAATCAAAGAATTCTAAAGCTTCTTCAACTCTCATATCTAATACGTCAGCGATATTCTTTCCCTTAAATTTAATTTCAAGAGTTTCTGACATATATCTTTTACCCTTACATACCTCACAAGGTACATATACATCTGGCAAGAATTGCATAGAGATTCTCTTTACACCATCTCCACCACAAGCCTCACATCTTCCACCTTTAGAATTAAATGAGAATTTACCTTTATCATAACCCTTTACTTTAGCATCATTTGTTTGAGCAAATAATTCTCTAATATCATCAAATACACCTGTGTATGTTGCAGGGTTTGATCTAGGAGTTCTACCAATAGGCTGTTGAGAAACATGAATTATCTTTTCAAAATCACTAGCACCTTCAATTTTTTCTACTTTACCAGGTACAGTCTTTTTAGATTTATATAGCTTAGACCATAAATTCTTATATAAGACTTCATTTACTAATGATGATTTACCAGAACCAGATACACCAGTAACTACAGTAACAACACCCTTAGGAATTTTTACACTAACCTTTTTAAGATTATTAGCCTCAGCTCCAATAACACTTATATAGCCATTTTTAGCCTTTCTTCTTTCCTTTGGAACTGGAATACTTAAAGTACCATTTAAATATTTACCTGTTAAGCTATTTGGATTCTTCATAACCTCTTCAGGTGTACCTTGGGCAACAACCTCACCGCCATGAACACCAGCTAAAGGTCCAATATCAACTAAATAATCGCAATTTAGCATTGTTTCTTCATCATGTTCAACAACGATTAATGTATTACCTAAATCTCTCATTTCCTTTAGTGTATTTATTAATCTCATATTATCTCTTTGATGAAGACCAATTGATGGTTCATCTAATACATATAATACACCAGTTAATTGAGAACCAATTTGAGTAGCCAATCTAATACGCTGAGATTCACCACCAGATAAAGTATCTGCGCTTCTTCCTAATGTTAAATATTCAAGACCAACAGATATTAAGAAATGTAATCTATCTGTTATTTCTTTAATTGCAAGTCTAGCAATTTCTGCTTTTTCTTTAGATAACTTTAAATTCTTAAACCAATCATAAAGCTTATCAATTGGCATATCACATACATCTGCTAGATTCTTATCATTAATGAAAATATTTAAAACTGAATCATTTAATCTCTTTCCATTACAAACCTCACACTTATTTTCAACCATGAAGTTTTCAATCCATTCTCTAATCCAATCAGATTGAGTTTCATTATATCTTCTTTGGAACATTGGAACTATTCCTTCAAAGAAATCCTTTTTATCATGGTTTCTACCAGATGTAGATTTTAATTTATATTCAATTAATTCATTAGAACCATATAATACTATTTTCTTTTTTGAATCAGGTAATTCATTAAAAGGTACATTTAAATCAATCTTATAATGATTACATGTTTGTTCTAAAATTGCCTTACTTAAATTACCATCTTCTTGATTTTTATAAGGAATAACACATCCATTATTAATTGATTTAGATCCATCAATAATTAAATCAGGTGATATTGATAATTTTTTACCTAAACCATTACATTCAGGACATGCTCCAAGTGGTGAATTAAATGAGAATAATCTAGGCTCTAAATTAGCAAGTGAATAACCACATTCAGGACATGCAAATTTAGTAGAATAGAATTCTTCCTTATCATCTACATATAAAACACAATATCCATCAGATTCTTTTACTGCAAGCTCAACAGCGTCAAATACTCTTGATCTTACACCTTCTTTTTTTACTAATCTTTCAAGTACAACATAGATATTATGTTTCTTAGTTCTTTCTAACTGAGGAGCATTTTCAATTTCAATCATCTCTCCATCTACTAACGCTCTAACATAGCCAGCCTTTAAATATTTTTCAAATACAGCCTTATGTTCTCCCTTTTGTCTAAACACAACAGGGGCTGTAATATATAATCTTTTGCCATCCTCATGTTCCATTATTCTATCTACAATTTGATCAATTGATAAAGATGAAATAGGAATATGATGAGTAGGACAATATGGAGTACCTACTCTAGCAAATAATACTCTTAAATAATCATGAATCTCAGTAACTGTACCTACAGTAGATCTAGGGTTATGAGATGCACTCTTTTGATCAATTGAGATTGCAGGTGATAAACCATCAATTGAATCAACATCTGGCTTTTCATTTCCACCAATGAATTGTCTTGCAAAAGATGATAATGATTCAACGAATCTTCTTTGACCTTCTTGATAAATAGTATCAAATGCTAAAGATGATTTGCCAGAACCAGATACACCAGTCATTACTATTAACTTATTCTTAGGTAGAGTAATATCAATATTTTTTAAATTGTTTTCTCTAGCACCTTTAACAACTATTTTATCCATAATAAATCCTTCCTAATTTTATAAACCTAATTTACTTAAATCCTTTTTATTAACATGCTTTAATACAAAGCTATTATCATTTAAGAAAGCTATTAATTCTTCTTTTCCATAAAAATAATAAGTTAATGATGGTAAAAAATACCACATTTTTTCAACAACTACAAATTCATATAAAAATATAAATCTTTTAGCTCTTATTGATTTGATATCATCTTCTTTGATAAAGAATACACCATTAGAAATCTTATTATTTTTATATTCTAGCTTATTTTTGTCATAAAGCTTTATCATTCCAAAGGCAATAAAAGAAAGAAATATAAATACACCAAATAATATAAGAAAAGCTACTCCAATATTAATCCATATATCAATTCCTTTAATTATACCATTTACATAATTAACTGTTAAAAATATAGACCAAACTATCACTTCAATTGGTAATATAAAAGCTAGTGTTATAGATAAGCCAAACTTAAACATATAATTTCTTTTTTTCATTATTTTATTTTCTCCAAGAATTCAGCCTCATCCATAATATAAATACCTAATTCCTTGGCCTTATCATATTTAGAACCAGGATTTTCACCTAATATTAAACAATCTGTCTTTTTACTTACTGATTCACTTAAATTACCACCAAATGATTCAATAAGCTTTTTAGCTTCACTTCTTCCCATTGAAGCTAAAGTTCCTGTTAATACACATTTCTTATTTGTAAAATAATTTTCTTTAATTTCAGTTGATTCAAATTCCATATTTAAGCCTAATTCTCTTAATTGATTAATCAAAGAAATAGATTTTTCATTATGTACATATTCATAAACTGAATTAGCTATAACATCACCGATATCAGGAATATCTACTAATTCTTCTAATTTAGCATTTAAAATACCATCGATATTTTTAAATCTTTTACAAATGATTTTAGATGCCTTAGCACCAACATGTCTAATACCTAAACCAAAGATTAATTGATCCAAATTATTCTTTTTAGAATTTTCAATAGCCTCTAATAAATTATTAATACTCTTTTTACCTAAGCCTGGTAAAACAATTAAGCTTTCATATTGATCTTTTAATCTAAATATTGAAGCTATATCAGTTATAAATCCAGCTTGGAATAATTGTTCACAAAGCTTATCTCCTAACGAATCAATATTATATGCAGGCTTAGATGCAAAATGAATAATCTTATTGATAATCTTATCCTCGCAATAATCATTTAAGCAATAATAATCTGCCTCGCCTGCAATTCTTACTAAATCACTTCCACAACAAGGACATTTCTTAATCATCTTAAACTCGATTAAATCATCTCCACGTTCTTCAATAACAGGCTTTACAACCTCAGGAATTACATCTCCTGCCTTATGAATGATTACTATATCATTAATATGGATATCTTTTTCTTTAATATAATCCTCATTATGTAATGTTGCCTTAGAAATTAAAGAACCTTGAACAAATACAGGCTTAAAGATAGCAACCGGAGTAATAACACCAGTTCTACCAACTTGGAATACGATATCAGTTAATTTTGTTGATACCTCTTCAGGTGGGAATTTATAGGCAATAGCCCACTTAGGATATTTTACTGTCTCACCAATAATATCATGTAAATCCATTTCATTTACTTTAATAACTATACCATCAATATCATATGGAAGGTTTGGTCTTTTTTCACCCATTTCTTCAATATACTTAATGACATCATCCATAGTATTACAATGAGCATATAATTGATTAACCTTAAAGCCCATTTCTTTCATTTTAAGAAGAGCTTCTTCTTGTGTCTTTACACTTTGGTCCATATTGTAATATAAGAAAGCATCTAGATTTCTCGATGCAGCAACCTTTGAATCTAATTGTCTTACTGAACCTGCGGCTGCGTTTCTACAATTAGCAAATAATTCTTCTTCATTTTCTTCACGTTCTAAATTTAATTTAATGAAGCTTTCTCTTGGCATAAAGATTTCACCTCTAACCTCTAGTGTTAAAGGCTTAGAAAGCTTTAAAGGGATACTTTTAATAGTTTTTACATTATGAGTAATGTTTTCACCAACTGAACCATTACCTCTTGTAGCACCTAATCTTAAAACGCCATTTTCATATCTTAAAGATACTGAAAGACCATCAATTTTAAGCTCACATAAATATGTAGCATTTGGAGCCACCTGCTTAACTCTCTTATCAAAATCCTTTAATTCATCATATGAAAAAGCATCAGCTAAGCTCATCATCTTATTAGGGTGAACTACTTTTTCAAATTTTGATAAGACCTCACCACCAATTCTATTAGTAGGTGAATCAGGTGTTTTTAATTCTGGATTTTTATTTTCTAAATCAATTAATTCAGCCATTAATCTATCATATTCATAATCCTCCATTTTAGGATTATCATTAACATAATAATCAATGCTTGCTTGATTTAATATTTCTTTTAGTTCTTCAATTCTATTCTTAGCATCCATCTTAAAATTCTCCATGAAAAAAATTCATTAAGATTATATCATAAAAACTAATGTTTTTATAGTAAAAAAAAGTGGCATTTCACAAACGCCACCTATTCTTCATCATTATTCTTCTTTTTCTTATTCTCTTGTATTTTAAAAAGTATCGCTACAACTAAGCATCCTATAGTTGGTATAGACCAAATTACAATTCTTGCAATAATTTGCTTTTCAAGTGGAGTTTCACCTTCAACATAATTAAGCCATGCTAAAAGTGTAAATATTACACCTGCAATAAAAAACATTATACAAGCTAAAAACATTAAATTAGATCTTTTCATTTTTAGATACCTCAATAAGAATTATACAACGAATAATTCTCATTTTAAAGAAAAAGAAAAAGCTGCATAAGCAGCCCATCTATTAGTTAGAATACTTTTCGATTAACTTCTCGATTTTCTTCTTAATATCAAATGAAGCATAATCCTCATCTTCACCAATTAACTTTAAATGAATTGACTTGCTTTGATTTGACATTGCAGCAACTACACCTAAATATGACTTTAAGTCTACTTGTCCTTCAACCTTATTTTCTGATTCAATAACGATTAGAACATCAGATGCATAACTTGCTGCTAATCTATTTAATTCTGTTGCAAAACCTAACTTACTATATACTACTTCATTACATTCAATTTTAACTTCTCTCATAATAAATACCTCCCTATTAATGTTTACAGCTATATTTTAGTCCCATTTTTTTAGATTGTTAACATTATGAAAGCATTATCAATGAAAGAAAGCGTTATATTTTCATAAATTAATTACAATAACATACATTGGGTAGTATAATCACAATTGAGATGATAATATGAAGGATATGGACATGACAAGTGGGAATTTTTGGAAAAAAATTCTCATATTTACAATTCCAATTATGCTAAGTAGCGTCCTACAGCTATTATTTAATACAGTCGATATGATTGTAATAGGACAATTTGCAGGTGATGCTTCACTTGCTGCTGTTGGTTCTACTTCAGCTTTAATAAATTTAATAGTAAACCTATTCATTGGTGTTTCAATAGGTGCCAATGTTGTTGTTTCAAAAGCCGTTGGACAAGGTAGTGAGGAAAAAGCTCAAAGAGCTGTTCATACAGCTATCCTATTTAGTTTTATAGCTGGGGCTATATTAATTGTTTTTGGTATTTTAACAGCAAGAATATGGCTTGAATTAATGGGAACAACTCCTGAATCAATCGATAAAGCAACAACATACTTACAAATTTATTTTGCCGGTTCTATTTTTAACATGGTTTATAATTTTGGTGCTTCTATTTTAAAATCAGTAGGAGAAACTAAAAGACCACTATATTATTTATTACTAGCAGGTGTTATTAATGCCTTATTAAATCTACTATTTGTTATTTCATTTAATATGGATGTTGCTGGTGTTGCTACTGCGACAATTATAGCTCAAGGTGTATCTGCAGTATTAATAATCATTTATTTAATGAAAAGACCAGGATATGTTAATTTAAAATTAAGAAAATTAAGAATACACTCTAAGGAATTAATTCAAATGATATTAATTGGATTACCTGCTGGTATTCAAAGCTGCTTAATATCATTTAGTAATGTATTTATACAATCAGCAGTTAATTCATTTGGTTCAACTACAATAGTATCTGGAAACACAGCATCAGCTAATATAGAAGGCTTTATTTGGGTTTCAATGAATTCATTCTATCAAGCTGCTATAGCATTTACAGGACAAAACTATGGAGCGAACAAAATAAAAAATAGTAAAAAGATATTATTAATATGTATGCTATATACATTAATCACAGGATTAGTATTAGGTGGTGGTGCATATTTATTACGAATACCACTTATAAATCTATATACTTCTGGTGAGGCAGTTAAATATGCAGAAATAAGAATAACTATAATATGCTTATCATACTTCCTATGTGGTTTAATGGATTTACCAGTTGGTTCAATGAGAGGACTTGGAAATTCAGTGACTCCAATGATAGTATCTATCATGGGAATGGTTGTATTTAGAATAATTTGGATATCTACTGTTTTCCAATATAATCATGAGCTTTGGTTATTGTATATTTCATATCCTATATCTTGGATATTAACTGAGGTAGTGCATTATGTATGCTTCATAATTACTTATAAGAAAAGAATTAAACAATCTGAACTAAAAGAAAAGATGGCTTACTAAAGCCATCTTATTTGTTTTTATTATAGAATTTGCTTATTCTATTCCAGCAATCATTACATTCCTTTAATTCATCATCATGAGTATAAAAATCATGCCACATTAAAGGATATAAATATAGTTCAGATTTTTCTTGATCTAGCTTATCATATAAAGATAATGAATCTGATAATAACATTTCTGTTTTAGCAACATTAATCATAATAGGTGGATAGCCAGTCATATCAAATTCTAGTGGGAACATATATTTATCGTGATTTCCCTCATAAGGATCTGGTAAAATATCTCCACTTAAAGAACCAAATAAAATATCTTCTGTCATATTTTCTCTATATGATTTTCCTTCACATTTATAATCAGTCCAAGGAGATGCTAAAATAACACACTTAGGTAATTCAACATTGTTATCCTTTAAATATTCTAATAAACCAAGTGCTAAATTACCACCAGCAGATTGACCAGCTAATACAATATTTTTATATTTAGTATTCAAATATAAATAAGCATTATATGCATTTAATAATGCCTCCATATGACTACCTTGACTTGCAACCTTATAATCTGGCAATAAAACATCTGAATCTCCAATATATTTAGAATATAAAGTAGCACCATGAATATTATTTTGACTTACAGGAAGAACATAACCTCCACCATGTAGCATTAATACTACGGTATCATTAACCTTATCTTTTTTCTTAAAATAATAGTTTTTTACATTATCGATTAGTTTGATTTCTAAATCAAAGTTCTTCATAGGCTCTAAGAAATTAAGACTTGGTCTTGTATATTTATAACCTTTCAATTGTAATAATATAGGATTTGTATTGCAAGCTCTTATTCTCTTCAATCCTTCATAATAAATATTTGAAGCTTCCCTTGAAATATCTGTAATATTAAATATAGGCATATAGGCCTCCTTTCAAAAATAAAACTGTCAATTGACAGTTTATTATTTTTTGTTGAATTTAGCTACATAATAAATAGTATCTTCGTCAGTAGGTAATACTAAAATATGATTATTGATTTCTTCATCATATTCTCCTTTTTCTACTGTTGCCCAATCTTTTTCTTCCATGAATTTAAACTCAATCATCTGATTCTCAGGTAACATTTTTGTAACCTGATATAATCCTTGCTCATTCTTTTTTAAAGCAACTGCATATTTAGGATTCCATTCACCAAGCTGAGGAATGTTACCACATACGTAAATTTGATCGCCTGCGAAGGCATTTACTAATATCTGCACTTTTTTAGCCATAATTCTATCTCCAATCGTAAATTCTATTTTAATTGTATATCTAAACATTGTAAAAATAAAGATTAAATTTACTTTTTAAATATGGTAAAATTGTTTTGGTGATTTAGATGAAATTTATTAGTTGGAATGTAAATGGAATTAGAGCTTGTAAGCAAAAGGGATTTGATGATTTTTTTAAGGATGCGAATGCCGACTTTTTCTCTATCCAAGAAACAAAATGCCAAGATGGTCAAATTGATTTAAATGTTAATGGTTACTTCGTATATATGAATTCAGCCATCAAAAAAGGATATAGTGGTACTGCAATATTTGCTAAACATAAACCATTAAATGTTTTTTATGGAATAGGTAGTGAAGGTAAATATAATGATGAAGGTAGAGTTATTACATTAGAATATGATAACTTCTATTTAGTTAATGCTTATGTACCTAATGCTCAAGAAGAATTAAAAAGATTAGACTTTAGAATGCAATATGAAGATGATTTAAAAAATTATCTTCTATCATTAAATAAGCCTGTTATTTACTGTGGAGATTTAAACGTAGCACATGAAAGAATCGATATTAAAAATCCAGATTCAAATACTAAAAATCCTGGATTTTCAATTGAAGAAAGAACTAAATTTTCCGAATTATTAAGTGCCGGATTTAAAGATACATTTAGAACATTATATCCAGATACAGTAAAATATTCTTGGTGGAGCTATAGATTTAATGCTAGAGCTAATAACGCTGGATGGAGAATTGATTATTTTGTCGTTTCAGATTCAATAATGGATAAGGTTATTGATGCTAAAATTCACAATGAAATCTTTGGTTCTGACCACTGTCCAGTTGAATTAGATATTAATATATAAATAAATTAAACGAAAAGGGATAGCTAACAACTATCCCTTTCAATTTTATAATCTAAATATTTTTTATTCCAGTGATATCTTTTATTACTTCACTTGCAATTATTAAACCCGCAACAGAAGGTACAAAAGATGTAGAACCAGGAATAACTCTTTTACTTTCCTCTTCTACTAAAGATTGATCTATTTTAATTGGATTTTCCTTTGAATAAACAACCTTTAATTTTTTTATTCTTCTTTTCTTTAATTCATATCTCATTACTTTAGCTAAAGGACAAACACTAGTTTTATAAATATCTGTAACCTCAAGCATTGTAGGATTAATTTTATTTCCAGTTCCCATTGAACTAATGATAGGGACATTTAATTCATTACATTTTACTACTAAATCTATCTTAGCTGTGACTGTATCAATAGCATCAACTACATAATCATATTTTGAAAAATCAAATTGATTACTAGTCTCAGGTAAATAGAAACACTTATATTTATTAATTATAGCATCAGGATTAATTGATAAGATTCTTTCCTCCATTACATCAACTTTATTTTTACCAACTGTATTTAGTGTGGCAATAATTTGCCTATTAATATTTGTTAATGATACGGTATCATTATCAATTAAATCAAAATTTGATACACCTGATCTAGCTAAGGCCTCACATACATGTCCTCCAACTCCACCAAGCCCAAAAATTGCAATTCTTGCCTTTTTTAATTTATCAACATTTTCTTTTCCTAATACTAACTCTGTTCTTGAAAATTGATATACCATAATTTCGTCCTCAGTTGCTTATTTTACCATTTATTTCAAAATTAGTCCATTTTTACCAATGATATTTGACTCATATAAAATTATATTTTATAATATACTTAAGTTTTGATTATTTTTTATATAATATGGAGGTATCTTATGGGTTTAATTAAAGCTTTAGGTGGATCTGTTAGTAGTACTTTTGGCGATCAATGGTTAGAGTACTTTTATTGTGATTCATTAGACAAGAATGTTCTTTGTACAAAGGGTCAAAAAAGAGTCAATTCAAAAAAATCTTCAAATACTAAGGGTTCTGATAATATCATTTCAAATGGTTCTATAATTGCCGTTAATGAAGGTCAATGTATGATGATTGTTGACCAAGGAGCAATCGTAGAATTTACTGCTGAACCAGGTGAATTCAAATTTGATAAGTCATCTGAAGGATCAATTTTCCAAGGTGGTTTAGGAAAGGGTATCTTCTCAACAATTGCTAGACGTTTCAAGTTTGGTGGTGACACTGGTCATGATCAAAGAGTTTACTATTTCAATTTAAAGGAATTAATTGATAATAAGTTTGGAACTGCTCAACCTGTTCCATTCAGAGTTGTAGATAATAATGTTGGTTTAGATATCGATGTAAATGTAAGATGTAATGGTGTCTTCTCTTACAAGATTACTAACCCTGTATTATTCTATCAAAATGTATGTGGTAACGTTACTGAAGCATATACTAGAGATAAGATTGATACGCAATTAAAGACTGAATTCATCAGTGCTTTACAACCAGCATTTGGTAGATTATCTGATATGCAAATGAGACCTAACCAAATCATGACTCACATTCCTGAATTAGAAAAGGCAATGAATGAGGCATTATCTGAAAAGTGGGCTGAATTAAGAGGTCTTGAAATTGTATCAATTGCTTTAGGTTCTGTAACATTACCTAAGGAAGATGAACAATTAATTAAGGAATTACAAAGAAAGGCTGTTTATGCACATAACCCAGGCATGGCTGGCGCCACATTGGTTGAAGCTCAAGCTGAGGCAATGAAGACTGCTGCTGGTAACTCAAATGGTGCTGCTATGGGCTTCTTTGGTATGGGTATGGCTCAAAATGCTGGTGGTATGAACGCACAGCAATTCTATAACATGAATGCTCAACAGCAACAAATGCAGCAACAACAAGCTAACGCTAATGCATGGAAGTGTTCTTGTGGTGCAACTGCAACTGGTAAGTTCTGTCCTGAATGTGGCGCTAAGAAGCCTGAGGCTCAAGGTAGCTGGAAGTGTTCTTGTGGTGCTACTGTAACTGGTAAGTTCTGTCCTGAATGTGGTGCTAAGAAGCCTGAAGCTTCAAACAATAGTTGGAAGTGCTCTTGTGGTGCCACTGTAACTGGTAAATTCTGTCCTGAATGTGGTGCTAAGAGACCTGAAGGAAAGAAAGTTTTTAAGTGTAATAAGTGTGGTTGGACTCCAGCAGATCCAACAAATCCACCTAAGTTCTGTCCTGAATGTGGTGACTTATTTAACGAAGATGACGCAAAATAATTACTAGGAGATAATAATGGAAGATTTATTTTCATGTACTTGTCCTTGCTGTGGTGGTTCCTTAAAATTCCAAGCATCATTACAGAAGATTAAATGTGAGTACTGTGATACAGAATTTGAAGTCAGTGATTTAAAAGAATTAAATGACTCATCTAATACAATTGAAGAAAATACTGAATGGACTTCTGAGGCTACTGATGAATTTAATGAATCAGATGCATTCAATGTTTATTTATGTGAAACATGTGGTGGTGAAGTATTATGTGATGAAAATACTACTTCTACTACATGTCCTTATTGTGGTAACCCAGTTTTATTAAAGGGAAGATTAACTGGAGGCTTAAAGCCAAATTATATTATTCCATTTAAACTTGAAAAGGATGCTGCTAGAGAAAACTTGAATAAGTATTTCAAAGGTAAAATATTACTACCAAGTGATTTTAAGAAATTGAATGAAGTTAAGGAAGTTACTTCTCTTTATGTTCCATATTGGATTTTTGATGCACAGGTTGATGGTATAGCACATTTCCGTGCTACTACTAGAAGAACATGGAGTGATTCAAATTATAGATATACTGAAACAAAATATTATAAGATTATCCGTGGTGGTAAGATTGCATTTGAGCATTTACCAGTAGATGCATCTAAGAAAATGGATGATAAAATGATGGAATCAATTGAACCATTCGATTTTAGCGGTGCCCAAGAATATAACAATGCTTATATCGTAGGCTACGCTGCTGATAAATATGATGTTTCTAAGGAAGAAACATTCCAAAGAGCAAATGTTCGTATTAAAGAAGGTACAGTTGATGCATTCCGTTCTACAATTCATGGTTATAACACTATAGAATTTGAATCAGCTAATATTAATTATGAATCAAATAGTGCTTCTTATGCTATGTATCCTGTATGGACATTAAATTCAGAATATAAAGAAGAAAAATATCAATTTGCTATGAATGGTCAAACTGGTAAGATTGTTGGTAATCTACCAACATCATTTATAAAAGCTTTCTTATGGTTCTTATGCTCATTCCTAATAAGTGGGGCTGCAATCTTTGGTATATTCTTCGCAATTACAAATGATCAAGATACGGGATTAATTCTATCTGTCATTGCTGGTTTAGTTGGTGGTTTAGCAATTGCATTTGGTATTCTATTTGCATTAAGGAGACAATTAAAACCTGTAAGATTCCAGCATGGTGCCGCATCTTATGTAGTTCCAAATAGTTTAAATCTTACATTAAGAAGAGATATCTTCTTATATCGTAAGGTTACTAAGTCAGCAATTCCTAAGAGCAATAACTCAAGAAGATAAAAAAAATAGGATATCGTAAGATATCCGTTCTTCAAAACCTATAAAACTCTATAATAGTAAAACTAATATAGTGAATTTGTTTGATTTCTCATTCATTGAGCCCTAAAGATTTTCATCCTTAGTTGGTATTAACTCTCCTGAGACGTTAATTTCGTGCAAACGTAC
>JAILPD010000073.1 GCA_024690445.1 Acholeplasmatales bacterium
CTTCACAAATGGATGAATCAACAATTAATTTAACAGTAGCTGGTACTCATAAGGCTATCAACATGGTTGAAGCTGGTGCTAAATTCGTTTCAGAAGATGAAATGTGGGAAGCATTAAAGTTTGGTCATGCTGAAATTCAAAAGCTTTGTGATTTCCAACAAGAAATTGTTAAGGAATGTGGTAAGGAAAAGTATGTTCCTACATTATTCTGTGTAGATAAGGAAATTGAAGCTCAAGTTAAGGCTTACGCTGAAGAGAAGCTTATTAAGGCTATTAGAGTTGAAGATAAGCTTGAAAGATATGCAGCTATCGATGCTGTAAATGCTGAAACATTAGAAAAGTTTGGCGAAAAGGTATTCATTAAGGATTTAGGCGATATCAAGGTTGAAGATAGAGATGCTAAAGAATTATATTTAAAGAATGTTCAATATACATTAGATGAAATCTTACATGGCGAAGTAAGAAGAATGATTGCTGTAGATAAGATTAGACCTGATGGACGTGAAGTTGATGAAATCAGACCTTTATCATCTAGAGTTGATGTATTACCACGTGTTCATGGTTCTGCATTATTCACAAGAGGTCAAACTCAATCATTAGGTACAGTTACTTTAGGACCTTTAAGTGATTCACAAATCATCGATGGTTTAGGACAAGAAGATAATAGAAGATTTATGCTTCATTATAACTTCCCTCAGTTCTCAGTTGGTGAAACTGGTAGATATGGTGCTCCTGGTAGAAGAGAAATCGGTCATGGTGCATTAGGTGAAAGAGCATTATCATATGTTATTCCATCAGAAGAAGAATTCCCTTATACAATTAGAGTTGTATCTGAAATTTTAGAATCAAATGGTTCTTCATCTCAGGCTACAATTTGTTCTGGTACATTAGCTTTAATGGCTGCTGGTGTTCCTATTAAGGCTCCAGTTGCTGGTATCGCAATGGGTTTAATTATGACTGACCCTGAGCATTATACAATTTTAACTGATATTCAAGGTATGGAAGACCACCTTGGTGATATGGACTTCAAGGTAGCTGGTACTAGAGATGGTATCACAGCACTTCAAATGGATATTAAGGTAAGAGGTATTTCTTACCAAATTCTAAAGGAAGCATTAGCTCAAGCTAAGAAGGGTAGAATGCAAATTCTAGACCATATGGCAACAACTATTGCAGAAGTTAGACCAGAATTATCTAAATATGCTCCAAAGGTTGTTACAGCTACAGTTAACCCTGATAAGATTAAAGATATCATCGGTGCTGGTGGAAAGACAATCAATGCTACAATTGAAAAGTTCGATAATGTTAAGATTGATCTTGAACAAGATGGTAAGGTATTTGTAATGCATTCAGATATGGCTACAGCTAAGGCATGCTTACAATATATCGTTAATTCAGTAAGAGAAGCTGAAGTTGGCAAGATTTATACTGGTAAGGTAGTAAGAATTGAACCATATGGTGCTTTCGTTGAATTATGGGAAGGCACTCAAGGCTTATGTCATATTTCTCGTTTAGCATTAGAAAGAGTTGAAAAGGTTGAAGACGTTGTATCTCTTGGCGATGAAATCATCGTTAAGTGTACATTCATTAACGAAAAGGGTCAAATTGATTTATCTCGTAAGGACGCTTTAAAGGATGCTCAAAATCGTTTTGCTAAAAAGGAAAACGAAACAACTGAAGAGCCTAAGGCTGAATAATTAAATTGGATGTACCTAGTACATCCTTTTTTTATGTTTCATTTGATTCATAATTGAATTGAAAAATATTCTAATTTTGATATAATATTTACCGGTGCTAAGGCAATCGAGCAGAAATGTTAGGAAAGTCCATGCTAGCACAGGCTGTGATGCCTGTAGTGTTTGTGATAGTATAATAAATAAAGCTATGCACTATTTATAGTGACGGCGGGAGTAGCCTAAGTCTTATGATATGGTAATCTCCCATAAAGTGCCACAGAAACGAGTTTTAGGGAAACCTAAAGATGAAACGTTGGTAAACCCCGCAAGCTAGAAACCCAAATATTGGTAGGGGAACTTCCAAGACCAAACTGAAGGTATGAGGAAGAAGGGTAACCTTAGATAAATGATTGCCACCGAAAGGTACAGAACATGGCTTATGAGGCGCTAAGGAGGAGAAATCCTCCTTTTCCTTGTTTTTTGTGCAAAATTAATGTTATAATTGATTCAAAGTGTGGTGATGAAATGAATACTGTACAGATGTCATATTTTATAGCAATCATTGTTTCATTAGTCTGTCTAATTATCTTTTTTAGAAAAGGCATTGAAAGAAGAAAAAATAAATTACTATTTATTGCTGCAATAAATATTCTTTTATCTGCAGCTTTATTATATGTAAGTAGAACTATTGATAATCTTAATTACAATATTTTTTCTCATTATGCTTACCACTTTTTACATTGTATTTTCCCATTTATATTTTTCTTATATGTTGTCGATTTAATTGGTAGATGGTACGATATAAAAAAATATAAAACAATATTAATGCTTATTCCTGTAATGATATTTTATGGAATATTAATTTCTAATCCATTTAATGAATTTGCATTTAAGTATGTAGATGGTGCTTATCAAAGAGGAATTGGTATTTATTTTGAATATGCTGTTGCCGCATTTTATATGGTATGTGGTGTATATTGGATCATTAAATATAGAAAAGCTATTGGCACTAAAAAAACAATAGATATTATCTTATTCTTAATATTGATTATATCTGGTGTATTAATTCAATTAATAAAATCTGAAATAAAGGTAGAATTATTCTTAACAAGCTTAGGATTATTATCTATTGGATGTAATATTGAAAATAGAGATCAGGTTGTAAATAGACAAACTGATTGTTATAACGCTGAT
>JAILPD010000086.1 GCA_024690445.1 Acholeplasmatales bacterium
CGTTGTTGGAGTGATGTTCTTATTTGGTAGATATATGGTTAATACTATCGAAGATGATATGCCTTATAATAAATTACCTCGTGAAATCGGATGGGGAGCAATTATCCAAGTTACAGTTGCCTTTATTTGTGCAATTCTTTCTGCAATAGACGCAATCGTTGAATTTGAACCCGAAGAGGAAGAAATTGATAATTCAGAAACAAAAGCTGAAATTGAAGATTTAAAAACAGCTTATATTGAAGAAATGAAAAAAATAAATGATAAAAATGAAGACGAACAATAGTCTCTATAAATGATAAAAGGAAGGAATTTATGTTTCCTTCCTTTTTCTATTATGCAAGCTTTGAAGCTAACTCTTCTATTTGCTTAATTGCATTATCATCTAATTTTGATACTAGCTTAACATTAGTATCAACAATTTCTAAATTCTTACATTTAGATAACTTTTCAGCCATAACCTTAGCAGCCATAGGAGCCCAAGTACCATTCTCGATGAATCCTACCTTCTTGTTTTGGTATCCCCTTTCTACTAATCCATCAATAAAATAATTCATTGAAGGGAAAATTGTTCCATTATATGTAACTGATGCGAATACAATTCTATCATATCTAAATGCATCCTCAAATGCTTCTGTCATTGAATCATTATTTAAATCACAAACAATTGCCTTTACACCTAAAGCCTCTAATTTTTCTTTTAATAAATTAGCAGCCTCTAATGTATTCCCATAGACAGACGCTGTAGGAATGAATACTCCCTTGCTTTCAGCCTCATACTTACTCCATGTATCATATGTAGTTAAATAATAATTTAAATCACTATCTAATACTGGACCATGTAATGGGCAAATAGCCTCTATCTTAAGACCAGCTAGCTTCTTTAATACTGATTGAACCTGAGCACCGTATTTTCCAACAATACCGAAATAATATCTTCTTGCTTCACATGCCCAGCCTTCAGGATCATCAAAATCTAATGTACCAAATTTACCAAATGCATCAGCTGAGAATAATACATTTTCGTACTCATCATATGTAAACATAACCTCAGGCCAATGAACCATAGGTGCCATAATGAATTTTAAATTATGCTTACCTAGATTTAAACTATCTCCTTCTTTAACAATCATTTTATTATTTTTAACTTCACCATAGAATTGAGTTAAAAACTTAAAAGATTTATCTGTAGATACTAATATAGCATTAGGATATTTATTACAAAATGCCACAATACTTCCGGAATGATCTGGCTCCATATGGGAAATAACTAAATAATCAACGCTTTTACCATTTAAAGCCTTAGAAACATTATCTAGCCATACATCACTAAAATGCTTATCAACAGAATCCATTAAACATACTTTTTCATCCATAATTAAATATGAATTATAACTCATACCTTCTTCTACAGGAAACTGTCCTTCAAATAATTCGATTTCATGGTCATCTACACCAACATATAAAATATCTTTCATAAAACTACTCCTCTTTTCTATTTACTAAAAGTATCCATATACTTTTTAATAACTAATTTTGGATTGCAATCACCAATTGCCTCTGGAATTCTTTTTAATCCTTCATTGATAATATTTTCAGGGATTCCATAGAATGCTTCTGCTATAGATCCTGCAATTGCTGCTATAGTATCGCTATCTCCACCAATTGATACAGCAGTTCTAATTGTTTCTTCATAACTATCACTTATTAAGAAACAATATAATGCCTCTGGGACTGAACCTTGGCATGTTGCGTCAAATTTATAAGTTTTTCTTAATTCCTCATAATTAAAATCAATATCGTAAAACTTTTCTATGTAATCTTTAATAAATGCTTTTGACTTACCTATTCTTGCATAATAAATACACATTGCTACTACTAAAGCCCCTTTTAATCCTTCTGGGTGATTATGAGTAACAATTGTCACCTTAGTAGCTAAATCTCTAACTTCTTCCTCACTATTACCATACCATCCACAGGCAGATACTCTCATTGCGCTTCCGTTACCAAAGCTACCATATGCTTTTTTATTTGAACTAAATAACCATTGATAAAATCTACCACCATAACCTGAATCAGGATAAGCTCTACCCCATTTCTTCAATGTATCTATAATTTGATTTTCATCAAAAAGCTTC
>JAILPD010000097.1 GCA_024690445.1 Acholeplasmatales bacterium
ACGCTTAATAACGTCTGCAGGACATTGATCCTTCTTTGCACGTGCGATTGTATTCTTTAAACCCTGATTCATTTCTGGATCAGGAACACCAGCCTTTGCAGCTTGGAAAATTTCCTTTCCCCACTTAGCATATTTTGCTGATTTCATTGCAGCTGTTTTAGCCATTGATGCTGCACGAACCTCATGAGCTCTACCCATAATTTACACAACCTTTCAAGTTTAATTATTTAACCAATTACTCTCAAATTATATTATAAAAATAGCATCCTTTCAAGATTTTTAACTCATTTTTTTCATTACATGAAAGGAAAGATATAATTTAATTAATTATTACTAATTTTTAATTCTTTATTTTTGTCATCATAACCAATTAATCTCTTCCATCTACCATGCTTATAAGCTAGTAATGAAATAGCCATACCTACTGCCCAACCAAGTGGCCATGACAAAAAGATTCCATATAATCTATATTCATAAGGTAATGTGTTACCTAATATATAAGATAACACTACTCTTATAATTAAGTCTGCAAATGTAGCTATCATAAAGCTTCTCATATCCTTAGAGCCTTTTAATACTCCATCACACGGAATCTTTAAGCATAAGAATATATAAAATGGAGCTACACAATATATAAATTTCTTTCCTACCTCTACTACCTCTTCACTAGTATTTTCGTTACCAAAAATTGATAATAAAGGTCTTGGCATTATCATAAATATTAATGTGGCAATTGCTGTTAAAATACCACATATTAATAATCCTGAATAAAAACCTTTTTTAATTCTATCATATTTAGCTGCCCCAGCATTTGTAGATGTAAATGTTGAAATAGCATTAGACATAACTGTATAAATATTAACTATTACATAAACTATTTTATATGAAGCACCATATCCTGCAGTTACTGATGGACCAAATGAATTAATCAAAGACTGAATTAATACACCACCAATAGATATAATTGAGCCTTGAATAATTGAAGGTATCGCTACTGGTAATATTGTTCTTAATATTCTCTTATCAAATAAATTACCCTTTTCATTTATTACATGCTTAGAATAAATTAATAAAATTATTAATGATGTTATTGATGCTAAAGCCTGAGATATAAATGTTGCTAATGCAATACCTTTAATTCCCATTCCTGATTTAACAAAAATAATATCTAATATAACATTTAATATAGTTGAAAAAATTAATAAATATAAAGGTATTCTAGAATTACCTAAGCTTTGGAATAATGATGTAACAACATTATATATAAATAAGAATAGAATTCCACATGTATAAAATAATAAATAAGTAAATGCATCATCATAATATGGCTGATCATTAACATTTAGCATTATTAATAATGGCTTTAATAAAGCTAATCCTAATCCACTTATAACTAATGCCATAATTGCAATAGTAATAAGTGATGTATAAATAGATGTTATAGCATTCTTATAATTCTTCTGTCCTATAAATCTTGCGGTAATTATATTAGCACCAACACCAAATCCAACTGCGATTGCTAAATAAACAACAGTTATAGGATATGTTGCTGATACGGCTGATAATGAATTATCTGATATCATCTTACCAGCAATCATACTATCACATATATTATAAAATTGTTGAAGTGTTACTGATAAAATCATTGGAAGTGAAAACAATAATAATGTTTTAAAAGGGCTTCCACTGGTTAATTTATCCTTTTTATTCATAAAATCACCAAACAAATTTATACTACTTCAAATAATTTTTTTCAAGAAAAAAACGAATACATTATCAAATGCACTCGTTTAAAATTTTATAGATGAACCTCATCCTTACAAATATATAAAATACCAATTGTACCAGGACCACAGTGAGATGCGATTACTCCACCTGCAACAGTTGAATAAACCTTTGAATTAGGGAATAATTCTTTTACCTTTGGAAGTAAATATTCTCTAGATTCAACTGCGATTGAATCTGTAACAAAGATAAATTCAGGATCAACATTATTCTTTTCTTTATCTTCTTCTAGCATCTTAAGCATAGCATTTAAAGCTACCTTAATCTTACCAAGAGGCTTTTTACCAACAGTCATACTACCATTTCTTACAAAAATGATAGGCTTAATCTTTAATAATGTACCAAATAATCTTGCTACACCAGAACATCTACCACCCTTATGTAAATATTCCATTGTTTCAATTGCAAATTGAGCCTTAACTCTCTTTACATTATATTCCATATTTTTAGCAATTTCTTTTGCAGATAATCCTTTATCTCTATCCATTGCTGCTTTACATACTAATAAGCCAATACCAGTAGATAAATTACCAGAATCAACTACAAATATTCTTTCTCCTGATTCATCTACTTCCTTAGCAGCTAATACTGCAGTTTGATATGTACTACTCATCTTACTAGAAATACCAGTAAATACGATGTCATATCCTTCATCATACCACTTTTTAAATTCTTCAATAATTACACTAGGTACAATAGCGGCAGTTTTAGGTAATACGCCACCTTCTTTTACCTTATCGTAAATATCTTGTGTTTGGATATTGACACCATCTAGATACGCAGTATCGCCAAAGATAACAGATAGTGGTAATACTTTAACATCTAATTCATCATATAAATAATTTAAATCTGATGTTGAATCAGTAATTAATTTTACTTTATTCATAGTTAAATACCTCCTTAACATTATACAACATTTTTCTTGCTTTTAATATTAAAAATAATAAAATTAGATATGGAAGTTGGTGATATTTTGAGAGCCTTATTAGTAGGAATAACAACTAAATATGATAGATATGATATAGATTATTCCTTAAATGAGCTTAAAAACTTAGCCGAAACATTAGATTATGAAATAATTGATTATGTAACACAAAGTTTAGATAGACCTAATGCTACATCATACATAGGAAAAGGAAAATTATCTGAAATAGCTATTATGATTCATGCATTAGATATTGAATCAGTGATATTTAATGATGAATTATCACCAGCTCAATTAAGAAATATATCAAATGAATTAAATATAGAAGTAATTGATAGAAGCTATTTAATATTAAAAATATTTGATATGAGAGCTTCTTCTAAAGGAGCTAAGCTTGAAATAAAGCTAGCTAGAGATTTATATCTACTTCCTAGAATTTCATCATTCCATGAAAATCAATCAAGAATTGGTGGTGGTGCATCTACTAAAACTAGAGGTGCTGGTGAAACACAAAAGGAATTAGATAGAAGACATATTATGTCTGAAATAAACCATTTAAAACAAGAAATAGAAAAAGAAAAGAAACAAAAAATAAATCAAATATCTAAATATAAAAAGAATGAAATACCTATTGTTGCCTTAGTAGGATATACTAATGCTGGTAAATCAACAACAATGAATACTATCCTAGATTATGTTGGGGCTAACCAAGATAAACAAGTATTTGCAAAAGATCAATTATTCGCAACCCTTTCTACATATAATAGAAAGATAACATATAATAAAACTGATTTTATGCTAGTAGATACGATAGGATTTGTATCTAAGCTTCCTCATAATTTAATTGGTAGCTTCTACCAAACATTACAGGAAGTAAAAAATGCTGATTTAATAATTCATGTTGCCGATGCATCTTCAGAATATATAGGTAATCAATTAAATGTAGTTACTGAAGTTTTATATTCTTTAGAATGTGAAAAAATCCCATCTATTTATTTACTAAATAAATGGGATAAGACAATATCTAATAATATGGATATTCCTGGTAAAAAAACAATTAGATATTCTAATTATACTAAAGATGGATTAGAAGAATTATTAACTACAATTACTGAAGAAATTGGTAAATCATCTATACATGCTAAAATATTAATTCCTTATTCTAAAGGTGATATTATAAATATCATTGAAGAAAAAGCAATAATTAATACTAGAGATTATCAAGAAAAAGGAATCTATTATGATATAGATATTCCATCAAAACTATATCACTTAATTAGAGAATATGATTTAGATATAATGGTAAATTAAAAAGTTCACACGAAGTGAACTTTTTTTATTGTAATGATAAAGTTTTAGGTTCTTCCTTAGGAAGAATAGTAATATTCTTAGCGTGAAGCATTACTACTTCTTCACCTGCAAGCTTTGAATATTCCCTCTTTACTTCACATTCAAGTAAGATAGTATCTCCAAGCTTAGGCTTTACGTTAGATTCATTTATTACTTCATATCCTAAGAATTGAATATCATTAGAACAACAAGTCATAACATCATGACCTACGACTAATGTATCCTTTGTAACATCTCTAACAAATACTTTAAATTTAAATATATGATCAAAATACTTTTGATAATTATCAAATACATCTACATACCAAGTTGGATATACATCCTCTTCAAAATAGATTTCCTTCTTCTTTAAATCATAAGGTAAATCCTCATCTAGCATTGTAGTTAAATTACCATTTTGGTCTTCAAATGCTATTTGAGCTTGTTGAGTTAATCCTCTAATCCAACGTCTAAATGTTCCAAGCTCACTTACACCAGCACATCTATTAAAGATTACAAGTGCAGAATATTGACACATTGATTGGAATATCTGACGCATATTATTAAACATAACTTTAAATTGAGAAGCGTCAATTAATGTAATTTGTTGATAAATTACCATGTGATCAGGGAATTCCTGAGCTTCCCAATCAAAGAATGAATTATATTCAATAACTATTCTTGATGGCTTATACTTCTTTTCAAGCTGAATCATATATTCTGGTGTTAATTGTTCTTGGTCATCAATGTATTCAACTGATACACCATATTTTTCACACCATTCCTTATCGTATTCTACTTCGCCTTCTTCACATACAATAATTAATGTTGAATTATTATGATATTGTTCATTATTTTCAACTATTTCCTTAATTAATGTAGTCTTTCCACTTTCTAAAAAACCATTAAGTAAGAATACAGGTAATTCCTTTTTCATTTATAATCAATCCCTTTTTAATTAAAATAATTTCTTAATAACATCCTCATCAATATGAGAACCAATAACAACAATCTTACCAGTTGGGATAGCAGCATTTTCTTTAATCTCTACTTCTTCTGGGGTTAAGTTAAATGCATACCACTTACCATCTGTAGATTGGATAATACCTTTAGATCTAACAACAGTACCATATTCACCGGCAGCAATCTTATCAAGGTTAGCCTTTAATACAGTTAAATCATACTTCTTAACTGTTTCCATACCAAATGATGAGAATACTTCATCAGCGGCATGACCATGGTGATGATGGTGATGCTCGTGATCATGGTGGTGATGACATTCACATTCTGGATCATCACATTCTTCTTCATCATGGTGGTGATGGTGATGATGTTCATGTTCATCTTCGTCGTCATCGTCATCATCGTCATCATCGTGATCATGGTGGTGATGTTCATGCTCATCTTCGTCATGATGATGGTGGTGACAAGAACAATTTGGATCGTCACATTCATCATCGTCATGCATATCTAAATCCATATCAGCAAGTAATGCTGTATCAAATCCTTCATAAGCCTTCATTAATTCATCATCTGATAATGTAGCAATAGGTGTAGTAACAATAACACAATTTGGATTATGCTTTCTTACGATTTCAACAGCACAAACTACTGTATCTTCTTTTGCCACATCAGTACGAGATAAAATAACTGTATGAGCATTCTTAATTTGGTCAACAAAGAATTCACCAAAGTTCTTATCATACATCTTTGCCTTCTTAGCATCTACCATACATACTAATGAATTAATATTATCTTGATATCCAGCATCATTTACTGCGGCTACGATATCTGTTAATTTACCTACACCAGATGGTTCAATAATAATTCTATCTGGATTAAACTTTGAAATAATTTCCTTTAATGATTTAGAGAAATCTCCAGCTAAGCTACAACAAATACAGCCTTGACTTAATTCCTTAATCTCAATTTTAGTATCACTTAACAAATCAGTATCAACTGAAATCTCGCCATATTCGTTTTCTATTAATACAACCTTTTCATTCTTTAAATCAGTATTTAATAATCTTTTAATAAATGTTGTCTTTCCTGCTCCTAGGAAACCTGAAATAATATCTATTTTCATATGATAACCTTCTTTCGACCTATATTATATAACTTATTAACATTATTTGCAAAAATAATGTCTTAAAAAAAACCTAAATAATCATGACATTATTTACGAACAAAAACGCTAATTTTTGTCGAAAATACGCCAAAACATTAGTAAATAAGTCATATTGACCTCAAGTATTTTTGATTAAAACCAATTATAATATCTTTGAAAACGTTTTTAAGGAGGAAAATATGAAATTTAAAAAAATATTATTAGGTTTAACTGCCGCTAGTGCTTTTACATTAGTGTTAACTTCATGTGATGAAGCCAATCCTGCAAGTGGCGAATCAGAAGATCAAGTTGTTGATCAATCTTTATTAGCTGATACAACACTATATTGCGTTGGTGATTCAACAATGTGTAACTACCCTAAATTGGATAATTATTATTATCCTAGATATGGTTATGCTACACAGCTAGGAAATTATTTTATCGATAAAGTAACAGTTAATAATTTAGCATTATCAGGAAGAAGTTCATACTCATTCCTAAGTGAGGCTGAATACAATACACTAAAAACAAGCATCAAGGCTGATGATTACTTGTTAATCGGTTGGGGTCATAACGATGAGAAAGAAGGTACTGCTACTTTTAGAAATGCGAAGTATGATTCAATAGACGCAGCTATAGCTGATACTAATTCTTTCCAATACTCTTTATATAACAATTACATTAAAGTGGCTCAAGATGCTGGAGCAAGACCAATTCTAGCAACACCAATCGTAAGAGCAGACTCTAAAGGAAATTATTCTGCTGATAAAGCTCACATAACTTCTACAGGAGATTATAGACAAGCAATTATTGATGTAGCAACAAAATATAATGTTCCTGTTGTTGACTTAACAACTATTACTAAAGATGAATATACTACTATAGGTTATGATGAAGCCATTAAGTATCATGCTATCAAAGCAGGAACAGATGAAACATCTGGAAATGATCCTAAGTGGACAGCAGTTGATACAACTCATATTAACTATTATGGTGCTAATTTTGTATCTTATTCATTTGCAAAGGCCTTAAAAGAAACATCTTCTCCATTAAAGGACTATGTTAAAAATGATATTACTAAGCCAACTGAATCTATTTTAACAAAATATGCTGATTACAAATGGGAACCTTATTCTTCTCCAAATTTAAGTTCATATAGTCCTGCTAGTAACTTAACAACAACTACTTCAGGCTGGTATGGAACTGCATTTGGTTCACTAGGTGGTGATCCAACTGTAGAAGGTAATGGTTATCATGCATGTGAAATATCATCTGGCGTATTTAAAGTTGGACAAGGCCATTCAACAGGTAAAACTACATACAAAGGTAAAATAGCTTCATCTGAAGAAGGAAGAGCTATAGTGTTTAAACAAATAGCATATAATCAAAACTTTACACTAACAGCTGATGCCGAAATATTATCATATGATGGTAATAACACTCAAGGTGGATTCGGTTTAACATTGTTAGATGCATGTTGGTTAAATAAGAATGACACAACAATATTAACAAATAGTGTAAATGCATCAGTAATAGCTACTTCTGAAACTGCATCAGCAATTAACTATTGTAGAGATGGTATTGATAATACTGGATATAAGCAATCAGGAGATAAAGCAAACGTAGGTTTATCAGATGGATTAAAAGCTTCATTTGAAATAAAGCGTGAAGGTCAAACTGTATACGTTACAACAAAGGTTTACTCATCAGATACATCATTCACTGAATACAAGTCTACATATACTGATTTCGATTTTATAGCAAAAGATAACAACTACATGTATGTAGGTATGTTTGGAACTCGTGGAACAATTGCACAGTTCACAAACGTTGTTTATACAGATGACGGAACATCAGTAGATGCTTAATTTGTATGAATTCCCACTCTGACCCCCAGAGTGGGAGTCCTTTTTCCCAAAATATAAGCATTAAAAAATGGATTGGTTTCCCAATCCATTATTTTTTTATTCAGCGCTCTTTGTTGTATCTGGTGCTGCAGGCTTTGCAACAGGCTTAGCTTGTGCTGTAGCTGTAGGCTTCTTAATTGTAGTACCACCTTGACGGCTCTTTCTTTCTTCATATAATTGACGAATACGCTTAATGTTTCTAATACATTCAGCTGCTCTAGGACCATCACCGATTGCCTTATAATATTGAAGTGCTGCTGCATAGTTCTTTCTCTTTAATAATCTATCAGCTGCGATTTTTAACTTTTCTCTTGCTCTTTCCTTAGATGCATCAGAAGTATATCTTTCACTTAATACCTTACAATAAATGTCATATCCTTCTTTTGTCTTTCTCATCTTAGAATCATATGCCCAAGAAGATTCATATAAGTAACCTAGATTATATAATGCATCTGGATTTCTTAATGCGATTGCTTGCTTTAAATATCTTTCTGCGAATTCAAGGTTCTTAGTTTGAGTATATAAGTAACCTAAGTTGTTACAAATTAAGCCTTGAGAATCTTCATCTGTAGATCCGAAGATCTTAACTTCACCCTTGTTATTCTGTTCAGAAATAGGTAAACAAATTGAATAATAGTTAATTGCCTTATCACAATCCATGATTGTTTGATATGCATCAGCAATTCTTTCCTTAACTTCTGTATCATGAATTCTAAATACTTTTAATAATAAGCATAGAGACCATACATATTCTTCGTTCTGGAATAATTGGAATGCAATCTTTCTATACTTCTTTCTGTTGAATGCATTTACTTTAACCTTCATATAACCACCAACGATGATTGAACATACGTCGTTAGCTAATGCTTCAATTGGATATCCTTCAACTAATTCAATTTCATTGATTGGATACTTGTTTTGGTAAGTTTCCTTTGCAGAATAACATGCAATGATTTGGCAACGATTATTAGCCTTTACAATTTCATGTAAGTAATCTCTATAATCGAATGCTTCTGAAATATGAAGAATGATTAAACCTGCCGAATTCTTAATATCGCTAAGAATTTCTTTATTCTTTCCTTCTGTCTTTTCAAATAGATGAACTTCAACATGCTTTTGGTCTAATACTTCTGCGACGTAATTTGCATTTTCTTCATCATCTGGTAAATAAACTAGAGTTACATAATTTTTCATATAAATTCCTCCTACTACTATTAGGTTAAATTTTTATATAGCGAACTGCTTTATTAGATTATAGCACAAGCTATGCAATTTTTTCAATGAATTTTATAACAAATTTAAGATAAGTGTGCAGTTTTTTGTTGCTTTTCTTTGATTTTTTTTATGATAAAAATTATAAAATCAGGTACTAATTCAACAATGACAACTAAAAATATCAAAATTAAAGCATAAGCATAAATTTCTTGATATTCAACTAATATCTTTGAATTAAAAATAGCTGTACCCATTGTATTTCTTACACCTGAAATAAATTCAGTAGTAACAATCATCTTAATTCCAAGTCCAATAGCTGTAACTAATGCTTGCTTTAAATATCCTGATATTAAAGGTAAGTGTACATTGAATATTACCTTTAAATTTAATTTACTATTTAATCTCCAAACATCATTATATGGAGCTTCTATTCTTCTTATGCCTTCACTTACTGCCTCATATAAAATCGGAATTAAAGCAATAGTTGTGGATACAACTGGAACATATCTATAATTATCATTTGGAACAGTCAACATGATTATTACGATAATAATAACCATTGGCATACTTCTAAAAATAATCATGAAAGGTTTTAATAATCCTTTAGAAACATCATTAAATCCACTTAATATTCCAAAGCCTAATCCCAAAATAGATGATAACAATAATGCGATAATAAAATCCAATAATGTTATACCGATATATTTATATGTACTACCTTTTGCAAGCAAACTGAAAAAAGTATCAGTTATTTCAAATACAGAAGGGAATACAATAGAATTATCTTTAATAATACCAATTAAGGAAATTATTATTACAAATATTAATATTCCTGCAACAAATAATATTAAGTTTTTAATCTTTTTACTTGTTGTAGTAGAAATCATCAGAAGGTACTGCACCTCCAAATTTACTTAAATCAATATTTGCAGTCTTTTCAACTGCTGATTTAGAATCAGCTGCACTCTTAAATTTAATATTACACTTAGGTAATGCTTGCTTTAATACAGGTAAAGCTGTAGGTAATCCTGTATTATTTAATTCAATAATTGTATTAGCAACGCCTTCTAAGTCATCTCTTATAGCATCACACGAATTACTTACATTATTGATAAAATTATCAACTAAAGCTTTATGACTATCAATTGTATCTTGCTTTACAAATAAACCTGCTTGAGTGTATTCAGCATCAGAAATTTCACTATACATTTCTGAAATAGAAAATGAAGTAACATTCTTACCTTCTTGCTTTAACTTAGTTGATATAGCAGTTAATGCAGGTTCTGCAGTCATAACAATTGCATTAGCATCATCATGTAATAAATTCTTAGTTTCCTCAGCAGTTGTATTATATTCATATGTTGGTACAATTTGATTTTCAGCTAATACATATTTAGCTAAAGATGAATTAATTGTAGTTTCACCAAATAATACAATATTCTTTCCTGCTAAATCATTAATAGATGAAATATCTGCTCTTTGAGTAGCAAAATATAAATTACCCCACGTTACTACTGCGGCTAATTTATAATTTGATTTACCATTCTTATATAGCATAGCACCAGCATTTACTGGAGCTACGATAAAATCATTTTCTTTTGATGTAAATTGTTCTGAAATATTATTAGCGTTAATAAATGAATAATTTTCATTTTTCTCTTTTGCAATAAAAGCTAAAGATGCTGCTGGTGCTCCTTGTGGGGCAACAACAGATAATTTATATTCTTCCTCTCCACATGCAGTTAGTGTAAAAATAAGGCCTGCACCTAAGGCCGCAATCAAACTAAACTTTTTCATATAATCCAATTCTCCTCATATACAATAAATATTATACAACATTATGAGCGATTTAAAATAGGATTTTATTATGCTATAATAAAAAATGGTGGTAATATGGAAAGAATATCTAGGTCACATGATAAATTTAAGTTAATGAAGGATATGATTAAAACAAATCATTATCCAAATCTAACAGTCACAGATGATTTAGAGGTATTAAAGATTGCAGTAAATAATAATTTAAAAATTGAATTATTATTCTATTCTTTTGATCTAGAATACCAAGATGAAACTAAAAAGCTATTAAATGAATTAATAAAGAATTCTAAAGAAGTTTATGAAATATCTAAATCTAGCTATGATTCAATAAAGCTTAAAGAAAATCATGCCGGAATAATCGGTGCTATTCAATTAAAAGAATATAATTATAATGCTTTTAAAGATAAAGAATTCCTTATGGTATTAGATCATTTAGAAATACCAGGTAATATAGGAACTATTTATAGAACATTAGATTCTATTAATTGTGATGGTGTATTATTAGTAGATTCTATTTCTAAAATAAATAATGAAAAAATTACATCCTCTTCTCGTGGATGTAATCTAATAATTCCAACAATATCTGATACATATCAAAATGTATTAAAATACCTTTTAGATAATGATTATGAAATATTCTTAGGAGAGCCAAAGCTTGGCTTAAATTATCAAGAGTATAATTATAAAGGTAAAATCGCAATAGTTGTAGGAAATGAAAGATTTGGAATAAATAATGATTGGTATAACCATAAATCAACTAAAGTATTTATTCCAATGGAAGGCTCACAAAATTCACTTAATGTTAGTGTTGCCGCATCTATTCTAGCATATGAGGCATATATGAAAAGAAAGGCTTAAATCAATTAAGCCTTTTTTTCACTATAAACCATTTCATATATATCTTTTAATTGCTTACCAACCTTTTCTAAGGTTCTCTCTTCTACTACCTTATAAGCATTATCCTTAAAAGATGTCATATCATTATTAAATACATAATTTAATTTTTCGATGAATTCATCATTTGTCTTACCCTTTAATACATCCTTACCATCAGTAAGCCAATCACTAAATACAGGGATATCTCTTACTATTACAGGAAGTCTTGATGCTAAAGCCTCTAATACTGCAATACCTTCATTTTCCTCATGAGATAAGAATAAGAAACAATCAGCTTTATGGAATGCTCCTCTTAATACCTTAATATCTACATATCCAGGCATTATTACATTCTTTGGTCTTTTCTTAATTGCTCTTTTAATCTTTCCTTCTGTTAAAGCAGGAGCTAAATGACCAAACCAAATAAATTCAACTTGAGGCATTTCCTCTGCAATCTTAAAGAAATCTCTAATACCTTTTCTTTCAAAATATAAACCGGCACAAATAACTATTTTTTTATCTTTAATGTTAAAGAATTCATCAAATGCTTTAACATCATCTTCATTATATTTATAATCCTCAAGCTTAATACCATTTGATACAGCATATACAGGACATTTAACACCCTTATAATTCTCAATTAATCCTTTAGAATAATATGTAGGTGTAATAATAACATCTGCGTGTCTATACATTCTTAAAATTAAGTGATTAAAAATAGGGGCAATTAATCTCCAACATTTAAAAGAATATCTAAAATCTTCTACTGTTGAATGACCATGAACTATTACTTTCTTGCCCTTTTTATGTAGTTTTTTTAATAATCTATATGATTCAAAAAATAAAGTATTGATATGAGCAAAATCATAAGTATCATTAGAATCTAATGTAAATTCAACATTATTAAGCTCTAATGCCTTCATCTGATGAGTCATAGCACGTCCAATACCAGACTGTTTTAAGCTATTTTGTTTTTCAAAAAATAATAAATTTTTCATAAAAAACACCTCAAAATTAAAAATACAAAGACATTATATCATAGTTTCCCTATTTTTTATCTTCCCATAATTTAATTCCAGTACTTAATCTATTTAAACCATCAATGACATTTGCCATAGATGTCGCTAAATTGATTCTTAAAAAGCCTTCTCCAGCCTCTCCATATTCAGCTCCATCAGATACATAAAGACCAGTTTTTTCTCTAATATAATCTCTAAATTTTAAAGAATCATTAGAATAATAACTAATATTAATCCAAGCTAGGTAAGTAGCTTCTCTTTTTACTAATTTAAGATTAGGTAAATTCTTTTTTAAATAATCTTCTAAATAATTAAAATTATTATCGATATATAAATTTAATTCATCTAACCATCTATCTCCATTATTTAAAGCACTAATAGTTGCTTCAAAACAAAAGAAATTTCCTTCTGCACATTCAGAGGTATTTAAATCTCTATCAAATTTCTTTAATATTTCTTGATTAGAAGATAAAGCTACTGATGCTTGAATACCTGCCATATTAAAGCATTTAGTGGCAGATATTAATGATAATGAGATGTTTCTTGCAATATCAGATACAGAATAAAAAGGAATATATGATTTACCACTTTTTACAATATCTGCATGTATTTCATCAGATACAATAATTATATTATTTTCGTTTGCTATTTTAGCAACCTTATCCATTTCATCCTTAGTCCAAATTCTTCCAACTGGATTTCCTGGATTACAAAATATTAGCATTGTATTCTTTTCATCTTTAGCAATTTTATTAAATAAATCATAATCTATTTCATATGTATCATTTTTATATATTAAAGGACACTCAATAATTCTTCTTTTATTATTTCTAATAGAGTTAAAGAATATATTGTAAACTGGTGTAAAAATAATTACACCA
Organism: Acholeplasmatales bacterium; assembly: GCA_024690445.1. The sequence continues at coordinate 13,863 of JAILPD010000097.1, forward strand.
TCACCTTCCTTAGTTAATGCTCTTACACTAGATGAAAGAGATGGAACAACACCAGTTGAAAAGACCATTTCATCTCTTTGAAATGAAACATTATGTCTTCTTTTCCAAAATGAAATAAAGGCTTCATAATATTCCTCTGGTGTATATGAATAGCCAAAGGCATTAATCTCTAATCTTTTTTTAATTGCTAAGCTTACCTCGGGTAAGCAATTAAAATCCATATCAGCCACCCACATTGGAAGCTCATTATCCCTAACATCCCATTTATATGAATATGTATTTCTTCTTTTGGCAACATCATCAAAATTATACATTATTATTCTTTTACCTCAATAGACGTTAATTTAGGATTAACTATGTCTTCATCTAAAATTATTTCACCAACACTTAATGCCTTAATCTTACCAGAATATGGATTCTTAATAGAATCTATTTTTGTTTTTATTTCAGCATTTACATTATTACATCTTTCAAATGCTAAATTAGTATTTAAAAGCTTACAATTAATCATTTCAATATTATCGATATAGCACATACCTTGTTCACTATCGATAGTACAATTGATAAATTTTAAATTCTTACTATTCCATCCTAAGTATTCACCAATAATAATAGAATCATAAACTACTACATTTTCACAATTCCAAAATGAATCCTTTGAATTTAAAACAGCATTTCTTATTTCAATATTACTTCCACCATCAAATGCGTAATTACCATCTAAATTAAAATTCTTAATTTTGATATTTTTAGAATTCATACCAAAATAATCACCTTTAGCATTTACATCATTTAATTCAATATCCTCACAATTCCAAAATGTTTCTTGAGCGTTAGTAATATTTACATTATTTAAATAAACACCCTTACAACGTCTAAATAACTTAGGAACTGCAATTAATGATTTATTGATAGTAATATTATTTGTATACCAAATTCCAGATCTAGCTAGATCTATGAATGTAGTTTCATTAACCTTAACATCCTTGCAATACCAAAGTGGATATTTCCACTTAAATATACAACCATTTAATTCTAAATTTGAACATTCCTTAAGAGGTGATTCGCCATTATCAAATGTTACATTTTCTAATGAAGCATTATGAATGTTATATAATGCTCTTTCACCTTCGTATAAACCACCATTAATTTTTTTTAACATAGTAAAGCCTCCTATGCTTCCTTTGCCAATGTCTTAATTTCTAATTTAACATTAGTAAATCTGACAATTGTTTGATTGTTGGCAAACATACCAACAAATACATATTTATCATCTAATGATAAGTAGTCAAAATCGATATATTTTGAACTATATTTTTTCCCGCGATAAATTGTATCTACAAAAACTACCTGTCCTAATCTCTCAATAGATATATCTAATTCTTCATTTTCTTTATAGAATTCATTGATTATATTTAGTTCTTTATCAAGCTCAGTTGGATTTGATCTTGAAAAATTCACATACGTAATCGCATCAGTAGTAACTAAACCACCAGCTATATAATTAGTAGTATAATTTTCACTAGGATTTTCCTGATTAAAATAGACATCTCCTCTTAGCATTAAGCCAAAGGCAGATTGTCTTATTCCTTTATATGATTCAATCTTTAAATGAGCACTAAATTTAAAATTATAATTCTTATCTATCTTAGTAAAAGCATAGGCAAAACCTTCTGATGAGGCATTAAATTTACCTCTTTTTTCAGAAGTTCCTACTAAAAATGAATCATTATCACTTTTAGCTACTAAAGAATCTAATTTATCTAATGCACCAAAGGCAGTACCATAAAAAGGTTTATCACATTTAAAATTTAAAGGTGGATTATATGAATCAAAATCAGGAGTTTTATATTCCTTATATTCATATTCTGGATTAACCTTTAAATCACTAATTTTAGGTTCTTCTAAATTAGAGATATATTTGGAAATAGGATGATTAATCTCCTTTAATTTAGATGCTAAAAAATATGCTACCCACTTAGCACCTAAATAATTAAGATGTGTTTTATCAACACTTTTTTCATCATAAGTGATATTTCCATCTACCTTTTTACCTTTAGATATCGCATGTAATAATAATTGCTTGTCCCCCAATTTTTTAGATAATTCAACTACTGGAATAGTTAAATCAATACCAGCAATATTTAATTTATTTGCTAAATCTAATGCACTTTTTCTATAATCTCCATATTCATTAATGTGAACAAAATTACCTTCATACTTAAAAGAAAAATCAAGTCTTGGAATAGGACTACAAACAATAGGGAAAGCCTTCTTCTCTAATGCCTTCTTTATATAATTATCATATAAAGATTTTTGATAGCTTCCTTCATCATTAATACCTAATTTTGCAGATGTAAATCTTGCATAATCATCACCCTTTTCATCATTATGACCAAATCCAATAATGACAAAATCGCCCATTTCTACCTTATCTAAGAATTCTTGATAATTATTCTCTACTAAAAATGATTTAGAGCTTCTACCTGATAATGCTAAATTTAAAACCTCTATATTATTCACATATTCAGCCAATAATACACCATATCCATATCTTGGATAATAATAGCTTACATCATTAAATTTTGATACTGTTGAATCGCCTAGCATTATTATTTTAGCCATAAAATCACTTCCTCGTATGTTGATTATATCAAAAAGAAAGGGAATTTTCCAATTCCCATTAGTCTTCTATATTATCAGCTTCATCAGCTGGGACTTCTTTACCAAGTACATAAAGTAACATTCTGTACGCAGCCTTATTTTTAGCATTCTTTTTCTCTTTATCGAATGCTTTAAACTTCTTATCAATCTCATCAATCATACATGTAGAAACATAACCGCCATTGATTTCATCTGTATGATAATCTGGGAATGAAAAATAACCCTTTAATGTAAGATTATCTAAAGTATCCATAGCATTTGCCTCACTATAATCGCCAGCATCTTTAACGATTTGTGAAGTCATATTATTTTCTGTTAGATACTTATAAGCTTCTTGTGCTGCTAAAAGTCTAGCTTCAGAATGATTTCCACCCATTCCGATAAACTCTAAATTACCTAATGTCAATTCACATTTAATAAAGATGTTTCCGTTTGCGTCTTTCACTCTCTTATATACATAGCTTGGCATGTTTTGACCAGTTTCAACGCAATAATTAAATAAAAGAATAGTTGGATGTGAATCGATATTGGCAAAGCCATAATTTAACCAATAATCGACGTCTAGCATAAATGATACAACATTTGCAATTATAGATATATTCCAATCAGAGTCTAAGGCTACGGCGCCAACAATCGCCTCAAATAGTTTTCTATCCATATCCACTAATTCTCCACCAGAATATGAACCAACATATTCAGTTAAGCCTAATACATTAACGGATACTTTATATAAGTCTTGTGATGTTAAATTATCTAATAAATCATATATAACAGTGTTTTCAATTGTCGTCTTATAAGGCTTACCAGTTACATTCTTTCCATAATAGCTTGTTAATACTACTGTTAATGCATAGTTAATAGCTCTTTTACCAACAATTCTTAAAATTCCATTTGATCTAGGATCATTTCCGTTACCTGGCTCAAAGTCGAATGCTTGAACTAATAGTGCATCATTATTGAACTTATATTGAATTGTTTTTTCTATAATAGAAAGTTGATTCTTATCCATAATTTCACCACCTACGCGAAAAACCAATTTATTATAACATATCTAACACTGTTAGTCAAATAATCCACACGTAAGGAACAAGGGTGATAGCTTAATCTATCACTTTTTGACCTATTTTCATTCCAACCTTAACAACAGTTTCAATACCATCATTAGAGTTTTTTATAATATCTTCATCAATAATAACCTTATCCTTTTTTACCATTAAGATAATAGTTGAACCACCAAATTGGAATTTACCTTTTTCTTCTCCTCGCCTAAATGTATGTTCCTGATGAAGATTTTCAATTTTACCAACACACATAGCGCCAACTTCCATAAAAACTACCTCACCAAAATTATTAGTGTTTAATATAGTATATTCTCTAGAATTTTGATGATATACCTTTCTAGAATGAATAGCTATTGGTTGTGTTGTATGAAGTACACCCTTAATTTTAATATTATTTGTCTTAGTACCATCATCAATATAAATATAATGATGATAATCATCTACTGTTAATCTAAATATTAAAATTAAACCATCCTTATACTCATTTGCTAAATCCTGATTTTTTAATATTTCTGCCACACTATATTCACTCTTTTTAACACTAAATATTAAATCATCACTTATTGTTCTAACCATAAGCTTAGAATCACATGGCGAAATAAAAGAATTAGGATCTTTATCATATTTTAATTCATTTAAATTTCTTAAGAAGAAATCATTATAGCACTTAGGATTCTTACAATCATATAAAGACATATCAATATTATGCTTCTCAATTGTCTTTTTAGCCTTCTTCTTAGACATTCTTCTATTCATATACCAGTGACTCGCATTAGCAACAAGTTTAGAGGCAAAGAATTTTAAAAATAATCTACCAATGAATGTATGATACAAAAACTTTAAAAAGCCAGTCTCGTATTCAGTTGAATTAAAACGATTGCCAGATCTATCGGCATAAACAACATAATTTTTCATATTAAACCTCACTAATAATGATACAAAAAAGATGATTTAAAGTCAAAGAAAAACAGAACTCTACGGCTGTAGGTTCTGTTTCTTTATATCATTTCTAATCACTAAAATATGCTCTAAGATGGATATTAGGGCACAGACTATAACAGGAATATAGAATGATACGGCACGAGTTAATAACATCGCACTAGCTATCATTTCCTCACCACTATAAACAAATCCAAATAATAATAAATATAAATACTCACTAATTCCTACACCACCAGGTAAAGGTAAGCTATCTACCGCAAGTGCTATTAATACTTGAATACCCATTAATTCCCAATATGAATGATAATCAATTGAATCACCCATAGCACCTCTTCTAAATGCATAGAAGATAATAAATGTTACTGAGAATAATGCAATTCTTTGAATGAAATTACATAATAAAGCTTTTGTAAAATCTAGCTTATGAGATTTAATTAATTTTGCACCAACCTCATATTCATCCATCTTCTTATATAATGTTCTAACCCACTTAATAGGTCTTTTAACGATATGAATCTTATGTAAGAATAATATTAATCTTAAACCAAAAGCTCTAACCCAATTTGTTTTAAATGCGCCTAAGAAGCACATTACAATCATAAAGATATTAAATGTAAATCCAAAGATAAATAAACCTAGCATTAATCCGCTTCCAACAACTAAATTAGGATACATTATTAATCCTACTAAGCCTAATGTTACAAGTACTATCTTAAATAATGCTGTATTAATTAATAAACAAATTGATACATAAGATAGTGATACACCATCTTTTGCCATGTAATAAGCAACCATTGGCTGTCCACCAGATGCTGATGGAGTAATAGCACAATAGTAATAATCTATTGATGAATACATTATATTTTTACCAAGTGAAACCTTTTGTCCCATAGATCTAAATATAATCTTCATTGCATATCCTTCAAAGAATATATAAATAAATATCATCAATATACCAAGTACTATCCACCAGTAGTTAACCTGACCAATTAAATCCATCAAATCACTAAATGAATATTTATTAAATAATATAATTGCTGTAACAGCAATCAATATTACCATAAAGCCAATACTTAATATATATTTAAAATAAGGTTTTTTCTTCTTTTTAGTCTCCTCTAAAGGTGCCTCAACCTGAGAATCTAGAGTTTGTACATCTTCAGTTTCAACTAATTCTTCAGTATTATTATTTAATTCTGACATACAACCTCCTAAACCCTAATATTTCCTACTTTTTTACCGATTTTAGAATGTAATAACCATGATCACGGTTAATTATTTCACAATTACCAAAAAGCTCAAATAAATGCGTTTTTGAGCTTGGAGCACCTTGTTTCTTTTGAATAACAACCCAAAGCTCACCACCTACTGCTAAATGCTTATAAGCACCATCATAAATACTAAAGACAGTTTCTTTGCCTGCTCTAATAGGTGGATTAGTAATAATTGATGCAAATTCTAATTCTTCTACCTTTTCATATAGATTTGAATTATAAGCTTCTGAATTAGCATTATTCTTCTTTATATTTTCGAGTGATAAATTATAAGCTCTCTCATTTATTTCACACATAATAGTTTTCTTATTATATAGCTTTGATACAACAATACCTATAGGACCATAGCCTGATCCCATATCTAAGATAGGTAAATCAATATCATTAGGCTTAAATGCGTTTAGCATAGCAAATGAGCCATAATCTATATAATTTTTAGAAAAAACACCATTATCTGTTTTAAATATAAAGCTTTCGCCTTTAAAATTGAAAATAAAATCCTTCGGTTCAGATGGAGTATCTGTAGTTTTTGAATAATAATGATCTGCCATTAAAACACCTCCAAACCAAACAATGTAATTATATCACATAAAACATAAATGAAAAGTATATTTAACATACTATGGTTCGTTTTTGGCTGATTTATAACAAAAAAGAAGAAAAACTGCTATACCAAAAGATATAGCAGATTTTTTTCTAATATACTATTTTGTTAATTACTTAACTTCAACAGTTGCGCCAGCTTGTTCTAACTTAGCCTTTAATTCATCAGCTTCAGCCTTAGAAACCTTTTCCTTAACAGCCTTAGGAGCGTTGTCAACTAAATCCTTAGCTTCCTTTAATCCTAAACCAGTTACTTCCTTAACAACCTTGATAACACCAAGCTTTGCAGCACCAGCGTTAGTTAATACTACGTCGAACTCAGTTTGTTCAGCAGCAGCAGCACCTGCAGCAGCACCAGCAGCTGGAGCAGCAGCTACAGCAGATGGATCAACACCGAATTCTTCCTTTAATGCGTCAACTAATTCTTTAATTTCAAGAATAGTCATTTCCTTTAATGATTCAATAAATACTTCTTTTGTTAACTTAGCCATTTTAATTTTCCTCCAATTTGACTTTTATTCGTTTTCTTTCTTTTCAGCTAATAAATTTAAGCCGATTGCTAACTGGTTAACAGATCCTAATAGACCGAATGCTAACTGAGTTAATAATGTTTCGTATGATGGTAATACTGATAATGCCTTTAATTGATCAAATCCGTATACATCGCCATCAACGATACCTTTTAATACTTCAATTTTGTTATCTTCTTCACCAAGCTTTGAGAAAAGAATCTTTGCAGGTGCTACAACATCGCTTTCTGCGAATGCTAAAGCAACAGGACCCTTTAATGCATCAGTGAAATCTTCAAAACCAGCTTCCTTAGCAGCACGTGCAGAAATATTGTTCTTATAAACAGATACTAATACACCTTGAGCACGTAATTCTCTACGTAACTCTTGGAACTTTGCTACTGTTAAGCCTTGGTATTTGAATGCAACTACAGCTGCAGAATTCTTAATTCTTTCTGTTACAGCTGATACAGCTTCTTGTTTCTTAAGAATGCTTTCTTTCATTCCTTCTACCTCCATATAGTATAAATGAAAAATCCTTCTCTACCAAGGTAAAGAAGGATTGATTGCTTAATCCTAATTAATTCCTCGGTAGGAGATTAAGAGCTTTCGCTCGCCTACTGTCTTAGGCTATTTGTTTTTTTACTTTGCGATTGTTTCAGAATCGACTTTTACTCCTGGACCCATTGTAGATGCAACAGATACGTTCTTAATATAAGAACCCTTAATTGTTGAAGGACGAGCCTTTAATAATGCATCATAAATAGTCTTGAAGTTTTCAGCAAGCTTTTCAACACCGAATGAAACCTTACCAATAGGTAATTGGATGTTTCCAACCTTGTCTGGACGGTATTCAACCTTACCTGCTTTGATTTCTTTAACTGCCTTAGCAACATCCATAGTTACTGTACCAGTCTTAGGGTTTGGCATTAAGCCCTTAGGTCCTAGGACACGTCCTAACTTACCTAATTGACCCATCATATCTGGTGTAGCAACGATAACGTCGAAATCAAACCAACCTTGGTTGATCTTGTTGATCATTTCTGCTTCTCCAACATAATCAGCGCCTGCTTCAGTTGCTTCTTGTTGCTTTGCACCACGGCATAATACTAAAACTTTTTGAGTCTTACCAGTACCATTAGGTAATACAATAGCACCACGAATATTCTGTTCAGCCTTACGTGGATCAATGTTTAAGCGGAATACTACATCAACTGTTGCGTCAAATTTAACTGTTGAAGTCTTAATTGCTAAATCTAAAGCTTCCTTTGCAGAGTAAGCCTTTGACTTATCAACTAACTTAGCAGCTTCAACGTACTTTTTTCCTCTCTTCATGTTTATCCTCCTAAAATGTGGTTAAGCGGGAATTCCTCCCACAAGTTTTAGGTCGTTTTCACAACCTAGAAAATTAGTCTTCGACTACAATGCCCATGTTCTTAGCAGTACCACAAATAATGTTAGTTGCTGCTTCAATGTCGTTAGCATTAAGGTCAGGCATCTTCATCTCAGCAATTTCTCTAGCTTTTTGTCTAGATATCTTTGCTACAGTATGCTTCTTTGAGTTTTCAGAACCCTTCTGAATTCCAGCAGCCTTTAATAATAAATCTGATGCTGGTGGAGTATGCACAACGAATGTGAATGAACGGTCCTCATAAACTGAGATTACTACTGGTAATGTATATCCCATCTTATCCTTTGTAGCGTCATTGAACTGAGAACAGAATCCTGGAATATTAACTCCTGCCTGTCCTAAAGCTGGACCTACTGGTGGAGCTGGATTAGCTTTACCGGCTGCAATCTGTAGTTTTACAACCTTTACGACTTTCTTAGCCATAATAATTTCCTCCTTGTTTTCAATGATGTGGTATTCAGACTAA
>JAILPD010000112.1 GCA_024690445.1 Acholeplasmatales bacterium
ACATTGACTCATTTATAAAGAATAATAAAAAAATACCTTCTTGTGGAGATGTAAGAAAATAGTTTACAAAACAAAAAAGTATTAAAGATAATGAATTAATAGAAAAAAGAAAAGGATTAACAAAAAAGGAAATGATATCTAATAATTTAGATACACTATTTTACGATGTGTCAAATGATGCCTTAAAACAAGAAATAAAGGATACATACAATTCATTTATAAGATACTTTAAGAAATTATCGAAATATCCAGTTAAGAAAAAATATAATAATTATAAAAAATCATTTTATGTTGATCCATATAAAATAGTATTTACTGATAAAAAGGTAAGATTAGAAAAGATAGCAAATAATCAAAAACAAAATAGACAAGTATTAAATTGGGTTAATATGGCAGAAAAGGATAGAATACCTACAAATGTTAAATTTTATAATCCGCGAGTAGTTTTAGATGGAGATAAATTTTATATAGTAGTTAGTGTAGATGATGAATACGCACCTAAAAAGGAAATAGTTACCACTGATTCCATCATAGGAATTGACTTAAATATAAAAACTGTAGTAACAAGCGATAACGATGTATATAAATCTGTGACTGTAACTAAGGAATATAGAAAACTATCAAAAAAACATCTTCAAGCAAAGATATTAAAAAAATCACTTAAAGAATCTAAGAATTATATTAAGCAAAGAAAGATAAAAACTAATTATACTAGAAGATTAAGATACTTAGAGGAATCATATATTGATTATGTAATAACATCTTTAAAGAATAAGAAACCAAAGGAAATCATAATTGAGGATTTAGATGTTAAAGGAATGAAGGAATCTAAAGATAATAAATATGTAAGGAAAGGATTACAAAGAAATCCATTTTCTAAATTATTAAAAACCTTAGAAAATAGATGTAATAATTATGGAATATTAATTAGAAAAGTAGATAGATATTATGCTTCTAGTAAAACGTGCAACAAATGTGGATATAAAAAGATAGATTTAAAATTAAGTGATAGAACATTTATATGTCCAAATTGTGGACTTAAGATAGATAGAGATTATAACGCAGCAATAAACATAAAAAAATATGCCCTAGTAAACAACTAAGGCATATCAATTTTAAATACGCATACGTTCGTGCGGAATTAACGTCTTAGGAGAGTTAATACCAACTTGGAATACAAATTCCTAGAGCTCGTTGAATGAGAAATCAAACAGAAACTACATATTATTAGTTTTAATATTATTGAGTTTTATGGGTTTTGAAGAACGGCACATTTAAAGATTAATAGATATAGAGGCTTTCGAGCCTCTTTTTTGTTGTCAAAAATCGCTAAAAATAAGGTTTACAATTTAATAAGTAAACTTATTAATTGAATTTTTTAAATTTTCTTGAAGCTTGCAAAAAATGTGATATAATGATATCCGGAGTATGATTTTTTTGGAGTGATACAAATGAGAATTGGTGTATTAACTTCTGGTGGTGATGCTCCCGGCATGAATGCCACAATAAGAGCTGTAGTCCGTGCAGGAATTGCAAGTGGAGATAGGGTATTCGGAATATATGATGGATACCGTGGCTTAATTGAAGGAAAAATAGAAGAATTCACTAGAAAAGATGTTTCTGAAATTCTATCTAAGGGTGGTACTATATTAGGTACTGCTAGATTACCTGAATTCAAATATGAACAGGTAAGATCTTTAGCAATTAAGCAACTTCAAAAGAATGATATTGAGGCTTTAGTTTGTATTGGTGGAGATGGTACTTATACTGGTGCTTTAAGACTTCATGAGATGGGAATTAAAACTATCGGAATCCCTGGAACAATTGATAATGATATTGCATCAACTGATTTTACTATTGGATTTTCAACTGCTTTAACTACAGCGTGTGAGGCAATAGATAAATTAAGAGATACATCATCAAGTCATCAAAGATGTTCAATAATTGAAGTTATGGGTCGTCATTGTGAGGACTTAGCTTTATATTCTGGTATATGTTGTGGTGCAGAATATATTATTACAAATAATTCTGGACTAGATAAAGAAAAACTATTATCAAGTCTTAAAAATGATAGACTTGCTGGTAGAAGACATGCCATTGTTGTTATATCAGAAAATATAACAGATGTTTATCAACTTGCTAAAGAAGTAGAGGTATATTCAGGATATGAATGTAGAGCTACTATTTTAGGATATATTCAAAGAGGTGGAACTCCTACCCCTGAGGATCGTTTACTTGCTGCGAGATTAGGTAAGTATTCGATTGACCTTTTACATGAAGGTATAACTGGAGTTGCTGTAGGTATTGTAGAAAATAAGCTTCACTACACACCTATCGAGGAGGCTCTTACAATGGTAAATGAGCCAAATGAGGAGCTACACAAATTAGTACAAAAAATATCATAGGGATTAAATGAGGAGAAGATTAAAATGAAAAAGACAAAGGTTGTATGTACAATTGGTCCTGCTAGTGAACAAAAGGATTGTTTAGAGAAGTTAATTGGCGTTGCTGGTATGAACGTTATGAGAATGAATTTCTCTCATGGTGATTACGATGAGCAAGGCTTCAGAATTAAAAATGTAAAGGAATTAAATAAGGAAAAGGGCTGGTTTACAGGTATGGCTCTTGATACTAAGGGTCCTGAAATCAGAACAGGTTATTTAAAGAATGATGAACCAGTTCAATTAAGAACAGGTGATATTATCCGTTTAACAATGGATTATTCTTATTTAGGAGATGCTAATAAAGTAGCTATTTCTTATCCAGGTTTATATGATGATATCCATGTTGGTGGAAGAATCTTAATTGAAGATGGTCTATTAACATTAGTTGTTAAAGAAAAAGATGAAGCAAATAGAGAATTAATCTGTGAAGTTCAAAATGATCGTAAGTTAAAGAACAAGAGAAACTGTAATGTTCCAGGCGTTATCTTAAATATGGCTTATATTTCACCAAAAGATAAGGCTGATATGGAATTCGCTTGTGATCAAGGATTAGATTTCATTTTCGCATCATTCGTTCGTAGAGCTGATGATATTAAGCAAATTAGAGATATTTTAGCTGCTAAGAATAATACACATGTTAAGATTATTTCTAAGATTGAAAACCAAGAAGGCGTTAAAAACATGGAAGAAATCATTAAGCTTTCTGATGGTGTAATGGTTGCTCGTGGAGATTTAGGTGTTGATGTTGATGCCTGGGATTTACCTGAAATTCAAAAGGATATGATTTTCTTAGCTCAATCTCAAGGTAAGATTGTTATTACAGCTACTCAAATGTTAGATTCTATGCAACAAAATCCTCGTCCAACTAGAGCTGAAGTTACAGACGTTCATAACGCTGTATTAGATGGTACTGGTGCTACAATGTTATCTGGTGAATCTGCTCAAGGTGATTATCCTTATGAAGCTGTTTCATATATGGCTAAGATTGATGAAAAGGCTGAAGATTTCATTGATCATGAAGCAATGATTCAAAATGTTGTTTATAATAAAGAAAATATGACAGAAGCAGATGCTTTAGGTTTAGCTGTTGCTAATGTTGTAAATTATTTTGATATCGCTGCTGTAGTTGCAGAAGGAAATGTTGAATTAGCTTTAGCTTTATCTCAATATCGTCCTGCATCTGATGTATTCTTCGCAGTTGATAATGTTGATGATGCTCGTACTCTAGCAATCGTTTGGGGTATTCAAGCAGTAGTTGGTAATTTAGCAGATGCTAAGGCAAAAGCTGTTGAATGCTTAAATTTAACTAAAGATGATCAAATCATCGAAGTTGTTGGTGCTGACAAGAGCTTCAAGTTAACTAATATCTAATTTGAAAAGATAAAAATAAAGGTCCATTAATTATTAAAATTAATGGATTTTTTATTTGTTCAAAGTCCGGAATGTCAAACAAATTTGACATTTGACACTCCTGTGGTATAATGTTATATGTGAAGGTTTGGGAATTAAAGGAGTTTTTATGATAAAATTTTTTAAAAAATTGCGTCTTAGAACGAAAATAATTTTAATAATAACTACACTTGTTGTCGCTGGTGTTGGCGGATTTGGTGCCTATATTTTAACTGAAGCTAATAAAGCTCCAGCTGTTATTGAAGATAGTGATGCTAAATTCCAAACAACATTGAAGGAAGCTCCAACTGACGGATCACTTCCGACAGAGCATTCACCAGAGGATGTTATTGCTTACTGTTTATGGACAGTTGCGAACACAAAAGAATTTAAGGTTATTACAACTGGTGTTGCTAACGCGTCTATTGCGACTCAACAAATTGCTAATGAACGTGTTGTAAAAAATGGTAGAGCTATGATTTCAACTGTATCAAGTGGTATGGTTAAGGTTGCTAAACAAAGATTCTTCCATGATAACACAGTTTTATTAAGAGATGCTGATAAGATTGATGGTGTTAATGTAGTATGGAAGGACCAAATACCTGAATGTATTTCATATAATGGAAATATAAAAAGATATGGTTGGTTACCATTCCAAGCTAATGGATATATTATATGTAGTGAAACATATTTAGATAGAAATAACATTGTTTTAACTGATAATAATGATGGAACTTATAGTATAGTATTCGATCTTAATCCAGCTGAGGATAAGGCTCCATTTAATTATAGAAGAGAAATTTTAACAAATTCATCTTCCACTATGATTCCAAAATTTGAAAAAATACATATTGAATTTACTATTAACGCTAAATATCAAATATTAAAACAAGATATTCAAGAAGAATATACTGTTAAATCAATGGGTATTGAAGCTTTAACAGTAACTGATTGTCATGATGTATTCACATATGAAGATGTTGAATTCAATCCAGAATTCTTAGCTTATTTTGAATCATATAAGGATTTAGTCGCTCCAACTGATGGTGATGATTCAGATGGTGATATTACTATAAACACAGAAGATGATGTTATGACTATGGTTGTATCATCACTTCAAAATGGTAATGAAGATGTTAATTTAAAGGTTAATGTTAATATTAACGATAATACTAATTTAGATATTTTAGCTTCATTAAATATTTCTGATTTAAATAATGTTAAGGTAAAAGCTAAATTAGATGATTTATTTATTGAATATAATAATGATATTTATCTTAAATTAGGCGATTTAAAATTAAAAGGATCTATTGATGATATAACTAATTTATTATCAGGATTATCCTTATCTTCAGGTAGTGAATCAGCATTAGATGTTAATCAAATATTAGCTGACTTAAATGGCAGTGAAGTAATTAAAAATGGAAATAATATTATTATCAATACTAAATTAAATTTATTAGGTATAGAATTACCAATAAAGTTTGATTTAAATAAAGATGATAATGGTTATAGTATTAATTCAATCAGTGCG
>JAILPD010000004.1 GCA_024690445.1 Acholeplasmatales bacterium
TAGTGTTAATAAGGAATCATTTAAATATCATATTTATAATAAAAATAAAAAAGAAGAAAAGGATGTAGATATTAAGCAATTAATTATTTCATTCTATGAAGAATCAAATAATTTATTAAATGAATTATTTATCATAAAAGAAAATTTAGGTGTTAATGATACATTAAAATCATTAATTACATCCATCCTAGATGATTTTACTAATAATGGTATTTATAAAGATAAATTAAATAAATTCATTGATGAATATTTAAAATTATATCCTAATGCGAAAAAGGATCAGCACCGTGTTTTATGGCGTTATGATCTAATAATTAAGCTTGAAAGATATAATACTAGAAATAAGGATGAGGAAGATTTAATTAATTATTGTATAGGCTTAGAGCTTGTTAAATTATATCAATTAACATTTGATACTAAAAATAAGATATCTTTAAAAAAGAAATTACCAAGCACTATATCATCCTTATATCATTTCTTAAATAGAAATAAGGAATTAATTCCTTTAATTGATAATTTAGATGATTCATTTAATCCTTTATTTTATCAATCTATTCAAACATTATCTATTAAAGCTGAATCTAAAGGAATGAAGGGTGCAGTATTTTATTTAAAGATATTAAAAAAAGCTTATAAAGAAAGAAATAATGATTATTTATATTCATTATCATTACCAATTAAGGAATATAGACGATAAAAAGGGCTTTGATACATTAAGGTGAACCCCATAAGTTGGACCATGTAAAATTAGAAAGATTTTGATGATGCAAAATTCACAATTAATGCTGAGACGAGAATATATGATAAGTCTAAAAATGATAACATCGTGGTTTGTTGAAAAGGATTTAACATTAAGGTTTGTGACACTTATACCAGAGGTTTTTAAAGATGACAAAGATTGAATTGTATAAAAAAGTAATGTTGACAAAAGATTATGAAAAGAAAGACGTAAACGGGAATATAACAATTTATAAAAAAGGCTTAACTGGATTAACCATTGATTTTACAAACAATGAAAAATTCATAATTGTTGATATTGATTCTGAAGATTATTCTGATTCAATTCCTGCGTTGCCTATTGAACTACTTGAATATGTATAGAATTACGCTTTGATACATCGTATCAAGGCTTTTTTTTCTTTAAATACGTTTTCACTTGTCTATTATTATAAATATTTGCTATAATATGTAAGGTTTTTTAAACTTACGAAGGGAAGTATTAGTATGGATATTAGAAATATTGCAATTATTGCCCATGTTGACCATGGTAAATCTACTTTGGTTGATAAATTATTAAAGGATTCTAATGTATTTAGAGAAAATCAAGCTGTTGAAGATAATGTAATGGATTTTAATGCCATTGAAAAAGAACGTGGTATTACTATTCTTGCTAAAAATACTGCAATTATGTATAAAGGTATAAAAATTAATATTTTAGATACTCCAGGCCATGCTGATTTCTCTGGTGAGGTTGAACGTATTATGCAAATGGTTGATGGCGTTGTATTAGTTGTTGATGCACAAGAAGGAACAATGCCTCAAACTAGATTCGTTTTAAAGAAAGCATTTGAAGCACATTTAAAGCCTGTAGTTGTTATCAATAAGGTTGATAAGCCTGCAGCTAGACCTTTAGAGGTTGTTGATGAGGTTTTAGAATTATTTATTGATTTAGGCTGTGATGATGATCAATTAGATTTCCCTATTTGCTATGCTTCAGCAATGAATAATACTTCATCATTATCATCTGATCCTAAAGATCAAGCTCCAGGTATGGTTCCTGTTCTTGATATGATCATTGATAACCTACCTGCTCCATCATATGATGAAGAATCACCATTACAATTCCAACCTGCATTATTAGATTATACAGATTATACTGGAAGAATTGGTATTGGTAAGGTAGCTAGAGGAACTATTAAAACAGGTGAGGTTGTTTCATGTGTTAGATTAGATGGCTCTATTAAGCAATTTAGAATTCAAAAGCTTTATGGCTATATGGGTCTTGATAGAATGGAAATTACTGAAGGTCATGCAGGTGATATTGTTGCAGTATCAGGCTTAGCTGATATTTCAGTAGGTGAAACTATTTGCCCTGTAGGAAAAGAAGAAGCTTTACCAAAAATTAATATTTCAGAGCCAACAGTTCAAATGACTTTTGGAACTAATACATCACCTTTCTGCGGTCTTGATGGAAAGCTTGTTACTGCATCTAAGGTTGAAGATAGATTATTTAGAGAAACTCAAAAGGATGTTTCTTTAAGAGTTGCAAGAATACCAAAGCAGGAAGAATGGGTTGTATCTGGTAGAGGTGAGCTTCATTTATCAATTTTAATTGAAACAATGAGAAGAGAAGGATATGAATTCCAGGTATCTCGTCCTCATGTAATTGTAAAAGAAATTGATGGTGTTAAATGTGAGCCATGGGAATATACTGTAATTGATCTTCCTTCTGAATATCAAGGATCTGTTATTGAGCTTTTAGGCAATAGAAAAGGTGTCTTAAAGGATATGATTAATTCTGAAACTCAAACAAGATTAATTTATGAGGTACCATCTCGTGGCTTAATTGGCTTTAATACAAATTTCATGACCTTAACTAAGGGTTATGGTATTATTAACCATTCATTCTTAGAATATCGTCCTATTGAGGATGTTGCGGTAGGATTAAGAACTACTGGTGTATTAGTATCTATGGCACAAGGTCAATCTACAGCATATTCAATTGGTGCATTAGAGGATCGTGGTTCAATGTTTATTAATCCAGGTGAAGATATTTATGAAGGTATGATTGTTGGTGAAGCTAATAAGGATATGGATTTAGCTTTAACAACATTTACAGCTAAATCCATATCCTTATTAGCTTCACCAACAATCATACCTTCATAAATATCTTCACCTGGTTCAATGTTTATTAATCCAGGTGAAGATATTTATGAAGGTATGATTGTTGGTGAAGCTAACAAGGATTTAGACTTAGCTGTTAACGTTGTTAAGGCTAAACAACAAACAAATACTCGTTCATCAAATAAAGACCAAACTGTAGTATTAAAGAAGCCAAGAATTTTAACATTAGAAAATTGCTTAGAATTCATTAATGAAGATGAATTAGTAGAAATTACTCCTAAGCATATTAGACTAAGAAAGAAAATCTTAGATACAGTTGAAAGAAAGAAATTTGATGCTAAAAAGCGTAGCGAAAAAGAAGATCAATAATAATTTAAGCTATTAGTTAAAACTAATAGCTTTTTATTTTTTTAAAAAAATGTGTTGACATAATATCTCGGACACGATATAATTTAAGTGTAGG
>JAILPD010000026.1 GCA_024690445.1 Acholeplasmatales bacterium
ATCCTCCTTGATAATTAAAAAATAGTCGCTTAATGTGCGACTATAATAAAACTTAAAATGAATTGTATTCATATAGAGTCTATACAGTAAATAATACTTTTACTACTCTTATTGACCGTTTCACAAGTGGCACAAAGTGCAGGTTATAAAGTAACCATCTTATAAAATTTGAGCTTTTAACTCAATCAATAATGTGATAATTATCACTTACGGCATAAAGCCATTTCGACTACGACTCCATAGAGTTTTTGTTTACAAAGAGATTATATCATATTTGACAAATTAGTCAATTTAAAAAGACATTACCGTTTGATAATGTCTTCTTAGTTATAGATTAAACTCTTGCATTATTAAATGTTACATTAATTTTATTAACGTACTTTCTATCAAATAATGCTAATATGTTACCCTTTGGTTCTAGATTATTCTCTTCTAAATATTCGTCATTTTCATAATATTTATCAAAACTAATTCCAATTACATAATCATAGAATAACCAATATAAATCTGAATCATAAGGATCTCCATCCTTAGGATCAAATTCTTCTGCAACTTCTTCTGTAAATATTTCTGGATCAGCTAAATCAGTTAATTCATTATATACAGTATTATATGGTGCATCATAATCTACATAATAAGTATTTGTAAATGCTTGAGATGAAGCATCTTCATCAGCATCCTCAGGCACCTCTGCAGTTAGCATATAATCAATAAATTTATAAGCTAGATCCTTGTTTGCAGAATCCTTTGTAATAACTAAATTATCACAGAATGCTACTGTATCATCAGGGATGAAACAATCAAATCCTATTTCATATGTATTACTATTAACTGTATATTTTCTTTCATCAGATGTAATTACATCTAAGAAATTAGAAACTTCATCAATCTTAATATCATTTGCTAAATATGCATCCATAGCTTGGTTAGCTGCATTTTCAGCATAGTAATATAAGAAGTCACCAGTCCACATATAACCTAAATGGATATTTCCAGCAACAATATCTTTCTTTATTGTATCAGTACCCCATGCATCATAATTCATATTTGAAATTATTTTTTCCATTTGATCTAATACAGTTTGAGGTTGTTCTTGTGTTGGATCTAATCCTAAATATCTAGATAGGGCATAGTAATCATGCTGATGAGATTCATACATGGCTACCTTAGTGCCGGCAGGTAATGTATTTCTATCAAATAATGAACCCCACTGATTTTTTGAATTATTTGTTACAGCTTGTTCTACTCCATCCTTCTTTGTTGTATACATAATACACCAAGTACCAGATAGATAAGGTACTGCATAATTATCGATAGTTCCTTCAACATATGAATCACCTAAATGTTGTTTTAGGTTAAGATCCATATCTTTAAATATTTTTTTAGTAGATAGTTTTCTATCATCTAAATTTACATGTGGTAATAATGAAAAATCTAATTTTTCTAATAAATCATTAGCGTACATCTTTTCTACCATGTAATCTGATGGACAAATTACATCATAAACAGTTGTACCTGCCTTTGCTTTAGAATAGAATATTTCATTACTTTCACCTAAATCCATTTGAACAGTAACATTATATTCTTCTTCAAATGCTTCAATTAAAGATTCATCAATATATTCTCCCCAGTTAAGGAATAATAATGTATCTTTGCTGCCACATGATGATAAAGTCAAAACTGATGCACCTAATAATAAAAGACTAGCCATTCTTCTTTTCATGATTCTTACGTCCTTTCATTATTAAATTGTATCCAATAACTGCTAAAATCATTACAACAGTTAATAATGTAGAGAAAGCATAAACACCTGGGAACAAGCTCTTTCTACCAATTGATGAATAAATCCAAATTGATAATGTGTTATAACCATTTCCTGTTGTAAAATAACCAACAACGAAATCTTCAAAAGAAATTGTGAAGGCTAAAATCATACCAGCGAAAATACCACCCTTAACACATGGAACAATTACTTTTCTTAAAGACTTGATAGGCTTAACACCTAAGTCAAGAGATGCCTCTAGCATATTTGGATCAATTTCCTTCATCTTAGGTAATACAGATAAGATGATATAAGGAAGTATGAAATAAATATGAGCAAGTAATATTGTCCAGAAACCAAATATATGCTTATTAACATATAACAATAGTGAGAAAATAATCATTAAAGATACACCTGTTACAATATCAGCATTTAATAGAGGTATATTATTTAAAAATGTTAATTTTTGTTTTACCTTTGGAGGTAAATAATAAGCACCAATACCAATTAATGTACCAAGTACTGTGGCAATAGCAGTTGCACAAATACTTGTTAAGAAGGTATTTAATATTGATTTATTTAAAGATGTCTTACCAAACATATTTAAATAATTTGCAAATGTAAATGATGCAAATTCAGTTGTTGAATCTGATGAATTAAATGATTGAATTGCAATAATAATTACTGCGAAATATAGCATAAAAATTGAGAATACAAGTAAGATTTTTGAAGCAATATTCCATGTCATCTTCAATGCTTTATGCTCTTTATAACCATAATCTTCTAATGATGCACGCTCATAATCAGCAGGATTATAAGGCTTTTTTACTAATTCTTCCATTATAGCAATGTCTCTCCTTCCTTGTCTACTTTTGATACAATAAGGATTGAACCTAATATAATGATTAAGATTGCTATAGCTAAAACTGAACCCATATTATAGCTCATGTTAATGAAGCTTTGTTCAATAACGTTACCAATTAATGTAATGTTACCATCACCTAAAATCTTAGGAATAGCAAATCCTGATAAACATGGTAATAATACCATTATTGATCCTGAAACAACACCCTTTAATGCTAAAGGTACAATAACCTTCCAGAACTTCTTAAATTCAGTTACACCTAAATCTAAAGCAGCTTCATGAAGTAATGGATCAATTTTTTCTAATGATGTATAAATAGGCATTACCATGAATGGTAAATACGTAAATATCATACCTAAATATATAGCTAAGTCTGTACCAATGATATCAAGACCATAGCCATTTAAACCAAAGATATCTGTTAAGATATTGTTAGCCTTAAATACACTTGCTAACGCATTAATACGAAGTAAGATATTTGTCCACATTGGTAATATTAAAATTAATAAAACCAAATACTTATTTTTAATTTTAGACTTGTATAACATATATGCAATTAAGAATCCAAAGAATATACAAGCTGCTGTAGTAACAACTGCATATTTAATTGAATTGAAAAATGCAATAATTGTAGATTTTTCTGTTAGAATTTGAAAATTTGTAATACTTGCTGACATTCCTTTAAATGAAATTCCTTCTGTATCAACAAACATTAAGAAAATCATAAATAATACAGGTAATACTGCAAATACATACAAAAAGTAAATATATGGTCTAGCTAATCTATCAAGTCTATGTGCACACTGATATGAAGGTATTATAGCCTTCTTTTCACTCTTCTGCATAGACTACTTCTCCTCCAAAGCTTCCTCATGACCATAGAATTCATTCTTAGATTCATATTTAGCAGCTACATCAAATAATGTAACAGCCTTTCTAGATTCTTCTTGTGTCAATGGAACTAGCTTTTTAGGTGAACCATCTTCCTTCATTAAGCAGATTTCATATGGGTCTACAGTTAAACCAATAATTTCTCCTGCTTTAACATCTTCATATGTGTGTACAACGAATTCAGTACCTTCAATATCTACTAATAATTCGTAATGAACACCCTTAAAGATTGAAGATGTAACTTTAGCAATAACCTTAGCAGTTTCTCTTGGAACAATATCCCAGTCTTCTGGTCTAATTACAACATCAACAATTTCATTATCAGCGAATTCATAACCAACTACAGGGAATTCTTGACCTAAGAACTTAACTAAATTCTTTCTTAAGTAAACACCCTTAACAATATCAGATTCACCAATGAAATTAGCAACATATCTATTATTAGGTTCATTATAGATATCTTTTGGTGATCCTTGTTGTTGGATAATACCATCTTTCATAATAAC
>JAILPD010000107.1 GCA_024690445.1 Acholeplasmatales bacterium
CCTGCCTGTCACGCAGGAGGTCGCGAGTTCGAGTCTCGTCCGGACCGCCACTTATATGCGCTCATAGATCAATTGGATAGATCGTTTGACTACGGATCAAAAGGTTAGGAGTTCGAGTCTTCTTGGGCGCGCCATTCTAAATATGCAAGTACTGATTAAATTCAGTACTTTTTTTAATTTTTAGTTAAAATATTTTATTTAAAATAGATTTAATTATTGTATAATTAAATAAAGGGTATGTTGGAGGAAGAAGAATGTATATTATTCATACTGCAGATCTCCATTTAGAATCATCACTTGAAACTAATTTAGATGCTGTTAAAGCTCAAGGCAGAAAAAAAGAATTAATTTCAAATTGTGCAAGACTAATGGAATACGCTCAAGAGAATAATGTTTCTAAAATCATCATTGCAGGTGATCTTTTTGACGATACAAAAGTTTCTTCACGTACTAAGAACCATTTATTGGATTTAATAGAGAGTAATTCTAATATTGATTTTTTCTATATTTGTGGGAATCATGATGAAGAATTCATATTAAAGGAGAAAACTTGTCTTCCTGATAATCTTTATCTATTTGGTAACGAATTTAAGACATATCATTTTGATAATGTTGATATCACAGGAATTAATTATCAATCAAATTATGATTTTTCAAAGCTAATATTAAATCCTGAAAAAATAAATATTGTAATTATGCATGGTGATATTGATAAGGATATCAAACTATCATTATTAAAGAATAAATCAATTGATTATCTTGCTTTAGGTCATATCCATAAATTTAGTATAGGCAAGATTGACGATAGAGGAATTTATGCATATCCTGGCATATTAGAAGGAAGAGGATATGATGAGTCTGGAGAAAAAGGATTTATTAAATTAAATGTTACAGATAAGTTAAAGACTGAATTTGTTCCATTTGCTTTAAGAGTAATCCATGATATTTCTTTAGATATTACTAAATTTGAAACATATCATGAAATTAGAAGAAATCTAGATTTAAAGTTAGCTGAGATTAGTGAAAATGATATAGTGTCTGTAAATTTAGTTGGTAATTATTCGCTAGATTTAGTAAAGCAAAATGAAATATTATCTGATGTATTAAATGATAGATTTTATTTTGCAAGAATAAATGATTTATCTACATTAAAGATTAATCCTAAGGATTATGAAAATGATATTTCCTTAAAGGGTGAATTCATTAGAAATGTATTAGCTTCTAAATTAAATGAAGAAGATAAGAATCGTGTAATTGAATATGGTATCAAAGCTCTTCTTAAGGAGGACTTCGAATAATGAAATTATTAAGTATGTATGTTGATAATTTTGGTAAATTATCTGGTTTTACCTATAATTTTGAATCCTCTATGAATACTATCTATGAAGAAAATGGTTGGGGTAAGTCTACGTTCGCGGCTTTTATTAAGGCTATGCTATATGGTTTAGATAGAGATAGTAGAGCTAAATATACTCCATGGACTAATATGGCATCATTTGGTGGTACGTTGGTTGTTGAATCTAAGGGTAAGCAATATCGTATTGAAAGAACATTCTCACCAAAAAGACCATCACTTGATACATTAAAGGTATATGATATTAATTCTGGATTAGAAAAGACATTCTCTAATGAGATTGGAGAAGAATTATTAAATTTAAATGATGAATCATTTGAACGAAGCGTATTTATTCCTCAGTGGGAAACTGATGAAGGCTTTAATTCTGATATTGAAGCTAAGCTTGCTAATTTAATTGGTGGTACCGATGATTCTCAAACATTTGATGATGCAATTGAACAATTAACTAATCATTTACATCTATTAAAGCTTAATAGTAAAAAGGGTGTAATCATTGATAAGAAAAAGGAATTATTTGATGTTGAAACTGAAATTAATGAGTCATCTGAATTAATTAAGAGTGCATCTGAAATAAGAAATTGTGTTGATAAGCTTGATATTGAAATAGATAAGCAAAATGAAATTAGAAATACTGCTAGAAATCAATTAGTTAATTATTCTAAAAATCAGGATAAAAAAATTAGAGTTCAGCAACTTGAACAATATGAGGCTGATGTAAAAGATGCTGAAGATGAATTGTTTGAAAATGATACAATTTTAAATGGTGTTGAAATATCTTCAAATGAAATTGATTCAATTCAAGAGAAAAATTCAAGATTAGAACAATTAAAATTTGAATATGAAATATTAAAAAATAGTGTATCAGTTCCTGAATTATATACTGATTTAATTAAGACATATAATAAAGATACAGTTCCAACTGATGAAAAGATTGCAAGTATGGAAAAAAAGATAGAAAAATATAATGGTATTCTATCTGTAATAGAAGCTCATAGAGTTATTCCAAAAGAAGATAAGCCTATAGCTGGTATTGTATTTGCGATATTATCAAGTATTTTCTTAATTGCAGGCATTGGTGTAGCCTTATATGGTGTAATTACTGATATGAATTTATTATTCTTAATTACAGGTGGTATTTTAGGCACAATTGCTTTAATTGGTTATGTACTTGCTTTCTTAAAATTTAGAAAGACTGCCGATATTAATACTAACCGTTTGGTTGGTGGTAATGTTAAGGCTTATGATTTTGAAAAGAGAGAGCTTGAAGAATCAATGAGAGAATTCTTTGGTAAATTCCATTTATATTCATCTGATTTTTCAAATAATTTAAATATTGTTAGAGTTAATACTTCAAAATATAAATCATATATAGAATGTGTTAATTTAGCAAAGCGAGGAAATCAAGAAATTGAATCTAGAATTCAATATCTTGCAAATGATGTTAAGAAGTTCTTAGATAGATTTATTGTTCCAACTGATGTTATATCTGATGGAGAGTCTTTACAGCTATTACATGAATGTATAGCTAGAAAGAGCGAACTTGAGGTTAGATTAGCATATAAGATTAAAGAAAGAGATGAATTTATTAAAGAGAATAATTTAGATGACATTAATTATGATGAAATTGATTTAGATTTAGTTAATTCAAATTTAGATTCTGCCGAAAAGAAGCTTGAGTCATTAATTAATGAGCGTATTCAATATATGGCAAGGCTTGCCGATGTTGATGATGAAATTAGATCTTATGAGGATTTAGTTAAGAAGAAGTCTAATTTAGAAACTGAAATTAAAAAGCTAGAAGAACAATATAGATTAATGAGTCTAGCATTACAATATTTAACTACATCTCAAAACAGCTTACTTGAAAAATATGTAAAGCCAATGAAGGATTCAGTAAAGAAATATATTGAAATAATATTAAAGAAGTATAAGGATTATAGTATTGATGTTAATTTCAAATTTAGATTCGTTACTGATTCTGGTGCTAAGGAATTAGGATATTATTCTAAAGGCTTCCAAGCGATAATTTCATTATGTATGAGATTAGCATTAATTGATTGTCTATATCCTGGTGAAAAGCCATTTATTGTATTAGATGATCCATTTGTTAATTATGATGATGAGAAAATGAATTTATGTAAGAAGCTTATTAAGGAAGTATCTAATAATTATCAAGTAGTATATTTTACTTGTCATGAGTCAAGAACCATTTAATAGAATAAATCTAGATTATATCCAAAATCTAGATTTTTTTCTTTAATTGATGTATAATTATGGAAATTGTTTTTTTAAGCAATTTAATTGTCGTATTAAGCTCAATGTCGGAGCGGAAAGAGGAAAAAATGGGAAATATGGAATTCGTTCGTAAGGTCGATCTTCCAAAGGTTATTAGAGAAAAATATCCTTTAGATGACGAACTTAAGAAGGTTAAAGCAGCTAATGATTTAGCCTTAAGAAAAATCTTCACTGGAGAGGATGATAGATTATTATTAATCATTGGTCCTTGTAGTGCAGATAGAGAGGACGCAGTACTAGACTATTGTAAGAGATTGAAAAAACTTTATGAGGAAGTAAAGGATGTATTATTCTTTGTTCCTAGAGTCTACACTAATAAGCCTAGAACAACAGGTGAAGGCTATAAGGGCATGTTACATCAACCAGACCCTAAGGCAGATGTAGATATGGTAAAGGGTGTAATCGCAGTAAGAAAGCTACATATTGATGTATTAAAGGAAACAGGCTTTTCAACTGCAGATGAAATGTTATACCCAGATAATTTTAGGTATTTATATGATGTATTATCATATCAAGCTGTTGGTGCTAGATCAGTTGAAAACCAAGAGCATAGATTAGTGGCTTCTGGTATTGAAGGACCTGTTGGTATGAAAAATCCAACATCTGGAGATTATCAAGTTATGCTAAATTCAGTTAACGCAGCTCAACATCCACATAAATTTATTTATCGTGGTTGGGAAGTAGAAACTAAGGGTAATGAATTAACACACTGCATCTTAAGAGGATATACAAATAAGCATGGTGATTCTAATCCAAATTATCACTATGAGGATATCTTAAGATTAATTAATATGTATGATGCTGATAAGTATCATAATCCTGCAATCATTATTGACTGTAATCATAATAATTCTGGTAAGCAATATGAAGAACAAATCAGAATTGCAAAAGAAGTACTACATTCAACAAGACATAGTGCTTTAATTTATAAATATGTTAAGGGCTTAATGATTGAGTCATATCTAGAGGATGGATGCCAAAAGCCTGATGGTGGCGTATACGGTAAGTCTATTACTGACCCATGCTTAGGCTGGGAAAAGACTGAAAAGTTAGTAAGAGAAATTGCTGACTTAAGACGTCGTCATAAAAACGGAGAACAAATTTAAATTAAAAGCCAGTGATTCTGGCTTTTTTTTAAATTAATAATTTAAAATTAATAATTATATGTTATAATTACAAAGTGTTAATTTTCGTATATTTGAGGTGCTATTATGAAGCTTGCGTTTGATAATGAGAAATATTTAAAATTACAATCAGAAAACATCTTAAAGAGAGTAGATAAATTTTCTGGTAAGTTATATCTAGAATTTGGTGGAAAATTATTTGATGATTACCATGCATCTAGAGTATTACCTGGATTCTTACCCGATTCAAAATTAAGAATGTTAATGACTATTAAAGATAAGGTTGAAATCGTTGTTGCGATTAGTGCACAAGATATTATCAATAATAAGTTAAGAGGAGATTATAACATCACTTATGATGCTGATGTTGTAAGACTAATAAATGCATTTAGAGAAACCGGTCTTTATGTAAGTTCTGTAGTAGTTACTAGATATACTGAAAATCCATCTGTTAAATCATTTGAAATTAAGTTAAACAATATGGGCATTAGAACTTATAAGGCATATTCAATTGATGGATATCCTCATAATGTTGAAACTATTATTTCAAAGGATGGTTTTGGAAAGAATGATTATATTATAACTGAAAGACCTGTAGTAGTAGTTACAGCACCAGGACCTGGTTCTGGTAAGATGGCTACATGTCTATCTCAACTATATCATGAAAACATTAGAGGTATTAAAGCTGGTTATGCTAAATATGAAACATTCCCTATTTGGAATTTAGCATTGTTGGATCCAGTAAATCAGGCATATGAGGCCGCAACTGCTGATTTAGCAGATGTTAATATGATTGACCCATATCATTTAGAGGCATATGGTAAGACAACTATTAACTATAATAGAGATGTTGAAATCTATCCTGTATTAAAATCTATGTTTGAGGCTATCTATGGTGAATGTCCATATAAGTCACCTACTGATATGGGTGTTAATATGGCAGGCTTTGCTATATTTGACCATGAGGTTTCAGATAAGGCATCTAAGGATGAAATTATTAGAAGATATTTAAATACTAGAGTATTATTAAGAAATGGTAGAGCAACTCAAGAATCATTAGATAAGATTGCTTTATTAATGAGAGGATTAAAGATTTCCCTAGCTGATAGAAAAACAGTTGAGGCAGCTTTAAATAAGAAGGAATTATCAGGTACTCCATCTATGGCATTAGAGCTTGAGGATGGAACTATCGTTGATGCTAAAACATCACCATTCCTAACAGCTCCAGCAGCATTATTATTAAATGGCTTAAAGGCGTTAGCTAATATACCTGATGATGTATTAATTTTATCTAAAGAGGTTATTGAGCCTGTGTCTAGATTGAAAATTGATAATTTAGGTAATCATAATCCAAGATTACATGCAGAAGAGGCTTTAATTGCTTTAGCAATTTCTGCAACTCATGATGCTAATGCAAAGGCTGCATTAGATAAGCTTGGTGAGCTTGCTCATACTCAAGCACATTCTACTGTAATTTTATCTGAATCTGATCAGAAAACTTACAGCAAGCTTAAGATTGATTTAACTCAAGAGCCTGTTGCATATGTACACAATATTTACTTCAAAAAGTAGAGTTGTTTTTGTAAATAATACACATAAATTAAATGTTATGAATGAAAGCTATTTTCATAGATTTTATACTTTTATCTTATTGAAAATATAATATTTCAATGTTAAAATAGTATTACAATATTGATTAAATTAAATCGGAGGAAGAAAAGTGAAGAAGTCTGAAATTGTTGCCGCTGTGGCCGACTCATTAGAATTAAGCAGAAGGGATGCAGAAAAGGCTGTTGATGTTGTATTCAATAGTATTTCTGAAGCATTAGCTGACGGAGATAAGGTTGTTATTTCTGGTTTTGGTACTTTTGAAGTAAGAACTAGAGTTGCTAGATCTGGTAGAAACCCAAGAACTGGTGAAGAAATTTCTGTGCCAGCTCAAAAGACACCTGCTTTTAAAGTTGGTAAGATTCTAAAGGACGCAGTAAACAAGTAGTTTATAGATTAGGGTCTTTACGACAAAGACCCTAAATTTTTTTGAGGAAGTGAAAGTTTCATGAATGCATTTGATGCGATATATTCTAATAATATACAAGCATTAAAGGATTATCTTGCAAAAGGTGATGTAAATGTTAAGAATGAAAGAGGTATGAGCCTTCTTCATTACGCCATTTCATTTTCTAATGCAGAGATATTTGATTTGTTACTTGAAAATTTCATAGACATTAACATTCAAGATAGCCGTGGAGATACTGCTGCTCATTATTGTGTAATCAACGATAAGATGGGCTTTTTGAAGACATTAATTCGTAAGGGATGCGATTTAAAGATTCAAAATAATGATGGTCAATCACCTCTTTTTAAAGCATGCTCTTTAGGTAGAGAAGAAATGGTTTATCTATTACTTGAGAGTCAAGATTTTAATTTATATGATAGAGACTCTAAAGATGAAACTATTTTTATGGCACTTATTAGAAGCCGTAATATAGATTTATTAAATAAGATAGACTTAGATAAGGATATCGTTGATATTAAAAACTTTGCTGGTGAATCACCACTTCATATCGCAAGTAGAGTTGGTGATGAAAGAGTGTTAACATATCTTTTAGAACATAAAGCATTTGTTAACATTAAGAATAATCAAGGTGAAACTCCTTTATTCTATGCTGTTAGAGCTCAAAACAAGGGTTCAATTAATTTATTATTAAAATATGGTGCTGTATTAGATTGTAGATCTACATTTGGTGAGACTATTTATGATTTAGTACCATCATATGATTTATTAACTTACATCAATGAAAAGAGCGAACAGTATAAGAATTATAAGTACTACAGCTTATATCCACTTCATTATGCTATCATTACTGAAAACTATCCTAATGTATTAAAGAATAGGGATGTAAGAAATAAGGAAAAGGTTGATAATTTTGGATATACACCAATGGAATTAGCTCAAAAGATTGGAAATGACAGAATTATTAATGCTTTAAAGTAAATAAAATGGCATAATTGCTTGATTTTATTTTAATATTAGTTTATAATTTTTATAGATTTGGTTTTAAGAGAGGTTTCGTGACCTCTCTTATTTATTTGATTGGAGGGGATTTTTTGGATATTAATATTTGTAAAGAAATACTTGATCCTTATTTAAAGGAACATGACCTAATCTTTTATAGTGTTGATTTAGTAAAAGAGGATGGTAATTTAATATTGAGAGTTATCCTTGATAAAAAGGGTGGAATCGATATTAATGAGCTTGGATATGCAAATGAATATCTATCAAGTAAATTAGATAAATATGATTCTGATATGCCTGAATATTTTTTAGAAGTTTCATCAAGAGGTGCTGAAAGAACTCTAGATAATGAAGAAGAAATAGAAGAGGCAGAAGGAAAATATATCCATGTTGTAACTAGCGATATGGAATATGAAGGTGAATTCTTAGAAAATACCTCTGATACAATAACCATTAGATGTAATTTAAAGGGTAGATTTAAGAATTTTGTAATCAATAAAAATGAAATTAAGCTAATAAGACTTGCTGTTAAAATTTAGGAGGATATTAAAAAATGATTAACAAGGCTTTTTTCGAAAATGCAAAGGAAGTTGCTGAAAGCAAGGGAATTTCTGTACAAGACGTATATGATAACTTTGCTAAGGGTTTAGTTAACTCTTTCAAGAAGATTTATGGCCATTCTTCTTGTAAGGTAGACATCAATCCTGAAAAGAATGAAATTTTATTATATGGTGTTTATCAGGTCGTTGATGAATTACCTACTGAAGAAGAATTAGGTGAAGAGGTAGAAAACGAAACTGAAGAAGAGCAAATTGCTAAGATCACATTAGCTGAGGCAAAGGCAATTAAGGCATCTGCTAAGGTTGGAGATATCATCACTAAGCAAGAAAATATCAAGAATTTATCTAGAACAGCAATTGGTGCTGTAAAGAGTGTTTATACTCAAGGTATGAGAACTCGTCAAAGAGAGATTGCTTATGAGCATTTCAAGGAATTAGAAAATGAAATGGTAATTGCTGAGGTAACAAATATTACTGATAAGTACATTACATTAAATTTAGGTTATAATGTAGTTACTGCATTACCTGTATCTGAAAAGCTAGCTAATGACAATTTTGAAATTGGTGATAGCATCAGAGTATATATTAAGAAGGTTGAACAAACTTCTAAGGATCCTAAAGTTTCAGTATCTAGAAGTGACCGTAATTTAGTTACAAGATTAATGGAAAACTATATTCCAGAAATCAAGTCTGGTATTATCGAGATTAAGGGTATTGCTCGTGATCCAGGCGATAGATCTAAGATTGCATTATTCTCAAATGATCCACAAGTTGACGCTATTGGTTCATGCGTTGGTACTGGTGGTGAAAGAATTAAGAAGATTGTAGATGCATTAGGTGGCGAAAAGGTTGACTTATATAAGTGGGATGAAAATCCAGAAGAATTAATTAAGAATTCATTACAACCAGCTTCTGTAACTACTGTACTTGAGGTAAATGTTAAGGATAAGACATCTAAGGTTGTTGTTCCAGATGAGCAGCTATCTCTTGCAATTGGTAAGAGCGGACAGAATGTAAGACTTGCTGTTCAATCTTGTGGTTGGAAAATTGATATTATGCCTACAAGTGAGGCATATGAGAAGGGCTTATTAAAGCTTTTCAATATTGATAATGAATAATAAA
>JAILPD010000118.1 GCA_024690445.1 Acholeplasmatales bacterium
CATTCTTTAAATGGATTCAAAGCAGCTGGTTATGGATATTTGTATTACCTATTGCTATATTATTAGCATTTGAAATCTTCTTAGTAGTTAAGAATATTTTAGCTTATCGTAAAGAAAAGCTTGGTTTAGCAGATGGTCCAACACCTGAAGATAAACAAAAATTACTTGAAGAAGAAAAAGAAAGACTTAGAGCTGAATTATTAGCTGAACTTCAAGCTCAAGGATTAGCTCCTAAGGCTGAAGAAAAAGTTGAACCTAAACAAGAAGAAGTTACTGAAGAAAAAACAACTGAGGAAGTTAAAGAAACTGAATTAGAAGAAAAAGAAGTTGTAGAAGAACCTCAAACTGAAGATATAAAAGTTGAAGAACAAAAGGAAGAACCTGCTGTTCAAGAAGAAACTGTAGGATCTAAT
Organism: Acholeplasmatales bacterium; assembly: GCA_024690445.1. Next base: position 414 of record JAILPD010000118.1, read on the forward strand.
GATTCTAAAGAAGAAGTAGTTGAAGAAACTAAAGATGATAAAACTGAAGATAAAGCTTCAGAATAATAAATAATCATTAATTAGTAAATAAGGAGTTGATGATATGGCTGGATTTGCACAATTTTATGTTCAATTCTTGCAAGATTTATGGAAAAACATTTGTGATTGGTTTGTACTTCACATTACCATAATTGTAAAAATCTTTAAGGGAGACTGGTTCGATGCCGGTGGATATTTCGATACATTGGGTAACGCCATCGGAGATTGGAATGCATTAGACTATATAGCTTTCATTTTAGTTCTAATTATTAATGTTGGTTTTATAGTATTACTAGTTGTCTTATTGTTCCAATTAATCAAACGTTATGTACGTTTTGTTAGACGTGAAGTAGACAAAGATGTATTAGTTGAAGAAGTTTCATTATTAAACCAAAAAGTAGTTGAATTAATTGATGAAAAGAACAAGATTTTAGCAATGCGTGTTTCACAAATTGGTGCTGGTACTCAAGGTGTAGTTGACTATGAAGGTCAATCAAGTAAGAAAAAAGCAGAAAATGAATCAAGATTCTCTAAACTTATTCAAGTTGACCAATTAGCTGCAGAAAATCCTAGAATTACAGTTATGAACCAAACAGATATGTTAGATTTAGCTGACTTAGTAGATAGATTCATTAATTATTCTGCAAGCCAATTAAAACTATTCTATACAAGAGATATTATTGCTAGATGGTTTGCTGGTTTAGCAACATCTAAAGTATTAATTCTAGAAGGTATTTCAGGTACAGGTAAAACATCATTACCTTACGCTATGGGTAAATTCTTCAATAATGATACAGCAATCATTTCAGTTCAACCATCTTGGCGTGATAGAGCTGAATTATTAGGTTACTTAAACGAATTTACTAAGCGTTTCAATGAAACAGACTTCTTAAAAGCTGTATACGCTGCTTCATATTCAGATACTATTAATTTAATAGTACTAGACGAAATGAACTTAGCACGTATCGAGTACTATTTCGCTGAATTCTTATCAGTAATGGAAATGCCAGATCCAAATGAATGGAAAATTGATATAGTTCCTATTTCTGAATCTACAGACCCTAAGAACTTAATCAATGGTAAGATTTTGATTCCTCAAAACTTATGGTTCATTGGTACAGCCAACAAGGATGACTCTACATTCACAATTACAGATAAGGTTTACGACCGTGCTGTTGCGATTGCTATTAATAAAAAGGCTGACTTTATAGATGCTCCTTATACAGATAATATCTCAATGACATTTGAGTACTTAGATGACTTATTCAAGAGATATCAAAATGGTTTCCAATTATCAGAAATGTCAAGTCAAGCATTCTCTGAACTAGATGAATTTATTCAAGAAAAATTCAAGATCGCATTTGGTAACCGTATTATGAAACAAATCAAATTATTCGTACCAGTTTATATGGCCTGCGGATTTAGTGAATTTGATGGTTTGGATTACATGTTAACATTCAAAATTTTAAGAAAATTTGAAATGTTAAACTTAACTTTCTTAAAGAAAGAATTAGATGAATTAACTTTATTATTAGATAAGTTATTTGGTAAAGATCAATTCTTAGTTTCAAAAGGATTTATTCAAGATTTAAAGAAATTAGCTTAATTCTAATAATAAAAGATGAAATGAGTGTGATTTTATGGCAAAAGATGATTTTAATAATAACGAACTTGAAAATTATTATTCTAAGATATATTCATCTTTAGAAAATAACACACTAGAGGACCCTTTTGGTAAATATGTATTAGCCAGAATCAAAGGTGGTCAAAAAACAGTTTTAAATAAGACACAATCAGAAATTAGAAATTTCGATATGTCATTCTTGGATATTATTGAATCAGTATATCCAGCTATATTAAAGATAATGAGAAATCCTAAGAAATCTTTAAGATATGAAACTGAAGTAGTTGCTGTAGAAAAAGCTAAAAAGGTAAATGCCGATACAGTTAGACATTTATCAAGCCATACTCATTTAATTAAGGAAATTAAACAAAATGGAGACGTTATTCCTTCTAAAGTTCAAACTACGTATGCTGAAGAAGAATTAGCTATTTACGAAAACAGATTTATTAAATCCTTAGTAAAAAGAACTGAAATCTTCCTTGAACGTAGATATGAAGTAATGAAGGTATCTCTAGAATCATTCGAAACTGAAAGATTAAAAGTTAAAAATGAATTCAAGATGAGTGGTCAACAAGTTACTGTTGATTTAGATATTCAAATTAAAAATGACTTAACAACTAACGTTGAAACAACAAAAGAACAATATAACAGATTATTATACATTAGAGAAATGATTCAAGGTTTAAAAGGTACAGAATTCATGAGAGCTTTAGCTAAAGCTCGTGATGTATTACCTCCTATCATGAAGACTAATGTTATCCTACATAACCCTGACTTTAAATTATGTTATGGTTTATGGTTATATCTAGATAGAGTAGATAGTATTGCTACAAATATCGATGTTAAAGAAAAGACTTATAAATATCCTCAAGTATTCGATAATGATGTTAATGAGGTTATGACAATTGCCTTGACTACATTCATTAAAAACAGAGGTGTTGAAGGAATTTATTCTTCTAAGAAATTACCTCAAATTAAGGCACCTAAGCCACAAATCGACACTACAGTTGGTGATTTAGAGTTAAACTTAGACGCTGACAATAAGAAGCTTGAAGATTATACAATGAATGAGCTTTTATTATCAAAGACAGCTGAGTATTTTGGAGATTCATTTAAAGGTATCTCTCAAACTGGTGCGACATTCAACGAATCTATAAGAGTAGTTTATAGACAAATGCTTGATATGTTAGACCAAATCTATCCTGCTGTATTTGGTATTTCTGATGATGAATTAGAATCAAAAGATTTATATGAACAATTAGAGTATGCTAGACGTCAAATGATGATTAATAAGATTGTTCGTCAACAAAAGCAAATGAACCTTGCCCATATGGGTAGAGAAGATAAGAGAATCGAAAAGGTTATTGCTAAGTTAGAGGAAAAGATTAAGCGTCAAGAAGCACGTGAACGTGAAAAACAAGAACGTGAACGTCAAAAGGCTGAAGCTGAAAGATTGGCTCAAATTGAAAAACAAAAAGCTATTGAAGCTAAGAAGCGTAAGCTTGAACAAGATGCTATTAAGAAAGCTCAAGAGCTTGAAATTAAACGTCAAGAAATGCTTAAGGCTGAGAATATGAAGAGTGCTAAGCGTAGAGAAGAAATGGCTCGTATTTACGATGCACATGCTAAGAAACGTGACCACTTAAAGGAAGTTCAAGCAGAAGAAAACAAGAACTTCAAGGAAATGACTCCTCAAGATTATGCTCAAGCAGAACCTACTGCAATTCCACGTATTAAACGTGATGAATTCGATGAGATGACTGATGATGAATTAAGACAATTACTTGAAGAAAATGAATTACTTGATTCTATCCCTGAATTTAAGCCAGAGCCTGAAGAGGAGCCTAAGAAAGAAGAAAAACCAGCCCCAACTATTCAAGCTAAGAAAAAACCAGAAGCTAAACCTGCTCCTAAGAAGAATAGAAACACTGATGATATCGATTTAGATAACTTAAGTGATGATGACTTAGATGCACTTCTTGCTTCTAACGGTATTTTAGGTGATGATGTTAATTTCACTGCTGCGGATTTAGCTCCTACTAAAGATGAAAATGATGAAGAAATTGATGATTTACCAGATGATATCGGAGATATCTCTGATGAAGAATTAGATGCTTTATTAGATGAAAACGGAATAGATAATATTAATGCTGCCTTAGATGATAAGCCAGCTGAAAAGAAAAAACCTACTATTTCTCGAAATAAGAAGAAACCTGAACCTGAAGCTGTTGAACCAGAGCCAGCTATGGAAGAACCTCAAGAAGAGATTATTCCAGAAGAGCCAGTTCAAGAGGAACCAACTCCAGAGGTTGAAGATTCAAATGAACCTGATGATTTAGGTGATATTTCTGATGAAGAATTAGACGCTTTATTGAATGAAAATGATATTGAAGATGATAATCAAGAACCTGAAGCTACTGAAGAGCCTAGTGCTGAACCTGAGGAAGTAGTAGAACCAGAAAATGATGATAATGCAGAAGATTCTGATTCAAACAATGAAGAAGAACCTGTTGAAGAAGCTCTAGATGAAGATTCTAATGATGAAATAGATGATCTTTTAAATGAAATCCCTGAAGCTGACGAAACTCAAGAAGAGGAAGCTCCTGAAGTAGATGAAAACCTAAATTCTGAAGAGGAAGACGACCTTGATGCTTTATTAAATGAGATTCCTGAGGCTGAAGAGGATGAAGAGCCATCAAAAGATTCTTCTAGTGATGATGATTTAGATGATATATCTGATGAGGATCTAGAAGCATTATTAAAAGAAAATGGTATGATTTAGTGGTGATGTCTTCATGACTAAAACTAAAAAGAAAATTAAAACTAAAACATTAATTGGCTATATAGTAAGCATATTTTGCTTACTATTATGCTTATATATTACTGTTGAGGTTATTGTTGCGAGTAATCAAAATAGACCTCCTAGAGTATTTAATATAAGTGTTACATATGTACCAACTGAATCTATGGAGCCTACTATTAGTTCTAATAGTTATATTATGTTTTATGGAGCGTCATTTGATGATGTTAAAGTAAAAGATAGTAATAATGAAGGAGATATAATTATTTATTATAGTAATAAAAATGATTTTTATATCGTTCATAGAGCTATTGGTAGAGGAATAGATGAAAATGGAAATAAATACCTAATTTGTAAAGGTGATAATAACACTATAGAAGATGCTGAACATGTATATCCTGCTATGGTATATGGTAAATATATTACTACAATAGGTTTTATGTCTATTTTTACAGGTGGTGTTAATACGAGTGCTGTTTTTGTAATATTAATAATAATATTCATAATAATGGTTGCTATGCAAGTAACATCAATGGTTATTAGTGTTAAGAAAGAAAAGCTTAAAGAATCCAAGAAGGAAGAAGAGAATAGATTAAGAGAAGAATTAAAAGCTCAAATTCTTAAAGAAGAATTAGAAAAATTAAGAAATCAAAAAGCTGTTGATTCTAATCAAGATAATTCTATTTCTGATGAAAATGAAGATAAAATAGATTCTTAAAATGTTCGAGTAATCGAACATTTTTTCTTTGACAAATACTAAGTATTTGATTTAAAATTAATTTAGAAGATTACTATTTTAAATTAATAATTTGTTGGAGGCTATATGAAAAGATTAGTAACAAGAAGCGATTTCGATGGTTTAGCATGTGCTATGATGCTAAAGGAATTAAATTTAATTGATGATATTAAATTTGTTCATCCTAAGGATGTACAAGATGGAAAGATTGAATTATCAGAAAATGATATCACAACAAACCTACCATATGACCCAAGAGTAGGTATCGCATTTGATCATCATGAAAGTGAACTAGATAGATTAAAAGCTATATCTACAGGTGGTAAATTAATTATTGACCCTAACGCTAAGAGTGCTGCGAGAGTATTATATAATTATTATGGTGGTAAAAAAGCTTTCCCTAGAATATCTGATGATTTAATGACTGCGGTTGATAAAGCTGATTCTGCAGATTTTACAATTGATGATATTTTAAATCCTAAGGATTGGGTATTATTAAATTATATTATGGACCCAAGAACAGGTTTAGGAAGATTCCATGATTTTAGAATTTCTAATTATGATTTAATGATGGAATTAATTAGTGAATGTTTAGTTCATCCAATTAATGAAATAATGGAATTACCAGATGTTAAAGAAAGAACTAAATTATATTTTGAACAATCTGAATTATTTAAAAAACAATTACAAAAAATAACTAAAATTCATGATAAAGTAATAGTTATTGATTTAAGAGATCAAGATGTTATTTATGCTGGTAATAGATTTATGGTTTATGCAATGTATCCTGAAATTGAAATTTCAGTACATGTTGCGTGGGGCTTTAAAAAACAAAATACAGCTGTTATGATTGGTAAGAGTATCATCAATAAGAATTCTAAGATTGATATTGGTGAATTATGCTTAGAATATGGTGGTGGTGGCCACGCAAATGCTGGTACTTGTCAATTAGATAATGATAAGGTAGATGGAGAATTACCTACTATTATTGCTAAACTTAATGGATAAAAAATAAAATGGACTTTCTAAAAAGTCCATTTTTTATTATCTTTTGATTCCACCTGATGTTGCTGTAATATTTAATTCTTCAGCCTCTTCAGCGGTAATATAATAATCATCATATGTATATTTTAATATATATTCTTTTTTAACATCTACACCATTTTCAGTATATGTATAATTTAAATAAATATAAGCATTT
>JAILPD010000006.1 GCA_024690445.1 Acholeplasmatales bacterium
TGTTTTAAAGGGAGGCCAATTATGAACAAGGAAATGTTAAATCTAGGTTCAAATAGATCAATTATTAGAGAGTTATTTGAATTTTCAAAACAAAGAAAACAAGAAATCGGTGAGGATAACGTATTTGATTTCTCATTAGGAAATCCATCTGTTAAGCCTAATCCAGAATTAAATAAAGCATTAATTAAAATTATCAATGATGGCGATGATACATATACACATGGCTATACTTCTGCCCCTGGTGATAATAATACTAGAAAAAAGATTGTTGATGATTTAAACAAAAAATTCAATACATCATATGATATCAACAATATCTATATGACTTGTGGTGCAGCCGCATCATTATGTATCGCATTAAGAGCATTAGTTGAATCAAAGAATGATGAAGTATTAGCTTTAGCTCCTTATTTCACTGAATATAAGGTATTCGCAGAAGGTGCTGGTGCTACATTTAAGGTAGTAAAGCCTGATATGAAATCATTTGGAATCAATTTTGATGAATTAGAAAAAGAAATCAACAAGAATACAAAAGCTATTATTGTTAATTCTCCTAACAACCCATCAGGTGTTGTATATAGTGAAGAATCTTTAAAGAAGCTAGCTGAATTATTAAGAAATAAGGAAACAATTTATAATCATCCAATTTATATCATTTGTGATGAGCCATATAGAGAAATCGTATTTGACGGAATAAAGATTGCTCATATTCCTAATCTATATGATGATACAATCGTATGTTATTCATATTCTAAGAGCCTATCATTACCAGGAGAAAGAATTGGTTATGTATTAGTACCTAATAAAGCAGCTGATTCTAAAAACCTATTCTTAGCATGCTTAGGCGCTGGTAGAGCTTATGGTTATGTATGTGCTCCTTCTTTGATGCAACATGCTATTGAGCTTTGTGCTGATAAGACTTCTGATATGAATGAATATAAGAAAAATAGAGATTTAATCTATAATGGATTAACAAACATCGGCTATGAATGTGTAAAGCCAGAAGGTGCCTTCTATCTATTTATGAAGGCATTAGAGGATGATGCATACGAGTTCATGGAAAAAGCAAAAAAGCACAATATTATCGTTGTTCCAAGTGATAATTTCGGTGTAAAAGGATATGTAAGATTAGCTTATTGTGTTTCTAGCAAAACAATCACTAATTCAATGAAGGCATTCAAAGAATTATTTGATGAATATAAGTAAAAAGCCAAAAAAGGAACTGCTACAAAGCAGTTCTTTTTATTTCTATCAGTCATAAACACTGTCAAATAATTCCTGATAATAAAAAAAGTGGATTTTATTCACATTTTTTATAAGAATGTTACTATTATCCATAAAAATATTCACAATTGTTGATAAAATGTACCAATAAAAATATAATGAAATCAAGTATTTAATGTACTTAATTTATCATATGAAAGTTGGTATGTCTATGAGAAAAATCGACCCAAGAGTAGCTAAGACAAAAAATTCATTTAAGGAGGCAACCAAGGAATTAATGTTAATACATGATAACCTCGATGATATATCTGTTAAAGAGCTATGCGAAAAAGCAAAACTAAATCGCAGAACTTTTTATCTTCATTACCGTTATATAGATGATGTTTTAAACGAAGTTCAAGATGAATTTTTTGATAAATTTATAGAAAAAACTAGGGATTATGATTATATAACAAATGTTGAACCTGAGGTGCGTGCTTTTTTTGAATTATTAATGGAATCACCAGTTCAAGAAAAAATAATACTATCACCTCAACTGGATTACATAAGAGAAAAACATAGACTTAGTGCTATAGATAGAGCAGAAATAAATGATAATTTAAAATCAATTAAAAATTTTAAACCAACATATCAAAGAATAATAACAAATCATTATTACCATACTCTATTAGATTGTTATAGAGAATGGGTATCTCTTGGGAAAACAATTCCTATTGAAGAAATGATTAATCTTACTTCTTCTTTACTAACAAACGGAATGAGTGCAATAATAAAAAATAAGTAGTTTGCAAATAAACTACTTATTTTTTATTTACTTTCTATACCATTTTTATTTTTTAAGAATTTGATTAAATCATCTAATTCTAATGGCATCGAATAATAGAATCCTTGGACATAATCTGGTTTTAATGATTCAATTGCATTCGCTGCTGTTTCATCTTCTACTCCAGCACAAACTGATAACTTATTTAATTTCCTAAATAGTTTTATAGTATTGTCTAGGATTACATATGTATCCTTATCATGACAGCTACCGCCAAATATATTATCGAATTTAATATTCACAAATGGCACCTTTGCTAAGCTATCTACCGGCATACAACCTACACCATAATTATCTAAAGATAATGAATAGCCATTATTTCTTAAATTAGTTATAGCATCATAATCATATTTATCGAATGCGACATCTTCTCGTTCCTTTATTTCAAAGGCAAGCATTCTCTTATCAATACCATACTTTCTTTCTAGCCTAATTAAATCAGATAAGAAATCAGGATTAGAAATAGTTTGAATAGATAAGTTTATAGTTACAAGTTCAATACCAATAAAATCAGCTTTATGCATATTATATGTATTAAATACTTTTTCAAGAATAATCATATCTATTTCATACATCTTATCCTTCTTTTCTGCATAAGGCACGAAATTATCAGCGGAAATAATACCTAAATCATTATCAATTATTCTAGCTAAAGCTTCTACTACAGTAAATTTCTTTTCATTTAAATTATATATAGGTTGGAACTCTACTATAATATCATGATTATTAATTACGTTATCTAAAATATCATCAAGCTTAATAATGATATTATGCTTAACATCAGCTTTTATTTCATCAACACTAATTACACGCTTTTCATATTGAGAATCCCCAAAATTAAACATAAATTCATGGAATTCATTAGCACTTCTAAAATCCTCAGGAATAATTGATGAACAAAGAACATAATGAATATTAAATATTACTTTATTATCATATTCTCTAATAATTGCACTATTTAATCTATTCGCTAATCTCTTAGCATCATCCTTATCACCAGTAATTAATCCAAAGCGTCCATTTTCTAAATAATAAGTATCATATGAAATATCATCAATTAAGACTCTACTTAACAATGACGAGAAATATCTTAATTGCTTAAAAGCCTCATTATAATCAAATTTCTCATATAAAACTAGATAATTGCTAATATAGAAAATTACTAATCCATGAGGTTCTTTTCTCTTAAAAATACTATTAATAGTTCTCTTAAAATTACTCTTATTCTTTAATCCTGTTTTTTGATCTACAATTATTTGACTTCTTTCAACTGTAATATTTAACAATAAAATTGCAAATGAAGTCGAAAGCATTTCAATTAGTACCTTTGGATAGAAATATTGAATTATTAACGCAAGAATTGAAAATGCGTAAACTGAAAATAACGCAATATTTTCTAATTTAGAAAACACTTTAAAATTAAGTAATAACCACACAACACCAATGGCTACATAAATGAATGATAAGCCATAGAATACAAATATATAATCACCTCTATAGTAATCAGCACCTATAAAATAATATATATTTCCTGTAAATAAATTAACAATTAAAAACGCAATAGTAACAACAAATGGAATAGACAATATTATCTTACTTCTTAGCGGCTTTAACATTCCCTTAGAATTTGTAACTAAAATAATATATAAAAGATAAACTATCGCAACTAAATATTTAACTACATAATATATAAACATCAAAACCTTATAGACCATAGGATTGAAGCCTTCTATTGAAGTAAATATATCAATTACTGTAATAAAGAAATATAGAACTGTAATAAGAAGGAATAATCTTGATGAATATGACTTATATACTTTTCTATAAATTATATAAAAAGTAATCATAACAAATATAAAAGCTGCAGCTATATTAAAATCTATGATGTTTGTAGTAAGCATATTCATCACCTCCTAATTACATATTTCTTTGATAAATAAAATCAATAAACTTATCGAAATCTAATGGTTTAGAAAAATAATACCCTTGGATAAAATCAGCACCTAAATCAATAAATCTATCAAGTTGTTCTTTAGTTTCTACTCCTTCAACAACTGTCTCTTTATTTAAATCCTTTACCATATTAAATGAATAATCTAATATTTTCTTGATACCTTCATCTTCACTTTCATCTACTAACGATTTATCAATTTTTACAATTGAAATAGGTAAGCTTCTAAATCTATTAATATTAGAATAACCAGTACCATAGTCATCTAGTGACAATCTAAAGCCCATTTCAGAAATCTTCTTTAAGTTTTCATTAATCATTTCTAGATCACCAGCCTCAAATGATTCAGTTATTTCCATATTAATATATGAAGGATTAACATTATATTTAATCATTAATTCTCTAATTCTTCTTGCTAAGCTTGGACTTACACATTCTGCCATTGATAAATTAATTTCGATATAGCTTAAACCAAGCATCTTAAATACAGTACTTGAAACAAATTTAAATACTTCTTCCATTACAAAGGCATCTATTTCATCAATTCTTCCTGTTTTTTCGGCATATGGAATAAATGATGCTGGTGAAATGAATCCATATTTCTTAGATACTAATCTAACTAATGCCTCAGCACTAATGAATTTTTTCTTTTCTATAGAATAAATTGGTTGATAATAAACAGCAAATTCTTTTTCTCTTAGTGCAGTATCAATAATTTGTTCTAGATGATTAGAAATAATTAAGTTTTGATTATTAGAAACATCACTATATTTAGTGAAGTCCTTTTTAAATGTTATTGATTGTCTATAATTACCTACGAAATTTGCCGCTTCATCAGCGTTTTCAAAGTCTTTTGTAACTTCTATCAAACATTCTTCAATAATTGGATTAAAGTCATTAAATGACTTAATACTTCTTAATGTTTCAACAATTATATTATCGGATTCAAAATCATGGTTAGTTTTTATATCAAATAATGATGCATAATAACCATTATTTAATGAGAATAATGTATATACTACTTTATTTTTATTTCTAATCTCATTTAATTTATGAGTAACCAACTTTTCATATTTCCTAACCTCAGCTATATCATATATCTTCATTAGCTCAGAATAATTTGTGATTTTAAATAGTAATATAAATTTGCTATCACCATTTAAATATATCTTCTTTAGTGTTCTAATAAACTCTGATACATTATATAGATTTGTATTTTCATCTATCATATCTTCACTTGATTCAAATGTTGTTTGAACAATGAGAATACATAGAGCAATCATAAATGATAATACTAAATATCTAGAAAAAATGAATTCTACCACAAATCCAGCGCCCATTAAAAATGGAATAAACGCAGTAGCTAGTATTTGTTTTTTATCAAATATTATTTTGTATTTACTAATATATCGAATAGCTAGTGCTAAATAACTCACTTCAATAAAAACAACTGTGAGATAAACATATACGTTGACTTCATAAAATTTCGCAGTTCCTTCGTAACCATAATTAACAATAATTGGATAGAAATAATTAACAAATGTTAATACGGTAACAATAGTTATAGGTGCAAAAAGCGCTAGTAATTCTAATTTCTTTTTCTTTAAGAATTGAATACCACAAGTTATATAAACAACATATAATACAAAGCCAAATATCGATAAGAATAGAATTAACAAATATGAGGTTTGTAGAGCATTAACCACGCTAAAATACTCAAGCCCCATTTCACCATTAACTATCTTATTCGAGATATGGGCTCTAAAAATATCAAATGTAGTACTTATTATAGAAAGGACAATTAAAAAAGCGAAAAGCATACTTCTTTTCATTATGATAAGCTTTTCGATGAACATGTAAAATAAACAAGCTATCATGATTAAAATAGCTACATATTCAAAATTAATATTAAAAATATAGCTAGAAAGATCGAAACGAACCATAACAACATCCTCCTTCCTATTTTATTTATAATTATCGTACTTTAATAAGTTAATTGTATTACATTTTCAAATATTAAGCAACATGATGTATATTATTTTATACATCTATGCAACAAAAAAACAACAAATAGTGTAAAAACTACTTGTTGTTAGTTAAATCATCAGTAATATTTTTATATCTTTTTATTGAGTATCTTGGTTTTCCTTCTGTCTTATCTTTAAATTCAATGGCCTCAACAGGACAATTTTGAAGACAAGAAACACAATGAGCGCAATGTGCATTCATCCAAACAGGAATCTTATTCTCAATCTTAATACAATTTAGTGGGCAGACCTTTTCACATTTGCCACAACCTATACATTTATCATTGACATAAAAATCCTTTGTTTTAAATTTTATCTTACTCCATACAGGAACAAATGGTACTATTATTATCTTTTCTAATAACCATACATAGCGTTCCTTTAGCTTACCACCATTCTTGATTGTTTCAACAACACTATCAAGTTTTTTAAATGATTTTTCTATTCTTTCCTTTATTTCTTCATCAGTATTAGGTGGATAGTGGCCACTTACTAGATAATTTCTAGGCATTTGAAATTCAGCTCTACCTAAAAATTTCATATGATGCTTTCTAGCAATAGATCTACCTTTAGTTACACTCATGCCAGCATAGCCACCGCTTGTAAATATGAAATATACATTTTTATTTCCAGATAGCTTTAATTTTTTTAAATACTTAATTAAAAAAGTAGGTATTGTACAAACATATACAGGAAGACAAATAATAAATGGCTTTTCAGAATGAATTTCTGAATAATCACTATTCTTTATTCTATTTAATAAATTAATAGCATCATCATCAGTTCTTCTTGCGATTTCATTGGCAATAAATGCTGTATTTCCTGTACCTGAAAAATATAAAATCATTAATTCATCACTCTCTTTACAATTAAATTATACACCAGTGTACATTTTTGCGTAAGATAAAATATAATAAAAAGACCGACGCCACCAATACGTCGGTCCTTTTATCCTCTTTTTCCATCCATAACCCTGTGGGAAAAAGCCCACGGTATTATTATATATCCATTTTGAATTTTTTGTCAAATTTCAAAATAAATAAATTCTTACTTCAACTTGTTGATCTTGTTCTTAATCTTTAAAATCTTAGCCTCAATAGCCTCAATTTTATCTTCTGCTTCCTTTTGTGCTTTAACTGTTTGATTCTCATTAGTAGCTATGATTTCTAGTGCTTCTGATTGATTATTTAATAGATTAATTTCAGTTAATAATTTAACCTTGTCCATTCTATAAAAATATTCCAAATGTCCACACTTTGTACATGCCTGCATAGTAATGTCATTACTATCTAATTTGATATCAATAAAAGTTTGATTACCACAATTTACACACTTCATTTTATAATCCTCCAACTGATATAAATTTTACCATATTTTAAATAATATTCAAACTGGCAAAAAATGCCCAAAATTATTGGGCATTAATAATCTTATTCTATTGGAATAATGGAGTTGAATAATATCTATCACCAGTATCTGGTAATAATACTACAATATTCTTTCCTTTATTTTCTGGCTTCTTTGCTAATTCCTTAGCAGCGAAGATTGCAGCACCTGCAGAAATACCAACTAAGATACCATCACCTTTAGCAACTTCCTTGCTAGTAGCGAATGCATCTTCATTCTCTACATCGATAACTGAATCATAAATCTTTGTATTCAATGTTTGAGGAACGAAGCCGGCACCAATTCCTTGAATCTTATGTGGACCAGCATGTCCTTCAGTTAATACTGGAGAACCCTTAGGTTCAACACCAATGATTTGAACATTTGGATTCTTTTCTCTTAAGAATTTACCTACACCAGAGATAGTACCACCTGTACCGATACCAGCAACGAATATATCAACCTTGCCATCAGTATCTGCCCAAATTTCTGGACCTGTTGTATCATAGTGAGCTTGAGGATTAGCTGGATTTACGAACTGACCAGCTATTACGGAACCCTTAATCTCCTTTTGTAACTCTTCTGCCTTAGCAATGGCACCCTTCATACCTAATGAGCCATCTGTTAAAACTAGCTCAGCACCATATGCCTTAATTAAATTTCTTCTTTCAACTGACATAGTTTCAGGTAAAGTGATTATAAGACGATATCCCTTAGCAGCAGCTATTGCAGCTAAACCAATACCAGTATTACCTGAAGTTGGTTCAATAATAGTTGCTCCCTTCTTTAAAACTCCCTTTTTCTCATAATCAGCTATAATTGCATTCGCAATTCTATCCTTTACAGAACCAGCTGGATTAAAATATTCTACCTTAGCAATGATTTTTGCCTCTAATTTATTATTTGCTTCAAAATTTGTTAATTCTACTAGAGGTGTATTACCTACTAATTCAACAATACTCTTATGAATGTTTGCCATAATAATTATCTCCTTTTTTATAAAGCTTTAAATGCTAAATCTAAATCTTCGATAATATCATCGATATGTTCTGTACCAATTGATAATCTAATAGTATTTCTATAAATACCAACCTCTTCTAATTCCTTATCTGATAATTCAGCATGAGTAGTTGAAGCTGGGTGAATAACTAATGACTTTACATCTGCAACATTTGCAAGTAATGAGAATAACTTTAAGTTATCAATGAACTTCTTAGCATCCTCTTCAGTACCATTAATTTCAAATGTGAAGATTGAACCACCACCATTAGGGAAATATTTCTTATATAACTTCTTTTGTTTTTCATCATTAGATACAAGTGGATGATGAACCTTAGCTACCTTAGGGTTCTTAGCAAGATATTCTACAACCTTAGCAGCGTTATATGCATGACGTTCAACTCTTAATGATAATGTTTCAAGACCTTGTAATGCGATGAATGCATTAACTGGTGAAATAGCAGCTCCTGTATCACGTAATAGAATAGCTCTAATATATACAGCGAATGCTGCAGGGCCTACTGCCTTTGTGAATGATACACCATGGTATGATACGTTTGGTTCTACAAATTGAGGGAACTTTCCTGACTTTTCCCAATCAAACTTACCAGAATCAACGATTACACCACCTAATGCTGTACCATGACCTACAATGAACTTAGTTGCTGAATGAACTACGATATCAGCGCCAAATTCAATTGGTCTAATTAAATATGGGGTACCAAATGTGTTATCAATAACAAGTGGAATGTCATTCTTATGTGCAATCTTTGCGATTTCTTCAATATCGATTACATCACTGTTTGGATTTCCTAATGTTTCAATAAAAATTAATTTAGTATTTTTCTTAATTGCTTTTT
>JAILPD010000055.1 GCA_024690445.1 Acholeplasmatales bacterium
GTTAATAAAGATTCTAATGATAAGATTAATAATGCAAGAAGAGCATATAATATGTTAGTATTATTTGATTCGTCTTCAAGTACTTCAAATTTAAATGTATTAACTAATGCGATTAGTCAATATGCTCAATATTCAGTTCAAAACTGTATAGATTCAATTAATAATATTGGTGAAGTAACATTAGATAAGAAATTATTAATTGAAAATGCGATGGTATTATATGATTTGTTAGATGATGCTCAAGAAGCTCAAATAACAAATTATAATATACTTTATGATGCAATAAACAAATATACTAGATTATACAATGTTTATAACATTAACAATTCAATTAAAGACGCTAATGATTTAGAATCATATAAGACAATTTATAATATCTATAATGAATTAAATGATGAAGATAAAGCTTTAATTACTGATATATCAAAAATTAAAGTAAATTATGTAATTTGTTTAATCGATTCATTACCTAATGAAATAGCTAGAACTGATAAAGCTCAAGTTAATGAAGCAAATAATATGTTTAATACACTTGAAGCATCAGAAAAAGAAAAAATAACAAATCATTCTAAATTAACTAACGCTTTAGCAACATTAGATAGTTTAAAAGAAGCATCTACATTAACATTTACAGGTAGTAAAGATGTAGTAACTGGTGATGTTTCATTTACTGTTGCGAAAAATAGTTATAAAACAGATAAAGGTTCATATAACTATAACGGAACTGATTTAGGTGTATGTTATAAGATGGATAGTAAAGGTACAATTACATTTACTTTAACAGAATCTACAACAGTTAATATTGTTGCGAGAAGTAAAGGTAGTGCTGGTAAGATTGATATTCAAAAGAATGGTTCAACTTTACAAACACAAGATACAACATCTACTCCAACATTATTTACATTTAATTTAGATGCAGGTACTTATACAATTAAGAGAAATTCTGATGAAAATTATATTTTCTTAGTAGAAGTATTATAATAACAAAAATCTCCTTTCAAAATCGAAAGGAGATTCCTTTTTTTATTATTTAAATAATAATCTTAATTCATTATTATTAGCATCTAAAACATATTCAACGTTAGGTTTAATTTCGCCTTTAATAATTTTAGTTGCGATAAATGTTTCAATGTATTTTTGAATATATCTTTTTACTGGTCTAGCACCATATTCTTCATCAAATGATTGATCTAGAATATATTTCTTTAAAGAATCAGTATAAGTAATATTAATTTCTTGAGTTAATAATCTTAAGTTAAGATTATGTAACAATTTAGATACAATCTTCATTTGAACATCTTTATTTAATGGATTAAATGTAATTATTTCATCAATTCTGTTTAAAAATTCAGGTTTGAATGATTGTTTTAATAACATTTCAACCTTATGCTTAGAATCAGAATCATGAGATAGAAGTAATTCACTACCTAAATTAGATGTCATGATAATTATTGTATTTTTGAAATCAACAGTTCTACCTTGTGAATCTGATAATCTACCATCATCAAGGATTTGTAGAAGAATATTGAATACATCATGATGAGCCTTTTCAATTTCATCAAATAGAATAATAGAATAAGGACTACGTCTAACTTTTTCAGTTAATTGACCACCTTCATCATATCCTACATATCCAGGAGGAGCACCAATTAGTTTAGCCACACTATGAGGTTCCATATATTCACTCATATCTAATCTTACTATATGAGATTCACTATCAAATAAAGCTTCGGCTAAAGCTTTAGCAAGCTCTGTTTTACCAACACCTGTTGGACCTAAGAATAAGAATGAACCAATTGGTTTATTTTCATCTTTTATACCTGCTCTTTGACGAATAATCGCATCAGATATTAATTCAACAGCTTCATCTTGGCCAATAACTCTATCAGTTAAAGTTTCTTTTAATGTTAAAATCTTTTCTCTTTCACCTTGCATTAGCTTACTAATAGGAATATTAGTCCATTTAGCAACAACCTCAGCAACATCTTCTTCACTAACAGATTCAGATAATAAATGATCAGTTTTAGATTTTTCTTGATATTCTTTAATCTTAGCTTCTAAAGAAGGAATAGTAGAATATTGAAGTTCAGATGCTTTTTTATAATCGCCTTCATTAAATGCTTTTTCAAGTTTGAATTTAGCATCCTCTAAATCCTTTTTTATATTTTTATATTTTTGAATTTCATTTTTCTCATTAATCCATTTAGCTTCAAGAGTTTTAGCTTCAGCTTCAAGCTTAGTTAATTCATCCTTAATTAATACTAATCTTTTAGCACTTGCTGGATCTGATTCTTTTTTAAGTGCCATTTCTTCAATTTTTAATTGAGCTATTTTTCTATCTGCGTCATCTAATACAGTTGGTTTAGAATCTATTTCCATACGGCAAGAAGCACAAGCTTCATCAATTAAATCAATCGCTTTATCTGGTAAGAATCTATCTGTAATATATCTATTAGATAAAGTAGCAGCAGAAACAATCGCTGAATCTTGGATTGTTACACCATGATGTAGTTCAAATCTTTCTTTAATACCACGTAAAATAGAAATAGTATCTTCAACAGAAGGTTCGGAAACTAGTACCTTTTGGAATCTACGTTCAAGTGCAGAATCTTTTTCTATATATTCACGATATTCCTTTAAAGTAGTCGCACCTATACAGTGTAATTCGCCTCTAGCAAGCATTGGTTTTAGCATATTACCTGCGTCTAAGGTACCATCAGTTTTACCTGCCCCAACAATTAAATGAATCTCATCGATAAACATAATAATATTACCATCAGATTCTTTAACTTTATTAAGAACAGCTTTTAATCTCTCCTCAAATTCACCACGATATTTCGCACCAGCGACTAACGCACCCATATCTAGTTCGAATATAGTTTTATTCTTTAAAGAAGTAGGTACGTCATTAGCGACAATACGTCTAGCTAAACCTTCAATGATAGCTGTTTTACCTACACCTGGTTCACCGATTAATACTGGATTATTCTTAGTTTTACGTGATAAGATTTTGATTATACGTCTAATTTCTTCATCACGACCAATAACAGGATCAATCTTACCATCTCTCGCAAGTTGAACAACATCACGACCATATTTTTCTAATACATTTTCGTTTTCATTTGTTTCATTATATTGCATAAATAATCCCACCTTTCATAGCCTTATACCTGACTACACTTATATTATAGTCCCTAAAATTAGCACTGTCAACAGTAGAGTGCTAATTATTTTAAAAATGATAAATATTGTTTGACTTAAAAGGCCTGCTTTGATAGAATATTACTTGTTAAAACTTATGGCCCTGTAGCCAAGTGGTAAGGCACGGCACTGCAACTGCCCGATCGCTGGTTCGAATCCGGTCGGGGCCTCCAT
>JAILPD010000059.1 GCA_024690445.1 Acholeplasmatales bacterium
TCCTTATTAGGATATGTCTCTTTAATGATTCTAGCAAGACCATATTGGCTTCCAATACAATCTCCATCGGGTCTAACGTGTCCAAATATAAGAATTTTATTGTACTCTTTAATTTTACTTAATATAAATTCCATAAAATCCTCCAATTAACTAACACTTGATGGCCATACTCTTCTAGGCTTTTCAACAACTCCACTATCACTAGCTATATAGAAATCTTTAGAACCTTTATTCCCTTTAGCAATTTTACCATCTAATAAATATACTTTTTCATTAAACCACTCTGTATCTTTCAATCTAATTAAATTATTGGATGCATTAAGTCCCACATTTAAACCATCTGAAGATACTATTATATTACCATTCATTGATGTGTAATTTCCAGTAGTTTGATCAAATAATGTAGTTATATAAACTCTTGAAGTATATTTTGCAATCCTATTAATGAATGCTTGTGTTGGGAAAATATTATCATTAATAACAGAATATTCAGTATTTCCAGCGCAACAGCAAGCAACACACATCTTTGGCTTTATTATTTCTAATAAACACTCATTTGATGATGTTTCAGATCCGTGATGGCCTGCTTTAAATAGTTCTACTTTAGGCAACGTCTTTTCAGGTGTAGAACCATCATAATAGGAAGCAATAGATTCTTCGCCTGATTTTTCTAAATCACCAGTGAACAAGTAATGCTTATCATTATAATTAAACATAGTACAAACAGAGTAATTATTTTCCTTGCTAGACTTTTCAAAATAATACCTATTGTAAATAATATTCATTGTAATATTATCAGCTAGTTTAATTGTTGCGTCTGATGTAGGATTCTTTTCACTATCAAAATAATAGTCTACCTTATGATGAACTGTTCCTTTTTCATTTAAATATGTTAATGCATTAACATAACTAACTTCATATAAGTTAGATGTTACATCAGTTAAAGCAAAATCTATTAATGTATCAATTTTATAATTATAAAAAATACCTGATTTACTACTATCAACTCCACAAAGTGCTGCAATATGGTCCTCATGAGCATGTGTAGCAATAACATATTCAAGTTTACCATCAGTACAATATTTATTAATATAATTTCTAAGTGTTGAAGCACTTTCTCTTCTTGACCCTGCATCAATTAAAATATCATTATCGCCAGCCTTTATATAAATTGAATCTCCAGCTTTATCGTTACCTAATTCCATAAAATGAATTTGGAAATCATCATATATTATATTTTCATTATATCCATCTTCTGCATATACAATTTCTTTATTGTTTTGATTATCATTTTTACTAAACCATTTATCAAAATATCCATTTTTATATAGAATAAATCCAGCTACTACAAGTCCTACAACAAGTAACGCTAATACTATGAATAATATCGGGCTTTTCTTAGCTACCTTTTTAGCCGTTTTTATTGCTTTTTTCTTTTGTCTTTTTGTTGCCATAATTTCTCAATCCTTTACACCCTCTAATTTTAACATAAAATTAAAAAGCTGCATATGCAGCTTTCAATTATTTTGAAGAATATTTAGATGCAATTTTCATGAAGTCAACACCACTAATAAATTCTTCTATAGCAGCTACTGCTAAATCAGTAGATTGATTTATTGTTGCCATATCATCTTCACTAAATTTCTTTAGCACCCAATCAACAACAGGAATGTTAGGATCTCTATCAATTCCTATTTTAATTCTTTTATATTCATCTGTGCCTAAGTGTTGTGCAATATTCTTATGACCATTATGGCCACCAGCACTTCCTTTAGCTCTTAATCTAAGTCTACCTAATCTAGAATCTAAATCATCACTTACAATTAAGATATCATCAATTTCGATTTTATAGAAATTCTTTACTAATATTACTGACTCACCAGATAGATTCATATAAGTCATTGGTTTTAAGAGAATAGCTTTTTCACCATTTAATGTTATTTGTGCTACTTCTCCTTTTAGTTTTGCATTAAGTTTGAATTCAACATCATTCTTTTTAGCAAATTTATCTAAAACAATGAATCCACAGTTGTGTCTAGTATTAGCATATTGTAAACCTGGATTTCCAAGCCCTACAACTAATTTCATATTATAATAATTCTCTCTTGCTCTTGTCGTAAGAATAAGTGAATAAACCAGATAATGGTTCATCAGATAATATTCTTAAGATACCATGACCTAATAATTGACCAACAGATAATACCTTAATCTTATCGATCTTCTTAGAATCAGCTAACTTGATTGTATTAGTGATAATTAATTCCTTAATGCAAGAATTTTGAATTCTTTCAATAGCAGGACCAGATAATACACCATGAGTACATGCTGCATAAACCTCAGTAGCACCAGCCTTCATTAATGCTTCCGCACCGATAGTTAATGTACCACAAGTATCACACATATCATCAACTAATAAGCATGTCTTTCCCTTAACATCACCAATTATATTCATAACCTCGGCCTTGTTAGGTTCAGGTCTTCTCTTGTCAATAATAGCAATTGTTGTATCTAATACCTTTGCAAATTCTCTTGCACGAGTTGTTCCACCATGGTCTGGAGAAACTACAACTAGGTTATCTAAATGCTTATCCATTACATAATTTGATAAGATAGGTAAGCCCATGAAGTTATCAACTGGAATATCGAAGAAACCTTGCTCTTGAGCAGCATGGATATCCATTGTAATAACACGGTCAGCACCAGCTACTTGTAATAAGTCAGCAACTAACTTAGCTGAAATAGGCTGACGGCTTCTAGCCTTTCTATCTTGACGGCTATATCCATAATATGGAATAACTAAATTGATTGACTTTGCTGAAGCTCTCTTTAATGCATCGCACATAATTAATAATTCCATTAAGTGATCATTAACTGGAGCTGAAGTAGGTTGAACAACGAAAATGTTATGACCTCTTACTGTCTCGTTGATTTGTACATTAATTTCACCATCAGCGAAGTGAAGTACATCACAACTAGATAGAGGTACACCTACAGCATCTGCAATCTCCTGTGCAAGTTCAACATTAGATGTTAAACTAAAAATTTTAACTTTCTTTCCCAATAAAATTGACATGAGAAAATTCCTCCCGAGTTTTATTATAGTTAATATATATAATATATTACATTACCGTAAGTATTATATCACAACGCCACTAAAAATAGAATTAGAAAATGATTGAAAGCGTAAATTCATATAAACAATTGTACAACTTCATACTTTTTTTAATTAATGTTCTTAAGATATAGAAAAAGAGCAGTTTTTTTCTGCTCTCTAAACTACTTTTCACGATTAACTAAATCATCAAATTCGTATTCATCCTCTTCATCTAACGACTCATCGTCTTCGTCATCTAAGAACTCATCCTCATCTTCCTCTGATTCCTCGTCCTCGTCATCGTCGTCTTCATCATCAAAGTCTTCATCATCTAAAGAGTCATCGTCATCATCTAATTCATCTAAATCTTCATCAGACTCATCTTCTAATTCTTCGTCTTCAATTTCTTCTGGTTCTTCTTCAATGATTTTTTCTTCGACTTCTTCCTCAATTATTTCTTCAGGTTCTTCAGCAATTTCTTCCTTTTCGCCTAAGTTTGAAATAAATGCTTCGAATTCATCATCACTAGATTCTTCTTTAGTTTCTTCTTTGTCAGATAATGAATTAATATATGATTCAAAATCATCTTCATTTTCATTTAATTCACTAGTTATTTCTTTAAATAATTCACCTGATTCCTCAACTGATTCTTCAATAATCTCTTCTTCAGGTTCTTCAGCTAATTCACCTAAATCTTCTAAAGACTCATCTTCTAATTCTTCGTCTTCAATTTCTTCTTCTAATTCTTCTAAAGACTCAGAATCATCTTCCTCGTCATAAGATTCTTCCTCTTCGATTATCTCTTCAGTAGACTCTTCTGGCTCTTCAATAATCTCTTCAACAACTTCTTCTTCAACTATTTCCTCAGGTTCTTCAGTTACTTCTTCCTCATAAACCTCTTCAGATTCAACTGATTCTTCTAAAGATTCACTTTCTCTATCATCATTATCAAAAATAGATCTATAAGTATCCTCATAATCAAATAATGAGAATAATACTTTAGATTTAGAAAGAGCTGCGAATTCCTGTCTCATCGCATTATATTGCTCAATAACGTTGCTTTCAACACCCTTAGTAATAGCCATGATATTTTCCCAGTTATTTACTAAATGGTTAAATATTCTCTTATCTAATTTACCTAAAGCAACATCCTTCTTT
>JAILPD010000090.1 GCA_024690445.1 Acholeplasmatales bacterium
CATGTTTGACTAGATGGATAATATCTATCTATCTTTTTTAAAGTCTTGTCATAATGCTCACATTTATATTCTAGTAATGTTTTAATTTTACCTAATGATGATGTGAGCATCTTTCTTTTATGCTTCTTCAATTTTTGTTTAGATAACAAATCTATAATATCTAAATCTTCCATATAGATAATATCATAATTAGTAACTATGGCTTTCGTTGCTTTATGGATATTATCTAATATATAGTTATCCTTATATCTATAGATTTTTGCTAATTTCTTTCTTTGTTTATTATAATTATTAGAATTTAACTCACATTTAGATAATTTTCTTTGTTCTTTTCTAATTTTACTATTAATTTTATCTAGATTTAATTCAGAAATATATGTTTCATTATTACTAGTTGTAATTAGCTTTCTTACACCTAAATCTATTCCTACACTTTTTCCTGTTTTTATTAATGCCTTCTCTTCACATTCATATATTATAGATGCTTCATATATACCACTTTTCAATAACTTAACTGTAACACTGATAATTTTATTGTTTCTTATATCTTTTTTATATTTACATTTAATTATTCCTAATTTAGGAAGTTTTATTCCTTTTTCAAATAAAACTATATTATTATTTGTAAAATTTGTTCTATAAGCTTGTTCGTTATGCTTTTTCTTAAAAACAGGAGCTTTAGCTCTTTTTGAAAAGAAATTATCATATGCAGTTTGCAAATTTCTTAATGAATTCTGTAATGCAAATTTATCCGCTTCTTTTAAGAATTTGGTTTCTTCACTATTTTTAATTTCTGTTAATTTCTTACTCCAATTAGTATATCTATAATCTTTATTATTTTTTGAATAATCTAAAAAATAATTATATACATACCTTGTGTGACCGAAGATTATATTTAAAGTATTTATTTGTTTTTTATTTGGATATAATCTTATCCTTATCCCTTTTTGCATCCTCTTCACCTTGATTTTGTATATATTTCTTTATATTATCCATAACATTATCACTTGTAGTTGCTATGTAATATGAAGGACTCCATATGTGCCCTCCCCATAGTACTTTACTAATTTCATCTTTATGTTTTTGATTTAATAGTCTTGCGGAAACACCTTTTAATGTTTTCATTACTACAGGAACAGAATCCTGTGGTGACAATCCCAATAACATATGAACATGATCTTTATCGGTATTAATTTCAACTAATTCATAATTATTATTCTTACAGATATTTGTGATGATATCTATAAAATCATCCTTAATGTCATCTATTAATATTTTATGCCTATATTTAACACACCAAACAATATGATAATAAATATCATAAACGTAGCCTCTACCATGTTTCATAATAACATTCCCCTTAATAGTATTATACCACATTTTATGACATATACAGAGAAAAATATGACATTTATATACTTTGTATATACTTTGAGAAAATTCATTGACATATGCACTATTTTAACATCTATTTTATGTATTTTTGAGAAAAATAAAAAGAACCTTACTCGTAAATTAATTAACGAGTGTGCGGTTCTAATTTATCAATCGAATTATTCAGTGTTATAGAACGAATAGATGCCACAAAACCTAAATACATTAGTTATGAAATTAATTATCAATTATATAAGAATACAGAGTGTTATTTATTCACTTTTAAAGTATTGGAAAATAAAAAATATCATATTCCTAACAGGGTATTTCAATTTCACCAGCCAATAAATTATTTAAAGAGAGGTAAAAGAGAATTGTGTAAATCCAATAGAATAAAATATATAGGACCTTCAAAAGGCGGTCATTGGGAAATAAAAGAAGATTAGTGCTTTATTATAAAAAACAAAAATTATAGAGGAGAAATAATAATTATGGAAAAATATGAAATTGTAAAATTTGTAGATAATAATTTTGAACTTGATGTAAGAGCTGATAAAGAAAATGAAACAGTATGGTTAACTCAAGAAGAAATGTCTGAATTATTTGGAGTTGATAGAACCCGAATTACTCGTCATATTAACAATATATATAATGAAGAGGAATTGGACAAAAATAGCACGTGTGCGGAAAACGCACATATGGGTACTTTAGGTGTTCAAAGATACTCATATAAACTATACAATTTAGATATGATTATATCAGTTGGCTATAGAGTTAAATCTCAAAGAGGTATTATTTTTAGAAGATGGGCTAATAAGGTTTTGAAAGAGTATTTAATTCAAGGATATTCAATTAACAATAAGAGATTAGAAAAACTTAATAAAGTAATAGATATTCAAAATAAGATGCTTGCATCTGCTTTAAATATAGATTCATATGAATTAAATGAAGTTATTAAAACATATACTAATGCTTTAGATTTATTAGATGATTATGATCACCAAAGATTAATTAAACCTAAAGGTAATGAAACTATTTATAAGATAGAATATGATGAAGCTAGAAGAATAATAGATTCAATGAAATTTAAAAATGATTCTAATCTATTTGGAGTAGAAAAAGAAGATGGTAAATTAAATGGTATATTAGAAGCAGTATACCAAAATGTATTTGGTACTGAATTATATTCAACAATAGAAGATAAAGCTGCACACTTATTATATTTCTTAGTGAAAGACCATCCTTTTACTGATGGATGTAAAAGAATAGCTGCTACATTATTCTTAGAATTCTTAAATAAAAATAAGAGATTAGTTAAAAATGGAAAACTAATAATATCTAATAATACATTAGTTGCTATTACACTTTTAACTGCAGAATCTAAACCAGAAGAAATGGAAATAATGGTAAATGTAATTATGCATTTATTAAATGGAGATAATAATGAATAAAAAGGTTGAAGAAAAATAGAGCATAATTGAATTATACGAGGATAAATAATATGGAGAAAAATGAGATTATAGTACCAGAATTAAATAATGAAACGATTGAATCTATGATTTATATTATTAGAGGCAAAAGAGTAATGCTTGATTTTGAACTGGCAAAAATATATGGATATGAAACAAAAAGATTTAATGAACAAGTAAAGAATAATATTAATAAATTTCCTGAAAGATATAGATTTCAAATAACTAATGAAGAATTAAAAGAAATAGCGAGGTCGAAAAAATCGACCGCGCAAATTTGGGCAACAAATAAAGGCGGTCGTACCAGTTTACCCTATGCCTTTACTGAACAAGGAATATATATGTTAATGACTGTATTAAAAGGAGAATTAGCCACTAAACAAAGTCTAGCATTAGTACGTGCTTTTAAATAGATGAAGGAAAATATAACATAATTGAATTATACGAGGATAAATATGATAGAGAATGAATTGATAATACCCGAATTAAATAATGAAACAATAGAATCTATGATTTATATTATCCGTGGTAAAAAAGTAATGTTAGACTTTGAACTTGCAAAAATATATGGATACGAAACAAAGAATTTTAATAGGCAAGTAAAGAATAATATAGATAAATTCGATAGAGATTTTAGATTTCAATTAAATAAGGAAGAATATGATATAGTCTTGAAGTGCAAAAATTTCACATCAAGTTGGGGTGGAAATAGAAAATCACCTTATGCCTTTACTGAACAAGGAATTTATATGTTAATGACTGTATTAAAGGGAGACTTAGCTACAAGACAGAGCAAGGCCTTAATACGTGCCTTTAAACAAATGAAGGATTATATAGTTGAAAATAACAATTTATCATTAAATACAAATTCATATATAGAATCTAAATTTTCAGCATGTGATAAAAGATTTGAATCAATTGAAAATAAATTAGAAATGGTTGAAATGATAAAATGTTAGTAGACACTAAAAAACCAAAAGTGTTTATTAACATTTTTTTCTTTTCTTTATTGTATAAATATTTTATAATATTTATGATTTCGGAGGTATTGAAATTATGAAAAAAATTAAAATGTCCACACCACTTGTTGAGATGGATGGAGACGAAATGACAAGAATTCTATGGAAGATGATTAAGGATGAATTAATCTTACCTTTCGTAGACTTAAAAACAGAGTATTATGACTTAGGCTTAGTTGAAAGAGAAAAGACTAAGGACCAAGTTACAATTGATTCTGCAAATGCAACAAAGAAGTATGGTGTAGCTGTAAAGTGTGCAACTATTACACCAAACAAGCAAAGAGTTGAGGAATATAATCTATCAACTATGTGGAAGAGTCCAAATGGTACTATTAGATCTATTCTAGATGGTACAGTATTTAGAGCTCCAATTATCATTGATACTATTAAGCCAGTAGTAAAGAATTGGAAGAAGCCTATCACTATTGCACGTCATGCTTATGGCGATGTTTATAAGGATACTGAAATTAGAGTAGAAAAGCCAGGTAAGGCTGAATTATTATTCACTGACGTTGATGGAAATGTAACAAAGAATACAATTTATGATTTTGAATGTGCTGGTGTTCTTCAGGGCTTATATAACAAAGATTCATCAATTGAATCATTTGCTCATTCATGTTTTAAGTTCGCTATTGATACAAAACAAGATTTATGGTTCTCTACAAAGGATACTATTTCTAAAAAGTATGACCAAACATTTAAGTTAAAGTTCCAAGAAATTTATGATACTTGTTATAAGAGTGAATTTGAAAAGCTTGGTATCACATATTTCTATACATTAATTGATGATGCGGTTGCTCGTGTTATTAGAAGTGAAGGTGGCTATATTTGGGCACTTAAGAACTATGATGGTGACGTAATGAGTGATATGGTTTCAACTGCATTTGGTTCACTTGCTATGATGACATCTGTATTAGTATCACCAGATGGAAAGTATGAATATGAAGCTGCTCATGGTACTGTAACTAGACATTATTATAAGTACTTAAAGGGTGAAGAAACATCTACAAACCCTATGGCAACAATCTTCGCTTGGAGTGGCGCTTTAAAGAAGAGAGCTGAATTAGATAAGCTAGATGATTTATATAATTTCGGTGTTAAACTAGAAGAAGCTTGTGTTGATACATTACTTCAAGGCTATATGACTAAGGACTTAGTAAATTTAGTTGTTGAAGGAACTAAAGCTTATTCTTTAAATTCTCATGATTTTATTGTAAAAATTAGAGAAAATTTAGAAAAGAAATTAGCATAGTTGACAATGAGTGTCCTATTGATAGGGACACTTTTTTTCTTTGTGTATCGTTAAAATTCGTATAAAACGCATTTTTTATTAATTATAGTTTAATTATGTCGATTATGATAGAATTATAATTAGAAGGGACTGATGATATGAATATATTATTTCAAATAGCTGGTTTAATAATAATGTCCATTGTTTTTATTTTCTATTACATAGATAGAAAATATGCAGTAAAATCTAATAAACTTTTCTTATATCAAGCTATTGCTATTTTCTTATCATTAGCTTTAGATATATTCTCTATTGTTACAATTAATAGACCAGATATATTTAATGAATTCTTTACTAAGCTTATTGCTAAATCATATCTTGCAACAGTAGTATTAGTTGTATCACTTGCGCTAGTTTATGTATTAGGAGATATTGAGAATTTACATCCAAAATTATTCTCAGCATTATGTATGACTACATTCATATTATTGGTGGGATTTACTGCATTAATTTATTCTTTACCAATTAGTGTTCATTTTGATCCTTCCGGATTAAATGATTATACTGAAGGATTACCTATTATAATGACTTATGTTGGTTCGTTTATATTCATGGGTCTAACAGTATATATCGCCTTAAGATATAGAAAAGAAATATATGAAAAAAGAGTTTATGGTGTAATTATATTTAATACACTTTGGGTATTGGGTTCTGCAGTACAAGGATTCTTTAATTATGTAGTTCCAAATTTAGGTATTGTAGTATTAACAGTATCATTATCTGAGGCTTTAGGCTCATTAGTAATTTATATTATGCTAGAAAATCCATCCTTAAATATTGATAAGGTTACAGGTGCTTTAAATAAAAGAGCATTTAAGGAATATGTTGATGATGCTATTAAAAGGGGATTTAATAAGGAAATATTGTTAATTAACTATGATAATGAAATGTCTAAAGCAGTCCTAGATTATAACAGATTCCCTAAAATTTTAGTTAAGGCAATATCTGAATATCCAGTTAAAGTATTTAAAAATGATAGAAATGATATTATTGTCGTTTCTAGTAATAAAGAAAAGAAGAATATCATTGATGAAATAGAAAAGTTTAAAGAAAAATTCTATTTAAAGAATAATATCGTAACTGAAATTCCAGCTAAGGTATTCTTATTTAATGATTTATCTTTATATAGTGACGCTAATGATTTTATTGATGTAATGGATTATTTAAATATTAATCAAGCAAATGTTGAAAAGCATGTTATTCAAATAACAAAAGAAAGAGTAGATGAGGTACATCATAAGTTTGAAGTTAAGCAAAAATGTGATAAGGCATTAGCTTCAAGAAGAGTTGTAGTATATTTTCAACCTATTTATTCAAATGTTAATTTAAAATTTACATCTGCCGAAGCTTTAGTAAGACTAATTGATGAAGATGGAAAACTAATTTATCCTAATGATTTTATTGAAGATATGGAACGTGATGGAAAGATTGTAGAATTAGGAAAGATTGTATTTGAGGATGTATGTAGATTCATAAGCGCAAATAATATGGAAAAGCTTGGACTTCAATATATTGAAGTAAATCTATCTACAATTCAATGCTTACAAGAAAATTTCGCTCAAACATATATTGATATTGCTAAGCAATATAATGTTAATCCAAAGTATATTAATTTAGAGATAACAGAAACTGGTCAGATAGCTAAGAAGATATTATTAAAGAATATGGAAATGCTTAAGGAATATGGCTTTACATTCTCTTTAGATGACTTTGGAACTGGTAATTCAAATTTAAATTATATTGTTGAAATGCCTGTAGATATTGTTAAATTCGATAAGACAATGGTTAATTCATATTTCAATAATGAAATAGCATCATATGTTATGAATTCAACTATAAATATGATTAAAGGCTTAGGCTATAGAATTGTATTTGAAGGAATTGAAACATATGAACAAACAATAGTAGTAAAGAATATTAATGTAGAATATATTCAAGGTTACTATTATTCAAAACCAATTGATCAAGAAAAGTTTGTAGAATTTATTAAGAATAATAATGAACTTGGTCAAGAAAAATTAGTAAGTTAAGAGATTTAAAAAAGGTGTCATAGACACCTTTTTACTTTGTGATTTTTTCTTCAAATTTATTTTTGCATGTATCTTTTGGTACTTCAACTGGATATTTACCAGAAAAGCAACCATCACAAAAATGACATTTAGAATTTGATGCTAGCTTATGTGCGCCATCAATAGATAAATAAGCTAATGAATCAGCCCCAATTACTTTTGCAATTTCATCTACTGTATCATATTTACAAGCAATTAGATTTTCTTCTGAATCAATATCAGTACCAAAATAGCATGGATGCTTAAATGCAGGAGAAGATATTCTTAAATGAACTTCTTTAGCTCCATTGTCTCTTAGAAGTTTAATAATATGAGCTGATGTTGTTCCTCTAACAATAGAGTCATCTATCAATATTACTCTTTTATTTTCGACAGTTTCTTTTATTACATTTAACTTTATTTTAACAGCTGTAGTTCTTTCCTCTTGGGTAGGTTTTATAAAGCTTCGTCCTATATATTTATTTTTAACAAAACCTATACCATAAGGAATTTTAGATTCCATAGAATATCCTAAAGCGGCATCTAATCCTGAGTCTGGAACACCAATAACTATATCGGCATCAACTGGAGATTCATTAGCTAATATCTTACCAGCATTTAATCTCGCACCATGAACAGAAGAACCTTCAATTATTGAATCAGGTCTAGCAAAATAGATGAATTCAAATATACATAAAGAAGAAGTTGAATCAGGTAAAATCTCTGATTTAATTCCATCCTTTGATATTGTTAATATTTCACCTGGCTTAATATCTCTTATTACTGTTCCATCGATAGAATCAATGGCACATGATTCACTAGCTATTACATAACCACCAGTTTTAGTTCTTCCAAGCATCAATGGTCTAAAACCATTTTTATCTCTAAAGGCAATAAGCTTTTGAGCTGACATGGCAATACATGAATAAGCACCTTTAATCTCATTCATTGTCATCTTTATAGCTTCCTCAATAGATGGAGATTTTAATCTATCACTTACTATCTGATATGCGATATCTTCTGTATCTGAGGTAGCTCTAAAGATAGCACCATTTAGTTCAAATTTCCTTCTTAATTCATCGGCGTTTGTTAAGTTTCCATTATGTACTAACGCAAGATTTCCTTTTATATGTCTTACTACTAATGGTTGAACATTATTGATGTTATTACCACCAGTAGTAGAATACCTAACATGGCCAATTGCCATATTGGCAGTACCTAATTCATTAAGGCTTTCTTTATTAAATACATCACCAACTAAGCCTAAGCCCTTATGATGTCTAATAATACCATCATCACAAATGGCAATACCACATGATTCTTGTCCTCTATGTTGTAAGGCATAAAGGCCAAGATATGTTGTTTTTCCTACATTAGTTTTATTTGGTTCAAATATACCAAATACACCACATTCCTCATGGATTGAATCAAACATATTATTACCTCTAATTATTTTCCACTATTTCCGTAATTCTTTAGTACTCTAGCAGAAGGATCATTTACATTACAGTTTTCCCAATTTTTATTTGGCATCCAAAAATCAACAATCATTTCACTTTGATTTGGATAATATTTTTCAAATATTTCTCTATATAATAGTGATTCCTTTGTAAAAGGTTTAGCATGACTATATTTATTTGAAAGATTAACAAATTCTTGATCGCTATATTTACTATTTGCAAATTCCTTTAAATAATCAACCATTGAATGACCAACAGCGTCAGAGAAAGCTGCCTTTTCACGCATTAGGATATTTTCAGGTAAAATCTTATCCTTAACAAATGCATATCTCAATAGGTATTTACCCATATTATATGTATTCATTTTTCTTTCTGGGTTAATGCTTAATACATATTTTACGAAATCTAAATCACCAAAAGGAACTCTAGCCTCTAGGGAATTAGATGAAATACATCTATCAGCTCTTAATACATCATACATATGTAATTCTTTAACTCTTTTAATTGATTCATCTTGGAATTCTTTAGCATTTGGAGCGAAATCTGTATATTTATATCCGAATAATTCATCTGATATTTCACCAGTTAATAAAACTCTAATATCTGTAGTTTCATGAATTGCCTTACATAATAAATACATACCAATAGAAGCTCTAATAGTAGTAATATCATATGTTCCTAAGATTTCAATTACTGGTTCTAAAGCATTTAATACATCATCCTTTGTAATAATGATCTCATGATGATTTGAACCAATGTAATCACTAACCTGCTTAGCATATTTTAAATCGATAGCGTCAGTAGACATACCAATAGAGAATGTATCTATTTTTTTATTTAATGTTTTAGCGGCAATTGCACAAACTAAAGAAGAATCTAATCCGCCTGATAATAAATATCCTACCTTTGAATCTGAATCTAATCTTTTATTTACGCCTAGAACTAATTTATCATGAATGTTTTTAGCTATTGTATTTAAGTCATCATTTACATATTCATTAACATTTGTAATATCTAAATAACTAACGAATTTTTTATCTTTATAATAATGTCCTGGTGGGAATGGAAGGATTTTATCAGCGATATTAGTCAATGATTTAGGCTCTGAGGCAAAGATAATGTTATTATCTTTATCATAGCCATAATATAGTGGCCTAATACCAATTGGATCTCTCGCAGCGATAAAATCCTTTGTGCTTTCATCATAGATAATGCACGCAAATTCAGCATCAAGCCTTTTAAACATATCTACTCCATATAATTCATAAAGTGGAAGAAGTATTTCACAATCTGATTCACTTTTGAATTTATATCCTTTTTGTTCTAATTCAGTTTTAGTTTTTCTAAATCCATAGATTTCACCATTACATACAATTGAATAATTCTTATAAGTAAATGGCTGCATACCAGAATCATCGACTCCCATTATTGATAATCTTTTAAAACCAATTCTAGCATTAGAAAAGCTTTTAAATTCACATTTATCTGGTCCTCTACTTGTCAATTTATCAAAACCTTTTATCAATTCGTCATAATTATTAAGACTTAAATACCCAATTATTGCGCACATATAATAATTCCTTTCTAACAAGTAATGTGCCCCTTAATTTAGGGACACATTAATCTTTTATTCAACATCCATTAATGCTTTAGCACCTGTTTCACCAGTTCTAACTTTAACTACATCTAAGCAGTTATATACGAAGATCTTACCATCACCGATATGACCTGTATATAATACCTTTCTAGCAGTTTCAATAACTTGTGATGCAGGAACATTAGCTACAACGATATCAACTTGAATCTTTGGTAGAAGTGTAGGTTCAACTTTAATACCACGGTAATATTCAGGAGCACCCTTTTGGATACCACAACCCATTACATGTGATACAGTCATACCTGTAATACCAATATTCATAAGCCCGTCTTTTAATGTTTCAAACATTCTTTCTTTACAAATGATTTCAATCTTAGTAATTGTCTTATCACCAGGTTTGATATCATCAACTGTAGGCATTGTTTGAACTTCAATTGCCTCACTTGGTGGTACATCACCAGTAACTT
>JAILPD010000099.1 GCA_024690445.1 Acholeplasmatales bacterium
AGCAAAATATGCTAAGTGGGGAAAGGAAATTTTCCAAGCTGCAAAGGCTGGTGTTCCTGATCCAGAAATGAATCAGGGTTTAAAGAATACAATCGCACGTGCAAAGAAGGATCAATGTCCTGCAGACGTTATTAAGCGTGCTATTGAAAAGGCACAAGGTGTTAAGTCTGGTGCTACAAAGGAAAAGGTATATGAAGGATATGGTCCTGGACAGGTAGCTGTTATCGTTGAATGTTTAACAGATAATGATAATCGTACATTTACTGAGGTTCGTACAGCTTTCAATAAGACTGGTGGTACAATTGGTACTGCAGTAAGCTATATGTTCTCACGTAAGGCAGTATTCTCATTTGAGGGTTTATCTGAAGATGAAGCTATGGAAGCTTTAATGGCTGGCGATGCTGATTTTGAAGATTTATCAACTGATGAGGATGGTTTCGTAAACATTACTGCAGATCCAGCTCAATTTGATGCTATTAAGTCAGCACTTGAAGCAGCAAAGGAAGATATCGAATTCGATACTTGTGAAACTACATTAGTTCCATCAACTAAGGTTGACTTAGACGCTGATCATGAAGAGAAGTTCAGAAGAATGTTAGCATTATTAAGAGAATATGATGATGTATCTGAAATTTATCATAATGCTAATATTGTAGAAGACGAAGACGAAGAATAATAATTAATATTTAAAGATTAAGGGGAAGCATTGTTGCTTCCCTAAAAGTCTTTATAAAAATGGACGCAAAATGAAAGTAATTATTGAAAAAGAACAATTTTTGAGAACCTTAAAAAGAGTTACTCATGAGATAATTGAAAACAACGAAAATTTAAATCAAGTTATATTAGTTGGTATAGAAAAGAAGGGTACACCAATAGCTAGGGCTATAAAGGAATTTATTAAAACCTTTGAAGGTGTCGATGTACCATTAGAGATAATAAATATTTCTTCACATAGAGATGATAACAAGAAGGATATTGAAGCTAAGGTCGTATTTGAAAAAGACATTAATGGCAAGGTATTAATTCTTGTTGATGATGTCTTATATACAGGAAGAACAGTAAGAGCCGCTATGGATGCTATTATGGATTTAGGTAGACCATCAAAGATTGAGCTTGCTGTGTTCGTGGATAGAGGACATAGAGAACTACCTATTAGAGCTGATTTTGTTGGAAAAAGCATACCAACAAGCCGCGATGAAATGATAGTATGTGATTTTGAAAGTAAAGAAGTTAGATTAAAGTAACCGTAAACGCTTTCAATAAAATAACATTTTATTAAAAAGGTTAATTGTGATAATATTGTTTTGTATATCGCATGAAAACAATTGACTTTGTACAAAATACACAGACAAGGGGAATTAGTGATATGTTAACTGACTTAGAGATTGCTCAACAAGCAGAAATTAAAGAAATTGTGGATATAGCTAAATCATTAGGTATTTCTAAGGACGATTTAGATACTTATGGAAAGTATAAGGCTAAAGTATCTTTAGATGCATTTGGTGATAAGAAGGCAAAGCTTATATTAGTTACAGCAATTAATCCAACACCAGCAGGAGAAGGAAAGTCTACTACTACAATTGGATTAGGTGATGCATTCCATAAACTAGGATATAAGACTTGTATAGCTTTAAGAGAGCCTTCATTTGGACCTGTTTTAGGTGTTAAGGGCGGAGCCGCAGGTGGAGGATATGCCCAGGTTATTCCTATGGAGGATATCAACCTACACTTTACAGGTGATTTCCACGCAATTGCTACAGCTAATAACACAGTAGCTGCTGTATTAGATAATCATATCTATCAGGGAAATGAATTACATATCGATCCAACTAGAATCGTATGGCATAGAGTAATCGATATGAATGATCGTGCTTTAAGAAATTGTGTCATTGGTATGGGTGGACATAATAATGGTGTTGTAAGGGAAGATCATTTCGATATTGTAGTCGCATCTGAGATTATGGCAATTTTATGCTTAGCATCTGATTTAGATGATTTAAGAGCAAGACTTGATAGAACAGTTGTTGCATATACATACGATAGAATGCCAGTAACAATTAAAGATTTAAAGATTACTGGTGCATTAATGATGATTTTAAAGGACGCTATTTGTCCTAATCTAGTTCAGACACTTGAACATACACCATGCTTCATTCATGGGGGACCATTTGCAAATATTGCACATGGATGTAATTCTGTAATTGCAACTAAGAAGGCAATGTCTTATTCAGATTACACAATTACAGAAGCAGGTTTTGGTTGTGATTTAGGTGCTGAAAAGTTCTTTGACATTAAGTGCCGTGAGGCTAATTTGACTCCATCAGCAGTAGTAATTGTTGCTACTATAAGAGCATTAAAGATGCATGGTGGTGTATTAAAGGAAAACTTAAATGTTGAAAATGTTGATGCTTTAAAGGAAGGATTTAAAAACCTTGAAAAGCATATTGAAACAGTTAAAAAATTTGGATTACCTTATGTAGTAGCTATTAATAGATTCACATCAGATACTGATGCTGAGCTTAAGGCATTAGAAGAGTGGTCTAAAGATAATGGACATCCAGTTAGCTTATCAGAAGTATGGGCTAAGGGTGGTGATGGTGCCATTGATTTAGCAAAGAAGGTAATAGCTCAAATTGATAGTAATAAGGGCGATTTCAAATTTATTTATGAGACTAATGATACAATCAAGGTTAAGATTACTAAGATTTGTAAGGAAGTATATGGAGCAGCTAATGTTGAATTTACTCAAGATGCTAAAAACCAAATTTCTAGACTTACAAAGCTTGGATTTGGTGATTCATTAGTTTGTATGGCTAAAACACAATATTCATTATCAGATAATCCTAAGCTTTTAGGAAGACCTGAGGATTTCACAGTTACAATTCGTGCTGTAACACCTTCAATTGGTGCTGGCTTTATTGTAGCATTATCTGGAGATATCATTCGTATGCCTGGTTTACCAAAAGAACCAGCTGCCGAGAAGATGGATGTTGTTGATGGTAAAATAGTTGGTTTATTTTAATAATTAAGGAGAGATTTGTTGTATGGAATACGTAACAGGAAAAAGACAAGTAGTTATGAACTTTTCAGAAAAGTTCTGTAAGACTGAAGTTGAAGTTTTAAATTCAGAATGCTTTAAGGAAGTTTGGACAAGATATATTGATAATCTTTATAAGACTGAGAATCAAGCATTCTTACCAGTTTTAAATATTTTCCCTAGAGCTGGTGTAGTAGAATATACTACTAACTTATTTAAGCTATTATTTGCCTTTGATATTGAAGAAATAAAGGAAATGGACAAGTTATATTCTAAGGCATTAGCTAAGAAGGATGTATTATATGATTTAGTTCAACATTTCTATGATTATTGGAGACGTTTAGAGCGTTATGCAGTAGTTTTAACTAGAAGTGTTAAGGATGGCGTTGAATCTACATCATTCATTAATGCTCAATCTGAATTCAATAATACAATTCTATCTACATATAGAGGAGTATCTGAAAAGTTATTCGGTGCTAAGTTCCCAGTATATCGTCAATTACCTGCTGGTGTTAACGCTGCATTATTATTATCAAAGAATGAATGGATGGAAAAGGATTCTGAATATGCATTCTTAAGAAAGTGCGACGCTATTGAGCAAATCGTTATTCGTCCACCATTTATTTCATATTCTGCAAAGAATAAGAGAACTGGTACATATCCAGAAGCTAAGAAGAACCCAATGGATAGAATTAGAGATAATTTCGTAGCTAACGATTATTATTGTTACGCTGCTAAGGTTGGTTCTTCTTTAGCATATATCTATTTCCATAGAGATTATATGGCTCATGGTATTACAATTGGTAATCTATTTGAGTTCGTACCTCTTGCAGCATGCAAGAATAAGAAGCCTGATTTATTATATGTATTCGGTGGTGAATATGATGGTGAATCTGAATTCTTCTATGATAAGAAAAATGACATTTATGTTGGTTTAGCTCCACATGATGATTCTATTGATTACTTTGGTTATATGAAGAAGATGTTATTAACTTTATATAATACAAAGATGATTGACAACGGTTATTTACCTATCCATGGTGCATGTGTTCATATCACATTAAAAGATGGTAGAAAGAAGAATGTTGTAATCATGGGTGACTCTGGTGCTGGTAAGAGTGAGTCTTTAGAGGCTTTATCTGAAATGGCTGGAGATGATATTTCTTCACAATTAACAATCTTCGATGATATGGGTACTTTCAAGGTTGAAGATGGTAAGGTTGTAGCTTATGGTACTGAAA
The DNA here is from genome assembly GCA_024690445.1 of Acholeplasmatales bacterium. Next base: position 4,279 of record JAILPD010000099.1, read on the forward strand.
TTGGTGCTTTCGTTAGAACTGATGATATGACTGCTGGCTATGCATATCGTGAAATGGATAGAGCAATCTTCATGAACCCTGATAAGCAAAACTCTCGTTTAGTTATTCCAGTAGCTACATATCCTCAAATCATGAAGGGTTATAATGTTGATATGTATTTATATGCTAACAACTATGATCCTGAATGTGCTGACGCTGTAGAATTCTATAGTAACGCTGAAGAGGCTAAGCCTATCTTCATTCGTGGTGCAAGACGTGCTAAAGGTACAACTCAAGAAACTGGTATGACAGAATCATTCTTTGCTAATCCATTTGGACCTGTTCAAAGAGAAGAGCAAACTAGAAAGATTATTGATAATGTATTTAATGCATTAATTGCTAATGGTACTAAGGTTGGTGTGCTTCATACAAGACTTGCTGTTCCTGGTATGGAACATGATGGTCCTATGTTAGCTGCTAAGAGATTATTCGAATTATTAGAAGAGAAGTAAGATTATGGCTATAAGAGTAGGAGTAATAATGGGATCTAATTCTGACTTTGAAGTCATGAAGGATGCCTGTGACGTTTTAGAACAATTTGGTGTTGAATATGAAAAAAGAGTTGTATCTGCTCATAGAACACCTGATTTAATGTATGAATATGCTCATTCTGCAAAAGAAAGAGGAATTAAGGTTATTATTGCTGGTGCTGGTGGTGCTGCTCACTTACCTGGTATGGTAGCTGCAATGACTAGCTTACCTGTAATTGGTGTACCAGTAAAAAGTCGTGCTTTAAATGGTTTAGATTCATTATTATCAATTGTACAAATGCCTGGTGGAGTACCAGTATTGACAGTTGCTATTAATGGTGCTAAGAATGCTGCTTTATCTGCTATTGCAATTCTAGCAACAAATGATGAAGAGCTTTCTAAGAAGTATGAATCATTTAGACAAAATCAAACTGATACAGTTTTAAAAATTGAATTATAATAAAGATACTGTCTAGTGGAAATACTAGGCAGTTTTTTTGTGATTAGTTTTCAAAATCTTTGCTACTATTTTCAAAATCTTTGCTACTTTTTTAGAAATTTGTGCTACTAAATAGGTGAAAAAGTAGTAAAAATGTTGCAAGACCATTAAAAATACCCAGACTTTATAAAAGAAGGAGACATTTTTGCCCGGTGTTAAGATAGAATAAAAATCAAACTGATACTGTATTAAAAATCGAATTATATTTATAGAAATGAGGTTGTCAGCAATTTTTGACACCTCATTTTTAATTGTTCTTTTATTTTTATATAATAAAAAAGTTCTTTCATTTATTTTCAAAATGATATATAATCAATTCGTAAATATTAGAAAGTATTTATTTTTAGGGTAAAACTTTACTAATGACTAAAATTTTATAGATAAATCTAATTATAGAAGCTAAATGATATTAGTAATAAATTATATTAGTGAGGTAAAAATTATGAAAATTGGATTTATTGGTGCGGGACATGTTGGATTTTCATTATCTAAATGGATAAATCTAAAACACAATTGTGTAAAGGGGATTTATTCAAAGAATATTGATGATTCAATAGAATGTGCAAACTTTAGTATTAGTGAGTATTACAAAGACCTAAAAGAATTGGTTTTAAATTGTGATACTCTTTTTTTAACGGTTAATGATGATTCTATTAAGGATATAGTAGATGAATTAATATCATTAAATGTTAAAAACAAAATACTAATTCATACATCTGGATCCCTATCATCAAGTGTATTTAAGGAATTAAATAATGATAATGATTGTTACTCGATTCATCCTATCTATGCGTTTAATAATAAATATGAAAGCTATAAGGGATTAGATGATATCTATTTTACATTAGAGGGAAGTAGTAATCATTTAGATGAGATAAAGGATATATTTAATAATAAGATTGTAGTCATTGATAAGGATAAAAAGAAAAAATATCATCTTGCTTGTTCAATGATATCTAATATGGTTTGCGGTATTGTAGATATCGCAGAGGATATGTATAAGGATATTGGTATAGACGATAGTAATATTTATATACCTTTATTTATGAATAATATCAATAATATTTTAAATGCGGGACCTTTAAATTCTTTGACAGGTCCAATAATTAGAAATGATATTGAAACGGTTAAGGGACATATTGATAATTTAAAAAATAATG
>JAILPD010000108.1 GCA_024690445.1 Acholeplasmatales bacterium
AGACGAAAACGGAAATGTTAAGAAAGTTAAGATTTCTGCTAGAGCTTTAAAGAAGGGTAACATTGAAAGAGCTTAGTAATAAGCAAAATTAAATTACGCGATTAGACAGGCAAAGCCTGTTTTTTTGCTTTTTATAGGCTACATATTTCTAATAATATATGTCATAATATGGTTTAAAATTAAATGAACATCCTCAGATACTTGCATGTTATTAATATTTACATGCAATTTATGATCTGCCATTTTTTTAATTTTTCCACCATCATAGCCTACAATGGCAATTGTAGTACCGCCAATAGAATTTGCATAATCCATTGCATTGACTACATTCGTTGAATTACCAGAACCAGAAATACCAATAAAGATATCTCCTTCTTTCATTTTATTCTTCAATTGATATCTAAATACTTCATCATATCCATAATCATTTGAAACAGCAAGAATTGTAGGTAGGTTATCATTTAAGCATTCAATGCTATACTTCTTCTCCTTATTGTCACATACTTTGTTGAAGTCACAACAGAAATGACTAGCTGTAGAACCAGATCCGCCATTACCACAAATGTAGATTCTTTTTCCTTCAAGTCTAGCGTTTTCTAATACATTCATCACTTCATTTACTTTTTCTAAATCTAAAGAATTAATAGCTTCTAATTCTTGTTCTAAGTATGCTTTAATATCGTTAATATAATTCATATTATTCCCTACCTTTAAGTATAATATCTACTGCCTCAGCTAAATCCTTAGCTTTAAAATCAGGACGATCTAAATATTTTTTGTCACTTCCACCAAAACCTGTCTCTACCAAAATAGTTTTCAATTTGGCATTCTTTCCTGTTTTAACATCAACTGTCATATCACCTACAAACCATGATTCTTTGACATCAATGTTATACATTCTAACCATTTTATCAATCATTCCTGTTCTAGGCTTTCTACAATCACATTCAATTTTTAAGCTTTCTATTTCTCCTACAAATCCTTTATCAGGATGATGAGGACAATATGCTAAATCATCTAAATAAGCACCCTTTTCACCTAATTCCATACCTAATTTTAGATGCATTTTTTCTACTGTGTTTCTAGAACATTCTCCTCTAGATATAACAGGCTGATTAGTTATACAAATAACTAAATATCCAGATTCATTAATTCTCTTTATTGTTTCCGGAACATTATCATATAATTTAAAATCCTCTAATTTTCTTACATAATCATTAGAATCATTTAATGTACCGTCTCTATCAACAAAAATACATTTTTGAGGTTTTTTTAAATTCTTAATACTAACTAAGCCTTTATTATAATCACTTTCCACCTGCTTGATTCTTTCGGGTGTACCCATATCCTTTACGTATTCTGTTGATCTATATCCATATACTAATTTTTCACCCATAAAATGAGTAATAATATTTTTTTCTAAATCAATCTTCTTAGGTTCTTTAATATAATCTAATACTTTTTTATCTAGACAATAAATTCCAGAATTAACTAGATTCATATAATAATAATTTCTTGGTTCATTCTTAGATAAAATATCGATTACTTTTTTATTTTCTAAAACTAAGACATCACTATCATAAGGATGAGAATTTGGATGAACTAATAGGGTAATAAATGATTTATTATTCTTATGAAATTTAATAAATCTATCAAAATCAACATCAAAAACGACGTCACCAAACACTAATATAAATTCTTCATCTTTTCTATCCTTTAGATAATATAAGGCACCTGCAGTTCCTAATGGCTCATCCTCAGAAATATATGAAATATTAACACCAAATTCTTTGCCGTCTTTAAAATATTCTTTAATTTTTTCACCTAAGTAGCCAACGACTAAAACAATATCAGTAATACCTGAATTTTTTAAGCTATCAATTTGATGTTCAAGAACAGGCTTACCACATATTTTAATCATAGGTTTTGGAAGATTAGGCTCAATAGATTGAATTCTAGTTCCCTTTCCTCCAGCCATTATTACTGCGTACATTATTATTCTCCTAATACTTTCTTTACTGTCTTTCTTACAGCCTCATTTGAAGTATATTTTGGTTCCCAACCAGTTTCTAAAATCTTAGTGATATCGTAAGAGAATTTTGGTACATCACCCTTCCATCCTCTATCACTACCACTATATTTATATTTAACATTCTTTAAATTCATTTCTTCTGTTACAATATCAGCTATTTCATTAACTGTAGTACCATTCCCTAAAACACTAATATTATAAATATTAACGCCTTTTTCAATTCTTTGACTCAATCTTAAAATGGCATCAATTAAATCAGTGATGTAAATATATGGCTTACACTGTAATCCATTTCCTAATATCTCTAATTCATTAGGATTCTTTTTTAACTTCTCAACAAAGTCATAAATTACTCCATGAGTAAGTCTTGGACCAATAACATTAGGGAATCTAAAAATAACTACATTCATATCACACATTGCAGCGTATGAAGAAATTAATGCTTCACTTGCAAGCTTACATCCACCATAATATGAAACAGGCTTTAAATCAGGAGTATTTTCATTTAATACTTCTTTTTTGTCGCCATAAACTGCTGATGAAGAGGCAAAGACTAAATCTTTTACATTATTCTTTCTCATAACATCAAGCAATACCTTTGTAGTTAAGAATGTATCATTATAATCAATTGCTGGATTTGAAGCTCCTTTTCTAATATCAGAATTGGCAGCGAAATGATACACAATATCTATTGAGTTCTTTTTAAATACTTCGTTTAAAGCATCTTCATTTGTAACATCAATTTCATAAAACTTAAAATCATCGTGTCCTAATAAATGCTTGATATTAGAATTACCAAAGATTAATTTATCTACACAAATAATCTTATTTCTATTCATCAAACGATCTATAAGGTTACTACCAATAAAACCTGCTCCTCCAGTAATTAATATGTTCATGTTTTCTCCTATCTATCGAAATGAATTATTGAAGCTCCTGAATTATCCATTTCAAATTCCATTTCTCTTAACTTTAAAGCATTTCTAACATTATCTTGTTTTAAAGATGGAACATAGAATAACATAAAGCCTGCTCCTCCAGCACCTAAAAGCTTGCCACCTAAAGCACCAGCATTAATTGCCTTTTCATATACTTCATCAATAAATGGATTAGAAATACCACTAGCTAATGATTTTTTTAATAACCAATTCTCATGTAGACATTTACCTAATGCATCTACATTATTATTTTGTAATTCCTTTTTTAATTCTCTTGTAATAGCACACATTTTTCTTTGAGCTTCAAATTTATCAACCTGTGCCATATTCTTAGATTGTTCAGAAAGTATTTCTGTTGCTGTATGCTCATCACCAATATAAAACATTAATAGATTCTTTTCTAGTTTCTTATAACTTTCTTCCTTCATAACTATTGGTTCTACATTAACTTCTCCATTTGGTAGGAATTCAATAAAATTTAATCCTCCAAATGCAGCTGCGTACTGATCTTGTTTTCCAATAGGCTTCTTTAATTCATTTATTTCAATGTTACATGCCTCTTTAGCTAAATCATGCTTAGACACATATTCTCCCTTATAAGCATGTAACAAATCAAGTAAAGCTACTGTAAATGAACTTGAAGAACCAAGACCTGTACCAGATGGTACATCGGCAACACTTGATAACTCAACACCAGTTAATCCAAAATCTTTTAAGCATTGCTTAAAAATCTTATGTTCAATTTTACTAACATCATCAACCTTTTCAGTCTTTGAATATTTTAATACTATTTGATCTGAAAAGAAATTTTTATGTATAGTTAAATACATATATTTCTTGATTGTTGTGCTAATAACACAACCTGCTTCTTTTTCGTAAAATGCTGGAAGGTCACTTCCACCACCACAAAAGCTCACCCTAAATGGTACACGAGTTATTATCATAATTTCCTCCCGAAAAAGACAATCCGTAATTATGTTAATTATAACATAATCAATTAATAAAGAAAATATCGCAATACACTTTGATATTGCGATATAAATTAACTTTACATTTTATGTAGAATTTCTAATCTTTCCTTCTTATTCTCTGCATTACATACATAAGAACCAGAAACAGCTAAATCTAAATATTCAGCTATAGAAGGTAATGTTTTATCATTGATACCACCATCAACGCTAATTAGATAATTATAATTATTATTCTTTTTTAATTCCATAAGCTTCTTACACTTATCAATAGCGCTAGGCATAAACTTTTGACCACCAAAGCCTGGTTCAACTGACATTACTAATACTAAGTCTAAATAAGGTAAATACTTTTCAATTTCTTCAACACTTGTGTTAGGCTTAATTGAAATACCCGCCTTTACATTATATGACTTAATTAAATTGATTGTTTCTAATACATCACAATCAGCCTCAACATGGAATGTAATATATTGACTTCCGGCCTCTGCGAATTGCTTAATATAATTTTGTGGATGTAAAATCATTAAATGTGTATCAAAAGGAACTTTTGTCATTGGTCTTAATGATTTTACAATCGCAGGACCAAATGAAATATTAGGAACAAATTCACCATCCATAATATCCATATGAGCATAATCTACATCATTGATGATTTCCTTTAATGATTCTTCAACCTTCATAAAATCTGCAGTTAAAATTGATAATGCTACCTTCATAATAATCTCCTACTTATTCTTTAATTCGTTATATAACTTAACATAACTTAAATATCTACTTTTTAATATTAATCCATCATCTACTGCTTTTCTAATTCCACAATCCTTAGAATTCTCTAAATGATTACAATCAGAAAAACGACAATTATATTTTTTAAATTCAACAAATAATCCATTTAATTCATTAGATTTTAATCCTAATAAAGTTGCTTCAAGCTTAGAAAAGCCTGGAGTATCACCTAATAATCCACCCATAAATGGATATAAGCTTATTTGTCTTGTCGTATGCTTACCACGACCAAGGGCATCACTAATCTCTTGAGTCTCAAGCTTAAAACCTGGGATCAATGTATTAACTAGCGATGATTTACCAGCACCAGTTTGTCCTGATAAAATAGTTATTTTATCATGTAATATATTTAATACATCTAAACGGCCACTACCATCCATGTTATTAACATAGAATACCTTATAGCCTAATTCTTCATAATATTTCATATCCTTCTTAAGTGATTCAAATTCTTCATCACTTAATTTATCTACCTTTGTAATAACAATTACAGGTGAAATATTATTTTTAACAATATTTATTACAAATAAATCCAATAAATAGAAAGAGAAATCTGGTTCTTTAGCTGCGAATACTAATAATATCTGATCTACATTGGCAATATCTGGTCTAATTAAGGAATTCTTTCTTGGTTCATAATGATCAATCATATCATTATCAATAATAACGATATCACCAACCTTTGGTGATGATTTTACAGTTTGAGGATTCTTCTTTTTGCTTAAAGATTTATCATTAGATGCATAAACCTTTTCAGCTCTTAATTTTCCTCTAGCCTTAAAATCCTTAATACTGCCATCCTCTAATATTACCTTGTATACGCCACCATTAAGATTTATTACTCTACCTTGCACTAAATATTTTCCTCTTTCTTCATTTGTTTAGATCTTAACTGACCACAAGCAGCGTCAATATCTCCACCCTGCTCACGTCTTAATTGAACATTAATCCTTCTTTTCTTTAGCTGATCAAAGAATGCTTGCATAGTCTCCTTTGTGCTTCTCCTATAAGGCTTTTCAATAACCTCGTTATAAGGAATTAAATTAACATAGATATTTAATCCATGTAATAAATCAGCTAACTCGTTTGCACAATCTCTAGAATCATTAATATCCTTAAGTAAAATATATTCAATAGTAACTCTTCTATTTGTCTTTTCAATATAATATTTAATTGCCTCAATAAGTTCTTCAATTGGGTAAGACTTATTGACCATCATTATTTCATTTCTAATGTCATTATTAGGTGCATGAAGTGAAATAGCTAAATTAACCTGTAAATCAAAATCAGCAAATTCTTTAATCTTAGGAACCAATCCTGATGTTGATACAGTAATATGTCTAGCTCCTATTTCTAATCCTAAAGGATAATTAACTATCTTCATAAATCTAGTTACATTTTCATAATTGTCAAATGGCTCACCAATACCCATAATAACGATATGAGTTATTTTAATGCCAGTAACCTTTTCTACAGTTAATAGCTGCATAACTATTTCTGCCGTTTCTAAATTTCTAAGCTTTTTCTTCATGCCAGATGCGCAGAATACGCATCCCATATTACAACCAACCTGTGTTGTTACACAGATTGAATATCCATATTCATTATTCATTAAAACAGATTCAATTAAATTACCATCAGCTAATCTAAATAAAAACTTTTGAGTTCCATCACTAGATACTTGATGAGTAACAACCTCTAATAAATCTAAACTAAAATAATTCTTCAATTGCTCTATAAATGTCTTTTTAACATTAGTCATTTCATCAAATGATTGAATCTTATGACGATAAACCCATTCCATGATTTGTTTAGCTCTAAAAGGCTTCTCGCCTAAATTATTTAAATATAATTTAAAATCATCTTCACTTAAATTATAGATACTTTGCATAATGAAGCCTCCTAACACATAGCATTATACATTAAAATTATTAAAAAGGCACTAGAATTAATTATCTAGTGCTCATTATTTATTAATTTGTCTTAACTACATTATCGCCATAAATAGTTTTGAAATCATTCTTCATAGAAATAACATGGAATTTATTATTAATCCAAGTACTTCTTAAGCTTTCGGCCTTTTCTAAATTAGCATAATCTCTATCATTATCATCAGCAACAAGCATATAGCCTTGTCCTTTATATTTAGTATTATTAATTGCATAATTTAACATACTAGTGTCACCACTACTATTACCAAATGCAAGTACAGGCTGCTTACCTATTTCCTTTGTAATAGCAACAACCTTATTCATTTTCAAATTTTTAATTAATAAGCTATCGCCTTTTATTACTTCCTCACCTTGACTTAATTGATAATCAAGTCCATCAGTATTAGATTGGTTTTCACCAACAATGGCTGTATCCATACCAATAATCTGATTATAAGGAATATTAAATACTTCACTTGCTAGAGCACGACAGATAAATCT
>JAILPD010000008.1 GCA_024690445.1 Acholeplasmatales bacterium
TCTTCACACTTACCACAAATGAATTCTACATTTGTGATATTGTTTAATTTCTTATTAGAATTAGCATTATTAATTGCATCTGGTACTATTTCAATACCATATACCTTATTAACATTCTTAGCAATATTTAATGTTATAGAACCCATTCCACAATATGCATCAATAACATTCATATTCTTATTTAAATTGGCACATCTTAATGCTTCACTATATAGCTTTTCACATTGGTCGTGATTCACCTGCATAAAACTAGATGGTGATACATTAAATTTTAATCCTAATATAGATTCTGTAATAAATGGGTTACCATAAATTAATTTGAAATTATCTGATAATAATACATTATTTGTATTTGTATTAATATTCAAATAAATTGATTTAACACATGGGAATTCTTCTTTTATATAATCTACTAATTTAGAAAAATCATAATCCTTAGTAACAATCAATACAAGCATATATTCATCTAATGCTGTATTTCTAATCATAAGCTCTCTAAATAGACCCGTGTGATTTATTTCATCATAAATAGATATATGGAATATATTTAAATATTTAGAAATAAATGACACTATTTCATTTGCTTTATCATCTGAAATTAAGCATTTATCTATAGATACAATCTTATGAGTTTTCTTTTCATAAAATCCATATAATGTATTATCATCAATATCTTTAGTAAAGGGAATCATAATCTTATTGCGATAAGCAATAGTCTTATCGCTTTTTATAATTGGATTTAATTTAAAATCGAAATCTCTTAATGTTTGTTTTACTCTTAATTCCTTTATTTTACATTCAGTCTCATAGCAGATATGCATCATATCACATCCACCACAATATTCATAATATGGACATTTAGGCTCTACTCTATCCTTTGATGGCTCTAATATCTTTACAGTTTCCGCAAAAGAATATTTCTTTTTAGGGTTAGTTATCTTACAAATAACTGTTTCATCATCCATAGCACCACTAACAAAAACAACTTGCTTATCAATATGGGCTACACCATAGCCATTTATATCAAAATTATCAATTTTTACCTTATATGTTTCACCCATATTCATAAATATAAATCTCCTTTATTTAGATGCTTTTAATTCCATAATAGCATCTCTTATTTGAGCAGCCATTTCGAAATTTAATTCCTTAGCATATTGCTTCATTTCATCTTCTAAGCTTAAAATTAATGAAGCCTTTTCTTCCCTAGTCATTTGCTTATGATAAATTAGAGATGCATCTACAATCTCATCTGCCACCTTCATAGTAATACTCTTTGGAATTTCTTTAATAATAGTTTGAGGTACAATACCATGTTCCTTATTATATCTATCCTGAATTTCTCTTCTTCGTTCAGTTTCATCTATCGCAACTCTCATAGATGGAGAAATACTATCTGCATATAATATTACCTTACCATCCTTATTTCTAGCTGCTCTACCAATAGTTTGAATTAAGCTTCGCTCGCTTCTTAAGAAGCCTTGCTTATCTGCGTCTAAAATACAAACTAATGCTACTTCAGGTAAATCTAATCCCTCTCTTAATAAGTTAATACCTACTAAGACATCATATTTACCTAGTCTTAAATCCTTTAATATTTCAATTCTTTCTAATGCTTTTATCTCAGAATGTAGGTATGCTACCTTAATACCCAGTTTCTTCAAATAAGATGTTAATTCCTCGCTCATCTTAATTGTTAAAGTAGTAACTAAAACACGCTGATTATTTTTAGCGTGATTAACTATTTCTGCATAAATATCATCAACCTGACCTAAAGATGGTCTAACCTCTACTATAGGGTCTAATAATCCTGTAGGTCTAATAATTTGTTCAGTTATTGGATAATCCTTTTCCCAATCACCTGGAGTTGCAGAAACAAATAAAGCATCATTTATTTTACTATCAAATTCAGAAAATTTAAGCGGTCTATTATCTAATGCACTTGGTAATCTAAACCCATAATTAACTAAATTAGATTTTCTAGATCTATCTCCATTATACATTCCACCAACCTGCGGAATAGTAACATGTGATTCATCGACAATTAGCAAGAAATCCTTAGGGAAGAAATCTATTAATACTGATGGTGTTTCACCTTCAGCTCTTAAAGATAAATGTCTTGAATAATTTTCAACTCCAGAACAAGTACCTGTTTCTTCTAGCATTTCTACATCATATTTAGTTCTTTGTTCTATTCTTTCGGCCTCAAGTGGCTTACCCTCTTCTTGGAATTTCTTAATCTGATTTTTTAATTCTTCTTTAATTCTTCTAATTGCCTCCTCAAGCTTTGCCTTAGGAGTAACGAAGTGTGTTGCGGCAAAGATATTGGCAAACATAATATCCTCAATAGGCTTACCAGTCACAATATCAAATGTTCTAATACGCTCAACCTCATCATCAAAGAATTCTATTTTAATACCAGTCGAGTGCTCACTAGGAGGTATGATATCTAATATATCTCCTCTAAATCTGAATGTTCCTCTTTTAAATTCGAAATCATTTCTTTCAAATTGCATCTCTATTAGTTTTTTCATAATAGCCTTAGGATTATAAGATTCACCAACTCGAATAGTAAGCATAGAATCCTTATAATCTGAAGGATCACCAATACCATAAATACATGAAACTGATGCTACAACAATAACATCATTATAATCCATAAGTGCTGCAGTTGCGCTATGTCTTAATTCATCAATTTCATCATTAATTTGAGCATCCTTTTCAATGTATGTATCACTAGATACAACATATGCCTCTGGCTGATAATAATCATAATATGAAATAAAATATTCAACATGATTATTAGGGAATAATTCCTTAAATTCATTATATAACTGACCAGCTAGTGTTTTATTATGAGCTAATATTAAAGTAGGCTTATTAAGCTTTTCAATAATATTGGCCATAGTAAATGTCTTACCAGTACCAGTCGCACCTAAAAGAGTTTGGCGCTTAATGCCATTTTTAAAATTATTTACAATATTATCGATAGCAGCCGGCTGATCACCAGTAGGCTTATATTTTGAAACAAGTTTAAAATCCATAAAGCTCCTCCTTCTTAGGAAATTAAAAGTCTTCAAATCGAAGACTTTTATTCAAGTAAATCTAAAATATCTTGTTTAGATAATTTTTTAATACCATCACTATTTACAACACTTTCAGCAAGCTCACGCTTGATCTTTTGAAGCTCCATAACCTTCTCTTCGATAGTATCCTTACATATTAATCTTAATACATTAACATTCTTTGTTTGACCAATTCTATAAGCTCTATCTGAAGCCTGAAGCTCAGCACTAGAATTCCACCATGGATCTAAATGAATTACCATATCAGCACCAACTAAATTTAAGCCAGTACCACCAGCCTTTAAGGAAATAATAAATACCTTAATATCCTCATTAGCGTTAAATTCATCAACCATTTCCATTCTAGTTTTAGCTTTAGTAGTTCCATCTAAGATGAAGTTTCTAATTCCCATATCATCTAATTCTTTAGATAAAATAGGGAAACTTTGAGCAAATTGAGAGAATACTAATATTCTATGTCCTCCCTCAATTGATGATTTAATAATATCTACTGCCATATTAATCTTAGTATTATCGAAATGCTCCTGAAGAATTAATTCTGGAGTAATACAAATTTGTCTTAATCTTGTTAATAAAGCTAAGATATTATTACCACCAGCTTTGATATCCTCTTTTAGCTTTTCTACATAGCCATTATAGATATCACGCTGCTTGTTTTCCATCTTATAATAGTAACATTCTTCAATCTTGTCAGGTAAATCCTTTAATACATCCTTCTTTGTACGTCTTAGGATAAATGGAGATACTCTCTTCTTTAAATTATCTAATGTCTCTAAATCGTCATGAACAATAAGTGATTCATATCTAGATTTAAAATGAGAATAATTAGATAAATATCCTGGCATTAAGAAATCAAAAATACTCCATAAATCAGCTAGACCATTTTCAATAGGTGTACCAGTTAAAGCAAAATTAATTTCACTATCTAGTGCCTTAATAGCCTCACTCTTTTGGGCAAATTGATTTTTAATGAATTGAGCCTCATCAGCAATTACAAATCTAAA
>JAILPD010000129.1 GCA_024690445.1 Acholeplasmatales bacterium
AGCCTGATGAAAGATTCTTTAATTATATTTTTAATGATTTAAATGATTATGAAAAGAAGAATTATGTAATAATTGGTGATAGATTAGATTCTGATATTTTAGGCGGTAAAATATCAGGTATTAAAGCGATTTACCTAAATAGAGATAATACTAAAGGTGATATTAAGCCTGATTATGAAATTAAAAGCTTTAAAGAGATAACAGTTATTTTGTAACTGTTATTTTTTATTAGAAAATGAAATGATTAATAAAGAACTAAAAATAGAATAATCAGAGTTTTTAGTTATATTTCGTACTATAAGTTTACTTATTCACAAAAGACAGACAAAACGTATAGTATTATCCTATTTTTATTTAATGGTGTAACTATTATTTTGATATGAAGCGTGATATAATTTATTTAGTATTGTTTCAAAAATAATTTATGAGTGAGGTTGATTAAATGTATACTGCTAATGATTTAAAAAAATATGATTACTTCAAAGCAATTGATATTAATTATGCATTAGATTCATTAACAGGTGTTTTATCAAGAGCAAATATCTTAGGATTTGCTAAAGAATTAGTGACAAATAGAGTTCCATTTATGATGGGAATTTTAGATATAGATAATTTTAAGCTAGTTAACGACAACTATGGTCATATGGTTGGTGATGAATGCTTAAAGGCTGTTGCTCAAAGCTTAGCTGATTATGTTGGTCAAGATGGCGTTGTAGGTAGATTTGGTGGTGACGAATTTGTTATCATCTGTTTTAATGTACTTGAATATAATGATATCCATGATTATGTAGAGAAGATGCTAAATGAAGGAATGATTTCAAGAAGAAAGCTATGTATTCAAGATGTTAGTTTCTATATTACATCGACTGTTGGTATTGCAACATTCCCAAAAGATGCTAAAACTTATGATGAATTATTTATAATCGCAGATAAGGCTTTATACAGAGGTAAGACAAAGGGCAGAAATTGTTTTATTATTTATGTTGAGTCAAAACATAAAAACATTGAAGTTCATAGAAAAATACAGTCTTCATTACCTAATATTTTCTCAAGAGTTTCAGAATTAGCTGTTAATGAAAGAAAGTCAGTAAAAACTAGAATAAAAAATATCTTAGATTTTGTGACTGATGCCCTTCAAATATCTGAGGCAGCCTTGTTATTAACTGATGAAACATTTTACACTAGTGGTGAAGGATATAAGTGTAATATTGATGAAAGCTGTGTAAAGACATTGGAGAATTTAACAGCTTCTGATAATATATTTATTCCTACAGATTTAAATAATTATCAAAATGATGAGAAGATTAATAAATTTATCTTAGATAAAAAGATTATTACATTTATCGTTTCAAGAATTGTAATTTCTAAAAAAATATATGGTTATATCATTTTATTTGAAGATAAGATTACAAGAATTTGGCAAGAGAATGATATAGCTTTATTGTTATACTTAAATAAGATATTTGAACTTCTTAGCTTAAAATAGGAAATTAATAAAAATATAAATGCTTTATTCACAAATTGAGAATAAGGCATTTTATTTTTTATTTGACCCTTCATTTCTTGTTCTATTATTGAATAAATCAATAATATTTGATATAATTTGTTTATATTGTGAGGTGTTAAAATGAAGAGATTTATAATTCGAATAAGATTTATAATTTTATCATTAATTTTCCTTGTTGGTGCGGTAATTTCTGGATATTTTGTCTATTATTATTTAGATAATCCAGACGTTTCATCAACATATTCAATTGTATTCCTCTCAATAGCTATAATTTGTGTTATAGGTACTAGTGCATCACTTTTCATTTACATTAGTTCTAAGAAGAGTGAAAAGATTAAAGACTTAGACCTAAAATTACAAAAGTGGACTAATATTTCATACCATGTTAGTGAAGCCGGAGATGAAACATTTAATAAGCTTCCTATCGGTATTGTAATTTATGATAATTATGATCAAATAGCTTGGGCTAATAATTATGCAAAGCAAATATTTGGTGAATTACTTGATCAGCCTATTTCAATTATTTCTGAAAAGTTAACTGACGCAGTTAATAATGATACTCCAGAATTAACAATTGAGTATAATGATAAGTTCTATGATGCCTTACATAATGAAGACAACCAAGTATTTTATTTCTTTGATTCTACAGAACGCGAAAATATAAAGAAGAGATATAATGAAAGAATTACAGCAATTGGTATTATTGAAATTGATAATCTAGAAGAATCGTTGAAGAAATTTGATATGCAAGAAAAAGCAAATATTAGAGGTCAAATTCTAGGTGAGATTTCAGATTATATGATTCAACATAAATGCTATTTCCAAACATTACTTGGAGATAGAATGACAGTTACTATGGATAAATATGCTTTAATGCAGATGATTGACGATAAATTCTCTATGCTAGATAGAATTCGTGAAATCACTGATAAGAATAGACTTAAAGCATCTGTATCTATGGGTTTAGCTTGTTATGATAATATGTATGATGATTTAGGTCAAATTGCACAAAACGCTATTGATTTAGCTACTAAGCGTGGTGGTGACCAGGTAGTAGTTAACCTTGAGGGTGAACAAATTAAATTCTTTGGTGCAAAGAACAATTCATTAGAAAAGAATACATTAGTAGAAGCACGTATGCAAACAATTAGTTTAAAGGAACAGGTTGAAAATGCATCTAACGTATTATTAATGTGTCATAAATTCGCAGATACAGATGCTATTGGTTCTATGCTTGCAGCATTCCATATGATTAAAACATCTAACGTTGATGCTAAGATGGTATTTGATCCAACACTTGCAGACCAAACAGTTAAGAAGATTTTTGAAATGCTTAAGTCTGAGCCTCAGGTGTCTAATTTCTTCATTAATATAAATGAGGCAATGGAAGTTATTAATTCTAACACATTGTTATTGATTACAGATACACAATCTCCATCTCTTGCAATGTTTCCTGAATTATTAAAGAAGATTAAGAATGTTTCAATCATTGATCACCATAGACCCGGTGAAATTGGATATGAAAATCCTTTAACTTATTATCTAGACTCAAGTGCATCAAGTGCAACAGAATTAGTATCTGAAATGTTTATGTTCTATAATTCAGGTATTACAATGTTACCAATTGAAGCATCTATTATGTTAGCAGGTATTATTGTAGATACAAATAACTTTACACAAAGATCAGGTGCAAGAACATTTGAAGCCGCAGCTACATTAAAAGAATATGGAGCTGATATGATATTTGTTAGGAAGTTATTACAAGAACCACTTGAATCAGAGAAGTTCTTAAATACTGCAATTGGTAATGCAGAAATTCATGGTGGTAGATTCTCAATTGTATGCTTAAAGGAAACTGATAAGATTCCTGACCGTACAACATTAGCTAAGATTTCAGACCAGCAATTACACATTCAAGGTGTTGATGCATCATTTACTATTGGTAGAATTGATGATATTACTGTTGGTGTTTCAGCTAGAGCGTTAGGTGATTCTGTCAATGTACAAACAATTATGGAGCAAATGGGTGGTGGTGGTCACTTTAATAGTGCCGCAACTCAGATAAAGAATGTCACTATCGATGAGGTAAAGGACGAATTATTGAATATAATCAAGGTTGAATTTATTGACGGAGGTACAGAGGTTATGAAGGTTATTTTAATTGAAGATGTAAAGGGTAAAGGAAAGAAGGGCGAAATTATTGATGTTCCAAATGGATATGGTAATTTCTTGATCAGCAATAAGCAAGCTTTAGCAGCTACTGTTGAAAACCTTGCTAAGTATGAAGAAGAAAAGGCTAAGGAACGTCAAATCGCTGAAAACAATCGTAAGCTATTATTAAAGTTTAGAGATGAAATTCAAGGCAAGAAGATTGTTATTAAATTAAAAATTGGTCAAGGTGGAAAGAAGTTTGGTTCTGTTACACCAAAACTAGTATGTGATGAATTCGAAGCACAAACTGGTATTCATTTAGATAAGCGTAAGGTTGAATTACCTGCAGAAATTAATTCAATTGGTATCTTTACAGCTACTGTAAAGCTAGATACTGATATTATTGCTCAATTCGAAATTAAGGTTGAAGAGCAAGAGTAGTTTTTAGGAGGATTTATGGCAAACAATAATCTACCAGTAAAGCAAGTTCCTTCTGCAATAGAAGCTGAAATTGCTGTCATAGGATCAATCTTCATGGAACCATCTTCAATTATTATTGCAAGAGATTCTATTTCATCAGATGATTTTTATGATATTAAGAATAAGTTAATATATAAAACAATGATTCTATTGTCAGATAGTGGTATGAGTATTGATGTTGCCTCTGTATGTAGTAGCCTAAGCAATAACAAGCTTTTAGAACAAGCAGGTGGAATGGAATACATGCTTGAGATTAGTAAGTTTGCTTATACTTCATCAAACATTGAGACATATTTAGATATGATCTATAATGCCTCAATGAGAAGAAAGGCGATAGAAACATTAGAGGATTTAGTTCAAAAAGGATATGAAGCTGGTGAGGTATCAAAATATATCGATAATGTTGAAAGAACAGTATTTGATATGTCTAAGCATAGAAAGACTTCATCATTTGAAACAATTAGAAGTGTTACTGAAAGATTAGAAAAGAATACAGAAAGTAGATCTAAGCAGGATACACAATTAGTTGGCTTTGATACTGGATTTCCTACATTAAATCAATATACACAAGGATTTCAGCCAGGACAATTAATTATCTTAGCAGCAAGACCTGCAATGGGTAAGTCAGCTATGGCTTTAAATCTTGCAATGAATGTTTCAACTATTAATGATGTAAATGTTGCTATATTCTCACTTGAAATGTCAAATGAGCAATTAGTTCAAAGAATGGTTGCCGCAACAGGTTCTATCAAATTAGGTATGATTCAAAGTGGTCATATGGATAGAAATAGCTGGGCAAGATTTTCACCAATGCTTGAGCGTGTTGCTAATATGAAGATTTTCTTTGATGATTCAAGTGATTCAACTATTGAATCTATAAGAGCTAAATGCCGTAAATTAAAACAAGAAAATGGCCTAGGAATGATTGTTATCGATTACCTACAATTAATTGATTATGATGATGAATCTGATAAGATGAGCCAGGTTCAAAAGATAACTATTATTTCAAGAAGCTTAAAGCTAATGGCAAGAGAATTAGAAGTGCCTATCATTGTATTATCACAGCTTTCAAGAGGTGTTGAACAGCGTGATGATAAAAGACCTATCATGTCTGACTTAAGAGATTCAGGTTCTATCGAACAGGATGCGGATATGGTATTGCTTTTATACCGTGATGAGTATTATAATAAAGCGTCAACACGTAAAGGTGAGGCAGATTTAATTTTGGGAAAGAACCGTTCAGGAGCGACTGGGGAGATTGCTATGATCTGGACAGGTGAATACATGAAGTTTAGAGAAAAACGTAGTGAAGATGAGGTTAGTGAATAGTTATGTTAGATCGTTTGAAGGCTATTGAAGCCAGATATAATGAAATTAATGAGCTTCTAATAGACCCTGAGGTTGTAAGGGATGTTAAAAAGCTTACTGAATTATCTAAGGAACAAAAAAGCTTAGAAAAAATTGTTGTTTTATTCCGTGAACAACAAAAGCTAGAAAATTCATTAGATGATTTAAAAGAAATGAAAAAATCAGATGACGCTGAAATTGCTGAAATGGCAGCGCTAGAATTAGATGAAACAAAAGCAAGATTAGAACAAATTGCAGAAGAGATGAAGGTATTATTATTACCAAAGGATCCTAATGATGAAAAAGACGTTATCGTTGAAATTAAGGGTGCCGTTGGTGGTGATGAGGCAAATATCTTTGCTGGTGATTTATTTAGAATGTATACAAAGTATGCTGATTCTAAGGGGTGGAAGATTGATGTATTCGATGCTCAAGAATCTGCACAAGGTGGTTATTCTAATATTTCATTTAAGGTATCAGGAGAATCAGTTTATTCTTTCTTAAAATATGAATCAGGTGGACATAGAGTTCAAAGAATTCCAGTTACTGAAGCAAATGGTAGAATTCAAACATCTATCGCTACAGTATTAGTTATGCCTGAGGCAGAAGAAATTGACTTCAAGTTAGAAGAAAAAGATTTAAAGATTGATACATTCTGTTCATCAGGACCTGGTGGACAAGGTGTTAATACTACATATTCAGCTGTACGTGTAACATATTTACCTACTGGTGATTTCGTCGCATGTCAGATTTTCCGTTCTCAACATGAAAATAAGGCATATGCCATGGATGTATTAAGAACTAGAATTTATGAAAGAATGCTAGCTGAAGAGGCAGAAAAGACTGGAGCTACAAGACAAGCTTTAGTTGGTCATGGTGAGCGTAGTGAAAAGATTAGAACTTATAACTATCCTCAAAACCGTGTAACTGATCATAGAATTGGTTTTACTATCAATAGATTAGATGCTGTTATTGAAGGTAAGCTTGATTTAGTTATTCAAGAATTAATCAATGAAGACCAAAAGGCTAAATTAGCTGCAGAGCATGAAGCAAAATAATAAAAACTGCAACATTTGTTGCAGTTTTTCTTTGACTGAAAATACATTTTATGTATAATTATAAATGTAAAGTATATTAAACATGGAGAGTATTATGGTAAACAATGTTCATAAATACCGTAAGGAAGCTAAGATGACTCAAGAGGAATTCGCTAGTAAATGCGGTGTTACGCGACAAACTATTATATCTATCGAACAAGGAAAATATATTGCTTCATTGCCACTTGCATTAAAAATGGCACAAATTTTTAATGTCAAAGTAGAAGATATATTTGTGCTTGAAGAAAAAGAGGAGGTAAAATAGTATGTCATTAGAAGAATTAAAATCAAAAACAAAAATTAAATTGACAGTTATGTCTATTTCTATGTTACTACCTATTATCATAGTTCTAGTAATGGGATTAGGACAATGGAAGATTGGTGAATCAAAGGCTGTATTCTTCGAAGCCCCATGGGTACCATATACTATTTGTAGTTTATTCTTAGGTTATTTAGTATATAAAAATATTAGATATATTCGTATTTTGAAAAGTGATGAATATGCTAATAAGATATTAATTTCAAAGAATGATGAAAGAAATAAATTTATTAAATTAAATGCTAAATCATTATCTAGTAAAATATTTATTTACGCAGTTAGTGTAGTAGCTATATTCTGTGCATTTATCGATTATCAATATTTCTATACATGTATACTTATCTTCGTTGTATATATTGTTATCTATTATTTAGTATTATTATATTATTCGAAGAAGTTCTAAATTGAAATTTATGCCTTCAACTATTATAATTTAGTTGAAGGTTTTATTTTAGGTGGAATATGAAAAAAATATTATTTTTCTTTATTTCAATGTTAATAATTACATTAACCTCATGTGGCAATGAGGTTGTTTATGAATGTACACCAATTCCAGTATTTGATACTGTTGTTACTATGGTATTTTATAGTGATGCTAATTATAAAACTTACTATAATGATATAAAGGCTAAATTTAATGAAATAAATAGATTAGCTGATGATTTTAATGCTAATACAGATAATAACAATGTGTATGTATTAAATAAAGAAAGAGAAGTAAATTCTAGTCTTTTAG
The DNA here is from genome assembly GCA_024690445.1 of Acholeplasmatales bacterium. The sequence goes on from JAILPD010000129.1 coordinate 7,638, forward strand.
TAGATATGATAACGAAAGCTGTTGCTTTAAAGGATGATACTTTAGGATATTTTAATCCATATATTGGTAGATTAACTCATAAGTGGAAGGATGCTATTAAGGAAGGTAGAGTATTATCTGATTCTGAAATTCAAGAAGAGCTTTATATTATGAATAACACTTGTGCTTTAGTTAATAATGATACTATTAGATTAGAAGGTGAAGGTAATATTGATTTGGGTGCATTTGCTAAAGGATATGCACTTGAATGGGCTAAGAATTATTTAGAAGAAAATAATGTAGATAAATATTATATTAATTGTGGTTCATCAAGTATTTATATTGGTAATAAAGAATTAAGTGTTAACTTATCTAAGCCTTATAGTAATGGTTCTATTTTAGATTTTAATGCATCTAATATAGGAATAGCTACATCATCTCCAAAATATCAATATAAAGAGATTGAAGGGGTTAAATATCATCATTTAATTAATCCATTTACTGGACTTCCATCTAATATTTATGATTCAGTAAATGTCATTAGTAATAACAATATTAATAATGATATTTATTCGACTGCAATATTTTCTATGGATTTGGATTCTGCTAAGGAATTTGCGGATGAAAAAAATATAAATATTATTCTTTATAAGAATGATGAAATCATATATCAAAAGGAGAATATATAATTGGGTAAAATTAGAAATGATATCATCCTAATAATTGTACTAGCCGCTCTTATAGTTTCTTCATTTATATGGTGGTTTTTAAGTAGTGCGGATGAGTCAAATAGGTTATATGTTAATATTTATTATGATGAGAAATTATTATATTCAACTCCTTTAGATGAAAACAATGAATATGTTGTTAAGGGTAAAATTGGAGATGTCCATATAGTAATAGAGGATGGATATGTTAGTGTAGTTG
>JAILPD010000007.1 GCA_024690445.1 Acholeplasmatales bacterium
GTTCCCTATATTTTATTAATGCATCCTTTCAAAAAATCTTTAATTGAGTTTAAATCTTTATCTTCGTAATATAAGATTAATAGTTTTTTAAATTCTTGAACTTTATCATATGGAATTATTATCAAACCTAAAGCATTAGAAATCATAAAATGATTAGCAAATATTACTGCAGTTCTTTTGTTGCCATCATTATATATCTGTGTTTTCATTACATATAGTAATAATTCTATAGCTATATCTTCTTTAGCTATATTAGAATTTCTAATCTCATCTATTTTTTCTTTTACTAAAACCTCAATAGGTATTGGGGGAATATATGATGTTCCACCAATTGTTACAGGTACTCCTCTAATTCTTCCGCCATCCTGATAGAAGCCTTCATTTACAAGCTTAGCAATATAAGATGATAAATAATAATTAGATGGGGCATTTATTACATCTTTATCTAAAATAAATTCCCAAGCATGTTTTAAGTTTAATATTTTTTGTACATCATCCGCAGTCATATTATTAACTTTACCATTATCTATTATTGCCTCTGTATCTGGAAAAGTTGTTCCTACACCTTCAAGTACAGCTTGATCATATATTATTTTTTTCATATTACTTCTTGCATATTCTAGATTTATTAATACATTAGGTTTTACATCTTCCTCAGAGTATCCCAATTTTGCAAGTTCTTTATCTATATTTCTAATTGATTTTTTTAATAATTTAGCTTCATTAGCATTTCTAATAAGTAAATTATATAAATCATCGCTATATGGACCAACATATGTAGAAGTAACTTTATCCAGTATTCTTTTTCTAATATATAAGTATTTACCATTTGATAATTCTTTTACTTCTGGTGTTCCATCATATGGTAATAAATTTAATTTAGAACGTAATTCTGCACGTTCTCTTAGCAAAGATTGTGTTAATTCGAAATCATTCATAAAAACCACTCCTTAGGGAACATTATTAAAGTAATTATATCATTTTGTTCCCTAAAAAACAATATTTAAAATCATCATATACCAACTTTTTTAAATTAAGCCTATTAAATAAGTAAATAATCCTACAAATGCGGCAACTATGACTCCAAATGCCATTCCTGGAAATAATAAACCTTTAAAATGGAACCATTTTTGGTGATATTCCTTATCCATATGTTCAGTACCTTGTAATCTAAACATTTTTAAATTAGCAAACATTGATATTTTGAAGTCCTTCAATTATAGCTTCATACATTTCAATTCTTTCTAATTTTTCTTCATATGTTTTAATACTCATTACAACCATATCACCATAACCATTTTTAGTTATAAATATAGGTTCATTAGTCTCATTACATAAATCGGATATTTTATTAGTATCTCTTAAATCCTTAATAGGTAATATTCGCATAAAAGCATCTTCTTTCTAACATAATTATGACATAACTTCGATGGCAATTTTATGCTTATAATATTAAACCTACGAAGGGTGAGAACATCTAATGATTTTATAATATTCATAATTTCATATCCTTTCATATAAAAATGGTTACCAACTTATTATTATTGTTAGTAACCATATTTTATTTCTTATGAAATTATCTTAATACCCTTTTTTATTATATTATCTACTAAATTGGTACCACTTCAAATAACTTTTAAAACCTAATTTTTTCTTTTTTCTTCAATGAATTCATACATTGAAGTTGCATCCTGTGCTTTTGTCTTAGGATCAAGGGACTGAACTTTAACACTTACTGATTTTGTACCAAATTCAACAGTGACAATATCGCCAATTTTTAACTCCTTAGAAGGCTTTGCAGGAATACCATTAACAAGAACTCTTTCGTTGTCAGCAACCTCTTTAGCAAGAGTTCTTCTTTTTATTAATCTTGATACCTTTAAATATTTATCTAGTCTCAAAATTATTCTTCTTCCTTTTTCTCTTCTTTAGGACTCTCTTCTTCACTTGGAGTCTCAGTATCGCAAGACTCAGTTACTTCTTTAGTTTCAACTACATCAGTATTAGATTCTTCATTTGATTCAGTAAATGCAGCCTCAGCGTCAGATTTAGTTTCTGCTTCTACCTTTTTTCTTTCTTCTTCAGCATCACACCATGAAAGCTTACCAGTATTACAAATCTCTTCAATATCAGGTTTAGTAAGAGTTTCAACCTTAAGAAGATATTCCGCAATATTAGTTAATAAATCCATGTTAGAAGAAATAACTGACTTAGCCTTAGCGTAGCATTCTTCAATAATCTTTCTTTGCTCACGGTCGATTTCTAATGCAACCTGATCAGAAAAATTCTTTTCCTTTAAATAATCTCTACCTAAGAATATAGAACCACCTGGTGTTTCATATTGCATAGGACCTAAATCACTCATACCATATTCAGTAACCATACTACGAGCAATCGCAGTTGCATTTTGGAAGTCATTTGAAGCTCCTGTTGAAACTTCATTAAACATAATCTCTTCAGCAACTCTACCACCTAAGAAACCAGTGATAGTTTCAAGCATTTGAGATTTAGTACGGAAGAATGTCTCTTCCTTAGGCATCATTAGGTTATATCCACCAGCTTGTCCTCTTGGAACAATAGTAATCTTTTGAACCTCTGATGCATTTTCAAGCTTAATACCAATAACGGCATGACCTGCCTCATGATAAGCAACAAGTCTTCTTTCATGATCAGTATATTTCTTAGACTTTTTAGCAGGACCCATCATAACACGGTCAATAGCCTCATCAATATCCTTCATAGAAATAACCTTACGATTACCTCTAGCAGTTAATAATGCAGCTTCATTTAATACATTTTCCAAATCAGCCCCTGAGAATCCTGGTGTTCTAGCGGCGATAGCGTCAAGTCTAACACCTTGTTCTAAATGCTTATTTCTAGAATGAACCTTAAGAATTGCCTCTCTACCTCTAACATCTGGATTAGCAATTGTAATTTGACGGTCAAAACGACCTGGTCTTAATAATGCTGGATCTAATACGTCTGGTCTATTTGTTGCAGCCATGATAATAATACCAGTATTTCCATTGAAACCATCCATTTCAACTAATAGTTGGTTTAATGTTTGCTCACGCTCGTCATGGCCACCACCCATACCGGCACCTCTTTGACGACCAACAGCATCAATTTCATCGATAAAGATAATACAAGGAGCATTATCTTTAGCTGTTTTAAACATATCTCTTACACGTGATGCACCGACACCAACGAACATTTCAACAAAATCAGAACCTGAAATAGAGAAGAATGGAACTCCAGCCTCACCAGCTACAGCCTTAGCAAGTAAAGTCTTACCAGTACCTGGAGGACCAAATAATAATACACCCTTAGGTACTCTAGCACCTATTTCATTATATTTACGTGGATTCTTCAAGAAATCAATAATCTCTACTAATTCTTCTTTTTCTTCATCGCATGCGGCAACATCAGCGAAAGTAACCTTAGATGCTGACTTCTTTGCAGTTGATTTAGCAAACTCAAATGCACCACCAGCACCACCTTGGCTCTTCATAATTGATCTAAACATCCAGAATAAAAGAATACCTACTAATAGATATGGAATTAAAGACAATAATATAGATAACCATGTATTAGATGATAAAGTGTCTAATGTTACTTTTACAGAATCATTAGCCATAATCTTATTTAAGTTATCATATGTTATAACTGCATTAAAGTTCTTAGTTGCACCAGCACCATCTACAAATGTACCAGTAACCTTAAACATTAAATAGTTTTCTCCACCTACAGGAATAGCTTTTAATTCCTTTATTTTACCATCACCAATATATTCTACTAAAACAGTATAATTTAATGATTCAGTAGATGATCTATTAGCCATGCTTCTTATTAGCATAAAAATACCAATTATTGCTAAAATAATTATGATGATAAACATCCAATCAAATTTACGTTTTGGCATCTTGTTATTCTTATCATTATTTTGCATAACAAATTACCTCCTTAACTATATATTTCTTTTTTCAATATTCCAATATAAGGAAGATTTCTATAGTGCTCATTATAGTCAAGGCCATAGCCTACTACAAACGCATTAGGAACCTTATCCCCAAAATACTTTGGAAAAATATTAACCTTTCTTCCCTCTGGCTTATCTAATAATACACAGACCTCTACACTTAAAGCACCAGCTTCAATAAATAAGCCCTTAATAGCATTTAATGTGCGACCAGTATCTAAGATATCATCGACAATAATAACATGTCTTCCCTTAACATCAGGAACAGTACCATCAATTTTAATAGTACCAGTTGACTCAGTTCCCTTATATGATGAAACCTTCATATAGCCTAGAGTAATATCTGTATTAATGTTTTTAATTAAATCACTCATAAAAGGAATACATCCCTTTAATAAACCAATTACTAGTGGTTCTTTTCCATCATAATCCTTAGTAATTTCATTACCTATTTTTTTAACAATCTCAGATATCCTTTCTTCAGATAAACAAACACTTTCAATACAATCTAGCACTTATAGCACCTCACATACTAAATATATATCAGAATCATTCTTCTGCTTATATACAATATCACTTTTTAAATAATTAAAAATCCATAATACATTACCTTTATTATCTATAACAATAGGAACCTCAGTTCTTTTATACTTTGGAACCTTTCTATCTATCAATACTCTAGATACCTTTTTAGTTCCATTATTTAAAGCGATAAAATCACCATCATTCCTACTCCTAATTAATATAGGCAATTCTAGTTGATTATAGCATAATTTAATATATTTTGCATTATTGTTAGGTATAATTTTTGAAAAATAAAACTTATATTTATCTCCAAATATTTTAACCTCATCAAGCGATAAGCTAATGCTTTCAATTTTCTTATCTTCCAATTTGCTAATATAAATTAGATTATATTCCTTAATAGCGTAAAACTGGTCCTTTAACGCAATATTCTTTGTTCCATTAGTATCTTTAGCTAAATCTAATAAATCATCAATAATTTGGCTATTTTTGCCGATATTAAAGCCTTCAAGCATAAGTGATACAATATCTTTCTTTAAGGCTATTCTTAAATTATTAAAAGTATCAATATTAATCATGCCATCATTATCTTTTAAATACTCTTTTGAATCTAGTCTAATATAATCAAATGATTCATGCAAAAGGTTAGAATATTGTAAAACCTTGTTATATAAATCAGGGCATTCCTTTTCAAGTAAAGGGATTACATGATGACGTAATCTATTTCTTAAGAATTCATCAGATGAATTAGAACTATCCTCAAACCATTTAATATTTCTATCATTTAAGAATTTATAAATATCTTCTTTTGTTAAAGGAAGAATAGGTCTAATTACTATAAATTTACCATCATTGTAAGAAACAGGCATTCCACCATATCCATATAAATTTGAACCTTCCATCATCTTAATTAGAATAGTTTCTAATTGATCTTTAGCATGATGAGCGGTTGCGATAATATTAGTATTGTATTTTTTAGCAACCACTCTAAAGAAATCATATCTTGCATTATGAGATTCATCATGGAAATTACCACTACCAGAATAATGATAATTCAATAATTCAAAAGGAATCTTCTTTTCTTTAGCAAAAGCCTCCATAGCTAATGCTTCCTCCTCTGATTCTTTTCTTTTATGATGGTTTACATGAGCTAAAATGACATCATAGCCTAATTCATATAATATTTGAATTAAAGCTAAAGAATCAGCACCACCAGATACAGCACAAACAATAGGCTTATCGATGTTAAGATTATTCAATTTTATGAATTGCTTAATTCTTTCAATCATCTTATTTCCCCTCACATAATAAATTATACACAATTTAATTGTAAAAAATTGTGTGAAATTATAAAAAGGACAAAGCCTGTCCTTTTTATTTTAATCTTCTTCCAATTGTATCAAAGATGAAATATCTCTTGAAATTAAATTTAATATCCATTCCTGGATTAACATTTAATTCCAAAGGAGCTAAACAATTAAATGTTTCATCAATACCAGGTAGAGTAAATCTAATTAAGTTTTCTCTTCCTGTAAATTCAAAGCTTTCAACATGCATTACATATTTACCATTTGGAGTAAATTCAAATGATTCAGGTCTAACTGCTAATCTAGTATCCTTTGTTAAAATCATTCTTTCTCCAAATGCTGGAGTCTTATCATCAACAAATATTTGTTCACCAAATGATAATATACCCTTTGGAACTTCAGCCTCAATTATATTTTCCTTTTTCTCTTCTGCTTCTACCAAAGGAGTAGATTCTGTTTCTTCTTCAGTATCTACATTTGTTTCTAATTCATCTTCTATCTTTTCTTCAGTATCAGCTACATTTTCATTACTTAATTCTTCTGCCTTTTTAATTGATTCTTCATCTTCCTTATATTCACATTGAATAATGTTAATAGCAGGATTACCCAAAAATTCAGCAACAAATTGATTTTCAGGATTACCATATAAGTCCTCTGGAGTACCATATGCTTTAACAGTACCTTCATTTAATAACATTAAATAATCAGAAACATAAATAGTATCCTCTTGATTTTGAGATACAAAGATTGTTGTAATATTAGTTTCTCTTTGAATCTTCTTAATTAAATCTCTAGTATCATTTTTATATCTAACATCTAAATTAGATAATGGTTCATCTAATAATACAATACTTGGCTCTTTAACATAAGCTCTAGCAATAGCTACTAAAATTCTTTGATGAGTTAATATTGAATCTGGCTTCTTATTTAAAATATCAGTTAAACCCATTGTTTCAGCAATCTTCATTGCCTTTTCCTTAGCTACCTTCTTTGATTCTTTTCTAGCTAATAGGGGGAACATAATATTTTGTAACACATTTAAATGTGGATATAATTGATAATCTTGGAATACAAAGCCAACATTTCTTTTTTCAGTTGGGATTTTTGTTACATCAGTATTTCCAAAATAAATAGAACCACTAGTTGCATCAAAAAGACCAGCAATGATAAATAATAAAGATGATTTACCACTAAAAGATGGTCCAATCAATCCAGTAATAGATCCATCAGGAAGATTTACTGAAATATTATTTAAAGATACTACTGGTTTTCCAATTGGATTAGTTTTTACAACACTTCTACATAAATTATCTAATCTAATATTCATTCTATTCACCATTCAATAAACAAAAAATAAACATTGTTTATTTCCTTTCACATAGATTAATATAATTTTATAATCTTTAAATCAATAAATCAAGTGTTGTAAGCTCTCTCTGTCTATACAAAACATATAATTCAAGTAATAATTATAAGCTTTTAATAATTAAAAAGCCGATTGCTTTTAAAAGCATCGGCTCAATTATTACTTATTAAATACATTTACTTGGTTTAATTCATATTCATCATTCTTAAGACCAGTAAAGGTAACATTTTTAATATTAACCTCATTTACATAAGATATAATAATACCTCTACCGCTCATAGCATCTAAGCCATCCATCATCGCAGGCTTATCAGCGATAGGATTTTCGGCATAGTGGAATGATACATTATCAATTGTAATAGAATCAATTGGCTGTTCAGGTAATCCGAAGAATGTACCCGCAGCTACATTAACATCTTCACAATCAATATCCTTAAAAACAAACTTTCCTAAATATGGTGTTCTATCATCAACAGGTAGTTTTTCTTTAGAATAAACATATTCTGTATGACCATCAGGGTCACAATAATAGAACATGTTAATAACAAGAGGAGTTAATACCTTTTCCATTTTGATATTTTCAAAAGTAATACCATCGATGATAGCATCCTTACCTCTACCTCTTCTTGTCTTAATTCTTAAGCCTCTATCTGTTTGATTAAATAAACACTGAGATACAGTAATATCTTTAATACCACCACTCATTTCAGAGCCTAATACGATAGAACCATGACCAAAATTCATTGTACAATTTCTTATGTTAAATAACTCACTTGGCTTTTTATATTTTCTACCCATATAAATCTTTCCAGATTTAATAGCTATACAGTCATCACCAACAGAGAAATTAACACCAATAATGTCAACATTCTTACATGATTCAGGATCACATCCATCAGTATTAGGAGAATTCTTAGGATTAATAATCTTTAAATCAATAAACTTCAAATTCTCACTAAAATATGGATGTAAATTCCAAGATGGTGTATTAGTAACAGTTACACCCTGTAAAGTGATATTCTTACACTTATTTAAGAATACACCTCTAGGTCTCCAAGCAATTCTTCTAGTTCTAACATCAACCCACCAGTCAGAATTGTTGGCATTACCATCAATTACACCTTGGCCAATAATATTGATGTTTTCAACATTAATACCAGTAATAATACTAGCAAAACAGTCAAGAGGATTACCCTCCCATGAACCCAAATTATACTCATCCTTTTCATCAGAAGTATAAGTCATACCAGGTAAAATAGGGTAATGAGTTCTATCAACATCACCAACTAAACGAGCATTTTTAGAAAGCTCAATAGTTATATTACTTCTTAAGAATAGGGCTGATGAATAATAGTTTCCATCAGGAATATAAACACGACCATTATCAGGACAGGCTAAGATAGCTGCTTGAATGGCATTAGTATCATTATTAACACCATCACCCTTAGCACCAAATCTTTTTACATTTAAGCAAACTGATTCAAATAATGTCTTAATAGTATTCTTTTCAGATTTACCATTAACCTTTACGGCAATTTCATATTCAGTATCCGGATTCAATTCAAAAATTGAAACTACATTCATATTAGTTTTAGTGTATAATTCACCATTAACAAATAATTCATATTCATTTGTAGTAACAATATCAGAATTTTGCATTTCTAATGTAACACTTCTTGAAGTGATAACAATTGGTTTAAATTTCATGGATTTTCTCTCCTATTATTCTTGAACCGCTAAAACAATTGGTTCATTATTTTTCATTTGTTTATAATATTTAATTCTATTATAAATATTGATAACTGTGTTCTTTATAATAATTATTACTGTGTCAATAACAACATAAAACAAAGCATATGAAAATGGTTCGATACCTAAACCACCTGTTGTACCAAATGGGTCAAATATCCATCCTTTATATCCAAAAAATGTAACTACAAAGAATAATCCTAAAGACATCAAGAAGCAATAAGCTAAATAAAAGATAAATGCTGAAAAACCTTTTTGGTTATATACTACATATCTTCTAGTATTATCTCTTCTACTATATAAAGATCTAGCTAATAGCTTTGTAACATAATTTTGGAATAAAGCCATAAATAAAGCAATTAAAATAATAATTGTACCTGATACAGATAGGATTTGTCTTGGATCTTCATAAACAGCAGTAAAATCGAATCCAACATCACTACCACCAATTATTATAAAGAAAACGGCAGCCGCAGCTGCCCAATACTTTACGATGGTTATCAATATCCATGAAGGAATCTTTGAAAGTTTAGAACCAGGAAGTTCTTCAATTTCAATTTCCTCGTTAGTATTCGTTTTCTTTTTTTTCATTATCTATCTACCTTTTCGTATGTACGGTCATAATTAATGAAACCTAGTACAACACCAGCAACTGATAAAACATCACAAATGATAATTGAAACCATAGATGGAATATATGCAGTGTTGAATCTAGATAAGTCAGCACCCTTTGCAATATATTGTTGAATAACATCAGTAGTTCCATATTTAACATTTGTAGCTGTTTCAACCCATATACCTGCGTTTTCGCCAGCTTCTGCAATCGCCTCTTGGGATTCATAAGCAAATGACTTGAATACAAGTACACAGTAAATATAGTATACAGATAAAATAATCATGATACTAGTAAATACAGTTGCGATAATTACTGAACCTAAATTCTTAGTATTAGACATAGTTAACGCGTTGAACACGTTAAGAATACCAAATAGCATAATTAAGAAAACAGCAAGACCAGTTGCATCAAAAGGAATTTGTGGAAGGACATACTTATCAAACTCTTCGAATTCTTCATTCCAGAATTGGAAAGAATAATCTAATGCGTTTAATGTATCAGCATGGAAAATTAAGAAGAAACCAATTGCTAATCCTGGAACAGCAACTAATAAAGCCGCTAATTTCATATTATTGTATTTGAAACTATCAATAAATGAACCAAATACATTCTTGAAATATCTTCCAAGAGCCTTCATTACATCTCCAAAGCTTTTTTTCTTAGGGACATCTTCATATCTATTATCATCCATAAAAATACCCCCTATCTAATTCTCTTTGTTGTTTCAACGTCAAAGAAATGTACCTTTTCCATATCAAAACAAGCATCAAGTTCAGAATTAGTAATCTCACTTCTGTTATAAACTTTAGAAATAAGACTATCTTCGCCAAATTTAGCATAAATTAAGTTATATGCGCCAAGATATTCAGCATAATCAACAGCTAAGTGAATATGAGAATCCTTGAATTTAGCTAGTGCTGCATCATCAATATAGATATATTCAGCACGACAAGCAAACTTAACTGCCTTACCACGATAATTACCTAAAATTTCAGATTGATGAGCAGTTAATTTTAATTTTGTACCAGTTGACTCATGAATGAAGTATTCAAGATCTTCATCAATAATACCATCCATAAAGTTCATAGGAGGTGTTCCAATGAAACCAGCAACGAATAAGTTTTCTGGATTATCGAACATTTCCTTTGGTGTTGCAATTTGTTGAACATAACCATCCTTCATAACAACGATTCTAGTTGCTAATGTTAAGGCTTCAATTTGGTCATGTGTTACATACACGAATGTAGCATTTAATCTTTCATGTAATTGCATTAATTCCTTACGCATTGCTCCACGAAGCTTTGCGTCTAGGTTTGATAATGGTTCATCTAGTAAGAATACAACTGGATCACGAACGATAGCACGACCAACAGCAACTCTTTGTCTTTGACCACCTGATAATTGCTTAGGCTTTCTATTCAAATAAGGAACTAAACCTAAAACTTCAGCAGCCTTCATAACACGAGAGTGAATTTCTACTGGATCAACCTTTCTAATTGTTAATGAGAATGCCATATTATGGTAAACAGTCATATGAGCATATAGCGCATAATTTTGGAATACCATCGCAATATCTCTATCTTTAGGAGCTATATCATTAGCTCTCTTACCATTAATGATAAGATCACCAGAAGATACTCCTTCAAGACCAGCAATCATACGTAAAGTAGTAGACTTACCGCATCCAGAAGGACCAGCTAATACAATAAACTCACCCTTTTGAATTTCGATATTGAAGTCATATACGGCATGGAATCCGTTAGGATATACTTTGTTTACATTTTTTAAAATAACGTCTGCAGCCATAATTTACCTCCTACTTCTTTTCTACCTTTAAACTATTTAGATAGTTATTTAATTTATTAGATTTCATAACACCGATTACACCAGCAGCAATAAAAGCACAAGCAGATAATACTAATAATACGATTGCTAATACACCTCTAGCAGTACCGTTAGTTGTTAACCAGTGAACTGTATTAGCATCAACGTCTGAAATTGTACCACCAACGTTTTTCTCAGCATAAGCACTCTTCTCAGCAACTGTTTCTAAACTTGACCACTTATTATAAGTAATAATAATAGTTAAAGGTAACCAGAAAATTTGTAGAACATTAACAGCTCCTAATCCCATCAAGAAAATTGAGGCATTTCTAGAATATGTTTTTGTTCTTTCGCATGCTAAGAATCCAGATAATAGGATAAATATGTTCAAGAAGATACATAAGATAACTTGAAATGAAACAGCAGCCATACTATTTAAAATAATAAAAGATGCAAGAACACTTAAAGCTAAAGCAACTAAACCTAAACTATAAGCTAATTTATTATCTCTATATCTCATCATCTCGACAGAGTTTTTGTCAAATTCAAGATCTGACATTTTACTCATTGTCTTGTTTTTTTCCATTTCATTAATCATTTACAGCCACCACCTTTTCAAGTTCTTTTCTTCTTTCAGTAGTTGCCTTAAATTTTGTTACAGAAAGGATGAATAAGAATAATGAATATACCATAACTGCAACAAAAATTACGTCATAAAGTATAAATGTGAATACATCACAGCTATAATGCTCCTTTAAATAATCTAATGATGGATTAGATCCAGTAGCATACTGGTAAACAATATAACCATGATCAGGGTTTTGCATAACTGAAACAATGTTATACAATTCACTATTAGCAACAAAATTACCCATTACAGAAATTGATTTAATTAAACAAACCAAACCAAAAACAACCATAAATAAAGTAAATAACGAAGAAGCAATCAAATTACTCTTATAATATACTTTACGTGAATTATTTGCAAAAATATATAAGAAAGCTACGCCAATTAATGATAAAATACCATACCATAAAATAAGATTATTTAAATCATTTAATTCATTTTGGAAATCATATACTTGTCTCATATAATTAGCGCCAAAATCATTTTTAAATGGAACACCATTGTTATCAACGAAGCCTTCTGCTTTATTCTGATCAAATAGATCCCATAAATTTTGTTGGTTGTTACCTAAGGCACTATTCTTATCAGAACCAGAAACTTCATCTAGAGTTGTTGTAACATTAATATAAATGTATGAATATTGTGTCTTAAACGGAAGTGCAGAAATTATTATTGCACCAGCAATACACAACATTATAAGATGAAAAACCTTCATTTTTGAAATAAGTTTTTTCACGGTTTAAAACCTCCAATTTCTATGTGAATCAATCTAGAGAGCGATTAAACTCTCTAGATTATATCCACTTAATTATTAAATCTTTTTTTAATTTTAAATTCTAATTATGCACTAGTCTTAGCATAAGCAGGTACATATGTGTCGTCATTTGTAATTGAATGAGCATATACATATAACTTTTGCTTATTGAATGCATCTCTTTGATTTACTACTTCAGACCAAGTTGTTGTAGATTTACCAGTACCAGAATAAATTGTGATATTATCCATGGCAGCTTCATGTCCACGAGTTACAGCAGCAGCCCAACCAACGTTGTTAGTTGACTTCTTAGCAGCCCAGAATCCTGTGATTGCGCCTAAAGCATCGATAGATGGGTCTATAGTGAATCCTGTAGGAACACTTGTAGACCATACATAATTTGTATCACCAGCATCAGTTAACTTCTTAGTAATAGTAGCTAACTTTAATACCTTACCATCACCAACAACACCGTTGTTACCAACTGTAAATGCATTTTGAATGTTAGTTACACCGAATTGAGCATAAGCGTTTGTAGCTTGTGCATTAACACCCATTGGACGAATGTTACCAACACCATGTGTAGAACCTAAGCATTCACGTGAATATGTCCAGAAATCCTTCTCATAATCAACTAAAGCAGCCTTTACCTTAGCAGATAAGATTGGGTTTAATTCTCCTGAAGCATACATATCATCTGATACATAAATCTTATTAGAGTCAAATTCACCTTCTAATGTATCACCCTTAGATGTATTAGGTTGTGCCCAATACTTAGTAGGACCATAGTTATTTACTAATTGTCCTAGTGGAGAGAACATAATATCCATTAATCTTAATGCACCTTCTACATTATCAGAGTTAGATGGAATTGCCCATGTTTGATCCTTTAATGCACGGTTAGATTCATAATATCTTAATAAAGACTTACCAGTCTTATCATCGATGTCTTGACCAACTGACCAGCCATCTTTTTGACCATCAGCCCAATAAGTTAATGGAGGTAAAACAGCAGTAATACCAGTTTGCTTAAATGCTACTTCTTCCTCACCATTTTCATTTACAACTGCATCTTGGAAGCCATTTCCACGGTCAGTAGGTCTAGTACCAATACCATTTACGATATCGTTAGCAGCACCGTTTGCAGCAGCATAGTCATACATCATGAAACCATAAGCAGCATCAGCTGTAATCTTCTTATAGTACTTATTTAACCAACCAGTCTTTCTATCAGTGCTACTACCTTGAGCATAGAAATCCTTCATGATTAAGCCTTCATCATAAATCTCTGATAAGTATTGTAATGCGTCATAAGAAGCTTGAGTAGTTTCTAGAGCGTGAACCTTACCATCACCACCGATATAGTAGTTACCACGTTCAGCATCGATACCTTGAATACCCCAAATTTGAGCTAAGTCATAAATGTTTTCAACACGGTTATCTGAACATGCTCTTGGGAAGAATACGTTGATTTCAGCTTGGTCATCTCTCTTAGCTTCGCCACCAAGAGTACCAGTAATTAAACCTGGGTTAGCCTTTACAACACGCATTAATGCGATTAATTCATCAGCATTATAAGCAGCTGAGTCAGAAGCGAATAAATCAGATGGATTTTCATAGAATACTGTATTTGCATCATTCTTTGAAGCATCGAAGAAATTAGCATATGCATCCTTAATATAAGCGATGAATTGTTCTGCTAATTGTTGACCTGTACAACCGTTAGCTAATAATTCATTTTGTTGCTTAATGATATTAGTAACTTGCTTAATCTTTACATCATAAGTGTTGCCACCGAATAATACTGGAACAGTAGTTTCAGCATCAGGATAGTTGTATTCATCATCCATAAATGGTTGATAGAATCCACCCTGTACAACGTTAGCAGATGGTTCAGAACCACCATTTGTAGTTGAAGTATCCCAACCAGATGTTGCATCTAATACTGCCTTAGTAATAGATGTATCCATAATGAACATTCTTTCGATATCATCTACACCATCAAAGTATGGAGTATAGTAGATATGGTTATTAATTGTTAATGTCTTCTTAATAGCTGGATTATCCTTTAAATATTGGCTGAAATATGGCATTTTTGATGCTTCAGGATTATCAATATTAATATATTGATCTAATGGTGTAATGTAAGAATAATCCTTAGCAAAACCCTTATCGCCCTTATTGTTATAAACTAAGTCTACATCTTGACTACTATCAGTTTCAGACATAATCGTTCCACCTGTAGCTACCTTAGTCCATTGAGCATCATCACTAGTTGCTGAATATTCAGTAGCATTCTTGATTGTAGTGTGAGTATACTCAGCAAATGCCTTCCATGTAGGTAATAATGTATCACCTGAAATAGTTTCGCCAGTAATTGGATCGTTAATTGCGTCCATATTAGACTTTCTAGTAACACCTGATGTACCAGAATAGTTAAGCATGATGTCTACTCTACCACCATTTTCATCATATGTTGGAGCTTCTGGAGCTTCTACAAAGTGGTGACTAGCATCTAGATTATTTGGTTTTCTTCTGTTAGCAGCTGGAGTAGTTGAATCACTAGAGCAGCTAGCAAGACCAATAATTGCGGCACCTGCAATAACAGATGCACCTGTTAATAAAAACTTCTTTTTCATTTTTTCTCCTTTTTCCTTTTCTTTTTCTTTTTTTGTTTTTTTATTCCTTAACTCCACCAACGTTTACACCGGCTGCAAAGTATTTTTGTAGCTTAGGATATACAACGATAACTGGAATTATTGAACACACAATAAATGCATATCTAAGTGAATATAATGAATATGGTAATGTTGTACCACTTTCACTCATGTTCTTAATGGCATTTTCCATATATAAGTTAAGGAAACATGTCAATGGCTGATCACTTGGCTTTAATAGCATTTGTCCCCAAATATAACCATTCCATCTAGAAACTGCATAGAACATAGCAACTGTTATGATAGATGATTTTGACATAGGAACATAAACTTTTAATAAGATTTGGAATTCTGTTGCACCATCGATAGTTGCAGCTTCTTCTATTTCTGTCGGAACACCACTAAAGTAGTTTCTTAATAAGATAATATTGAATGCATTGAAACCTAATGCAATGATGAACATATATCTATTTGTTACACCAAATCTTAAGAAGTTTTGGTATGTAGGAATCATACCTGCGTTAAACCACATTGTTAATGTAAGCATGAAGTTGAATCCACGACCAAATAGTAAACGCTTCTTTGATAATGCATAAGCACCTGTAATACCAACTAACATTGATACTGCAGTACCATAAATTGTAATGAAGAATGCGTTACAATAAGATAACCAGAATCCCTTTGTTGTAAATACTTCTTTATAAGCACCTAATTGGAATCCCATAGGAATTACTGAAACCTTAGCTTGGTCAACATAGTCTCTTCCTGAAATAGAATTCATTAATACGAATATAAATGGATATAAACAAGCTAATGCAAATATTGTTAATAGCACATATGATAGAATTTTAAATGTAATTTCTGTTTTATCAAGTCTTTTCATATGTTACCTCCTAGAATAATGATGTAGAAGATACACGTCTACTAATTGCATTTGCACCTAATACTAGGAACATAGCGATAATTGAGTTGAATAAATCAGCAACAATACCAATTTGAGCATATACAGAACCTGTATAATAATCACCAGCTCTACCAGACATACGATAAACTAATGTTGAAACTACATCGGCTGTTTCCCATGCTGATTGCTTTTCACCAACTAATAGCAATACCTTTTCATAACCAATATTCAAAATATGACCAATTCTCATGATTAACATGATTGTTAATGTAGGGGCCATGCCAGGGAATGTTACATAACGAATTTGTTGCATCTTTGTAGCACCATCGATTCTTGCAGCCTCATAACTTGTAGGTGAAATAGCAAGAATTGCAGCAAAGTATACGATAGAACCATAACCGGCACCTTCCCATATACCTGAAATCTGATAAATAGGTCGGAAGAATTTACCATGGAATAGAACTGAATTTACATATGTATTACCATCACCATAATTCAACATACCCATGCCTTCAACCATATGGTATAACCATCCACCTGCGGCTCCACCTTCGACACCTTCACACCATAACTTGATGATTGTAGTAACAACTGTTACAGATACGAAGTGTGGCAAATATGCACAAACTTGAACGATACTTCTATACCATAAAACCTTAATTTCACTAAATAGTAAAGCTAAGATAATAGGGATAGGGAAACCAACAATTAATCCATACATACTGTTAACAAATGTATTTCTGAATGATTTCCAGAATAGAATAGATTCACTTCCAAAGAAAATTCTATTAAACCAATAGAAACCGTTCCATAAATAATTTGTTGAAGTACCATCTTCGCCCCACTTAAAACCAGTAAGAATACCAGCAACAGGGATATACTTAAACAAAATTAGGAATGCAAGCATTGGTATTAATAAAACATACAATCTCCAGTCCTTTGCAAGAGTAAAACCAAGTCTTTTCCATTTGTTCTTTTCGACTAGGTCAACAACGTCTTGATTTGTCTCGACAGTTTTTTGCATTAAATACACCATCCTTTAATACTAATTTTTCTCTGAATCATCAGCAGTTTCCTTATTTTCTAATTCTTCTGCTTTAGAATCATCGTTTTCAGCTTTTACCGAATCGACACCTGATTTTCCATTCCCCAAATTTCTCAAGTATTCAGCTTCAGCATCAGCCAATTTTTTATCATCAACGAGTTTATCAACAGCATTATTGATAATTCCTTGTGATCTAAATATAAATGTGCCGACATAACATACGGCTAATCCAAACAAGTTGTATATAAATCCTTGTTCAATATAATAACAATAATTAACAAATTCTTCATTTATTACTGTTACAATCTCGTCACCTTCATAATGACTATGAGCAACTCTATATACATTACCCAACTCACCCATATGCAGTAATGAACCAGATGATAGTAGTCTATACACTATAAAATGTACAGTGCAATATAGAACATAGTCAAAGAGTATAATCAATATTAGCTTCCACGTTGTTGAGATAATGTTTTTGGTTTTATGTTTTCTATAAAACACTACATTGATTCCCACAGTAGCAAGTCCACATATTTCAGCGACAAACACTCGCCAATCATACGCGTCAGCTAAATATTTTAATTCTCCTAATGAACCACCAAGCCATGTTGAAAGTGCTAAGAACGGTATGATTAACAAACCCCATAGATTCCACCTTGTTACTGCCACGAAAACAGCAAACAACGCAAACGCAATTGTTGGCACACCACTTAGAATTGTTGATGCGAATCTTTCGGTAATACCTTCAAGCAATACGCCTAATACAGTTAACAGAACTAAGTCCTGTACCATATAAACTTTAACGCTTTTTTTCATACTACCTACCTCGAAATCAACCACGCATAATTCATGACTTTATGAACTCACTAAAAATAAACGCAGTTATAGCGTTTTCACAACTTGTACATAAATTTTAACATTATCTCACATAATAGTCAATATAAAACATAAAGTTTTTTGTGCAAATTGCACAAATAAATTGTATCAAAAAGATAACTAAAAATCCAACAAATATGCTATAATTTTTATTGGTGATAAACATGCAATATACAATAGATTCAAACAACTCTATAAATGAAACTTTACGTAAAATGAAAAGTGGAGACACACTTTTCTTAAAAAATGGACTATATAAAGAAAAAGTCACTATCCTTATTAATAATATAAATATAGTAGGCGAAACAATGGATGAGGTAGTAATATCAAATCACGATTGGTATACAAAGATAATGCCTGATTTTAATGAGTGTAATACATTTAGAACAGCTACAATGCTTATTGCCGGAAACAATGTAACATTAAAAAATCTAACAGTAGAAAACACTTCTACTCCTTCTTCTAAATATGGACAAGCACTAGCACTATATGTAGAAGGAAACGACTTTAAGGCAACAGATGTAATTTTAAAAAGTGCCCAAGATACATTATTCACTGGTCCTTTACCTGAAGATTTGATTAAAAGACATCAAGGTTTCTTACCTAAATATCAATTACAAGGTAATGAATCACATCAAATATATGAAAACTGTCAAATATATGGCGATGTCGATTTCATATTTGGTACCGCACAAGCTTTATTCATAAATTGCGATATAATCTCAATATTAGATAAAACAAGAAAATATAAAATGGGATATGTAAGTGCTCCTGCTCATAGTAAAGATAGTAAATATGGTTATTTATTCTATAAATGTAATATGATATCTGAATATAAGGATCAGGAAGTATTCTTATCACGACCTTGGAGAGATTATGGAACAGCAGCATTTATCGATTGTACATATGGAGAACATATTTCTAAAGACGGATTTAATAAATGGAACAATACGAATAGAGATAAAACTGCTAGATTCTATGAATATAATAAAAACATAGATACAGCATCTAGAGTTCCATGGGCAAAACAATTAACAAATACTGAAGCTAAAGAATATGTAGATAACTTCTTCAAATTAGTTAATTATAAATAATTTTAAAGCACTAGTTTTAATAATGAACTAGTGCTTTTTTAAACCTTTATATAACCAAAAAAGTGCCAGTAAAACTGACACTTTTATTGTTGCTACTCTGATATAGCTTTTAATATTATGCTTGGTCTAACTGTCCAAGTCTTAGTATCGGCATCATATATACCATCAACAAACTTCCAAGTATTAGTCATATCGAAACCAATAGTTGAACAAATGTTCTCATTAATTGTATATGGTGTATTAGCTTCATCATTCCATAAATCATAAATCATTGAAGCTGAATTTACGATCTTAGGATAATATTCACCCCATAAGCCATAATTTGAACCAGTTTCATATGAACCAAGTGGGTTAGTTACTGGACGACCAATAATTGAGTTAGAATTCTTATGAGCATAATTAATACCCTTAGGCATATTAGTTAATGCGTTATAGAATAAACCATTATATAAGAAGTCTACTTCTGAAATATTGCCCTTAACTACTACTGTACCAGAACCATTATCTAAGTCACCGATAATACCAGCATTATATTGACCCTTAGCAATTACTAAGCCCTTTACAAAGTTATTGTAAACTTCAGTATGATATACTACGTTATCATTCTTGATACGGCTAATTAATAAACCAGTATTTCCACCAGCATCATTACCATCACCAATTACAGCGTTAACATAACAATCATGTACATATAACTTAAATACACTTTGATCATTATTCATTTGAGCATTACCAATGATACCACCAGCATACTTGTTAGTAGCATGAATCTTATAATCAAGTGTTGAATTATAGTATTCTCTACCATCTGCCTGTGTTGCAGTTGCAGGTTTAGCAAAATATGCATCACCATCATCATTGATTTCAACTAATCCATAGTAATCATCATATGGGTTAACTAATGAACAATTAGCAACATAGTTAATACCACCAGTTACTTGACCAATGATACCACCAATTGCTTCTTTACCATATGTATTAATTCTTGTGCCATGTACATTATATACATAACCACCTTGTAATTCACCAATAATACCTACTTGCTTAGCAGTAGCTGAATCACCGATAATACTAATGTTATCAAATTTAACATCCATTATAGTACCATTAGATACTTTAGAAATAATATTAACACTCTTAACTTTAGATGTATTATCTGTTTCATCAATGCTTATATTACTAATTGTATGATTATTACCACGGAATAGACCAGTAAATGTTTGAATATCAGCACCGATTGTATATTCTTTATTCTTGAAATCTAAATCTCTAGTTAAACTATAAATTGTACTTACAGATAATGACTTGCTATCAATCTTACCAGTCTTTGCCATACTATAGAACTCTTCCTCAGAATCAATAGTTACAACATCAACTTTTGATGAGTATACTGGATTCTTGCTAGCATTAGATCTATTAGCATTTACAACTGCATAATATAGATAGTATTGTGTATCACCACTTGTAACTGTTCTATTATCAGCATTAAATTGTGCAACAATTGAATCAGTAGAAATCTTGCAATATTGTGCATCATCTCTAGCAATAATATCAGCTGCACTATTTAGAGTAAGTGGAGTTGTTGACCAAGTAGCAACTACATCACCCTCAATATTAGATAAGTTTCCACTAACAACGAATCCGTCTTGACTTAATGTAACTGATGCATCCTCAACAAAGTCGATATCACAATCTGGATCAACTACATAAACTCTATATGTATATGATGTTTGTGATTCACCATTTGAATTTAATGTTGCAGTAGCTGTAATTTCATATACACCTGGAACAGATGTATAAACATTAGATGCAACATCTTCTACATCTTTGGCAATTGTATAGAATTTTGATTTACCATCATTTGCATATTTAACAGTATATCTTAAATCATATAAAGACGCAGGTAATTCAGATACAGTAATAGATGAATTATCTGTAGGATATAATCTAGGAGCAACGAATGCACCATAAATATTAACTCTTATTGCATCAACACCAGTTGAAATAATTTCACCTAATTTTTGATTACGTCCCTTAACTATAATCTTTATATCTTTAGATTCAGATACTTTACCAGAAGTTGCAGTTGCAGTTAATGTTACTTCTGTATCTTGATCAGGAACACTAATTCTTGCCCAAGAGAATGCAGACCATGAAACAGAATATTCTTCAGAATACTCAATATTTACTACATCTGTATTTGAACTCTTCCAAGAAATATCTGTATTATGTAATAACTTAGGAAGTCTAAAATCTTGATAAGTTGCATCGTATCTAGTTATAGCTTCACAAATAGATAATGCAGATTTAACAGCAATTTCAGCCTCAGACAAAGTTCCGTAATCATCATTATAGAAATCAATCATATCATAATGATCATAATCATTCCATGATGACTTATTTAATGTACTACCAACTGGCTTACCATTAGCATATGTTTTTAAATCAGATGCTGAATCAGATAAAGCTAAATGATCATGCATATTAACTGAATGGTCAGTATTTCTATAATTTTCATGAACTGAATTTATTGTATTATATAATTCATCTCTAAATGATTCATTTTGTAAAGTACCTTTAATAAATTCACCATTTTCCATATGTCCTTCATAATCAGAACTATATTGGATATTATCTAGTTTAATATTAATATTCGTATTAATTGGTGCAAGTTCTTTAAAATCAGAATCTTTTAATCCTCTTGTAAAATCAACACCACCAGAGAATGCTAAATCTTCTGTAGCTGTTCTATATGAAGATGCATCTTCCCAACCGGTAAATGCAACATACTTTTCACCTTCGTTGAATTCTGTATTGAAGATAGAATATGCTGTACTACCGCGGAAAGCATCCTTATTATAACTAGAATCATTAGCTGTAGAATAATTTTCTTTTGGATCTGTTTTTCCAAATGGCTGATTATTTACATAAGATAAAATACCATAATAACTATTGTAACTAGCTACAGAACGTGCTAAGTCAATATTATTACTCTTATTTTGGATACCTTCTAAACCTCTAATTGATGAAATAGTACCATCTGTATTTATACCAGCACAATTATTAAATGCTGTGAAATTAGAAACTTGAAGAACACCTGGATTTGAGTTATCACCAACTCCATGTAATTTATTATCAAATGCCATTGAGTTTTCAACAATAACATTACCCTTCATTGTTGAACCACCAAGCTTAAATCCGATACCATCACCATTTAATGTGTCATATGTTTGTTCAAGCTGGTCTGCAGGCTTAGTCATATCCTGACCTTCCTTAAAATGCTTAAATGGTAAGAATCCATTTTCAAATGATACTGAATTATAAATAATTATTGTACCAATGTCACCTGAATCTACCTTAGCAAATAAATCCCAACCATCATCTGAATTTCTAAAAGCGATACATCCATCGAAAATGTTACCATAGCCTACTGTTAATTTAGCAGCGAAACCATCGGCATTTTCACCAAATGTAGTATAGTCGTAATTTGCAAATGATGTACAGTTCTTTACTAAATTACAAGTTGGCCAGCTATCAACTGTACTATCGTCGCTATAAGCACGTCCAATTTGTAAACCTGTATCTCTATTTCCATAAAGTAAGCAATTCTCAACAATGTTATGGCTACCAGCGATATAAATACCATTATCACCTGCACCATAAACTTCGATATCTTTTATATACCAATAATCAGAATATATTTGAATACCTCTGTTTGCATCTGCAGTAACCATACCAGAGAAATCGAATACAACTCTTCCACTAGTTTGTGGGTTAGGCATAATTGTAATATAGTTATCATATGTACCTGTAACAACAGGAGTTGAGCTAGTAGCTCCTACAGGTCTTACACCTAATTGTTGTCTATCACTATCTTTATATTTATAAATACCAGAATTTAATAAAATTGTATCACCTGGTAAAGCATTTTGATGAGCATGTGCAAATGTTGTTGGAGCACTTGCATTAGTTCCATCAACCTCAGATGAACCAGCAGCATCTACATAAATTGTTCTACCTTGAGATTTACCATTAGTTAATTTAACACTTTCACTTGTTGAGTTAGTCTGTGAAAAAACTAATGGAGTCAATGTACCAACTGTTAAAGCAGATAGGACTATTGATGATATAATTGCAATTTTCTTTTTCATATTAATCGTCCCCCTTCTACTTATCAGTTGCTAAAATGAAACCATATAACCAAATACCACTACTAGGGTTGGCAATATAGTATTTACCAGCACTTGGAATATCAAATACAACTCTATCAATTGAAGCTTTCTTTGTGCCTGGAATATCTCTAACACTATCTAAAGTGAACAATTGTAAAGCTTCGTCATTCATCTTATTTGTTTCAGAACCATGACCATATAATGCGATATCTCTTTCATCACCTTCGGATGTTGTATTACAGAATACTACTAACTTTCCTGGCTTACTTAATTCTAACATTACGGCTTGTGAAGTACCCTTCATTGTAATTCTTACATCGAATGAAATACTACCATAACCATCATTTGTAGATCTACCAGTTGCGTATGTAGCACCAGTAGTAAGATAAATATCATTATCAACTTTTTGAGGTAACGGACCATGGATGAATGTTGTACCTGCTAATAAAACATCATCAACAGAAACAAGTGTTTCGCCTTGTTTTGTTACCTTAACATCAGGAGTTAAATTAGTGTAGTTAACAATATCTTGAGTAGTTGATTTAGTTATCTTGATTCCCTTTGTGCATTTAACTGTTGAATCTTCAATTAATGAAACAGTAACATCCTGAGATGTATCAACTTTGAAAATATCTACACCATCGATTTGATATTTATCATATGTAAATGGTTCAACATATGAATCAGAAACAACAGGTTTAACGTATACTGTCCAACCAGCAGCCTCAACATCAATACCATCAATTGATTGAGTGAAAATAGCACTACCAGAATTAATCTTAATTGACTCAATAGGATCAACAACATCAATAACTAAGAAAGCATCTGCGTTATTGCTGTATGAAACACCATCAATAACGATATCTTCAGTTTCATATGTGACCTTTACAACATATGTACCAACTTTATCGATATCAACACCACCAGTATCAATTGAAACTTGATCAGGTGTAAGTGACATAACTCTAGTTTCCTTCGCTTCATTACCATCTGATGTCCACTTATGTAACTTAATAGATAAGCCATTTAATAAATTATATAAGTTAAAGTTATGATCGTAATCATCGGCATATTTTTCAACATACTTATCATGTAATAAATATTCTTTTATTTTTTTACCATCAGAAAAATTAACCTCAAGACCAGCATTATATGTTAATCCAGCCGTAGACTCAAAAACTGAAGGCTTAACTGAAACATTATAAGTTTGAGTAAGAATTCTATTACCTAATCTATGGGTAACTGTAACCTTATAAGTACCAACTTTACTTGTATCAACCTCAGAAGAATCCACAGTGAAATCTTTTGTAGGCATATATACAATACCCTTGTTGACATTTCTATCACTATATACAGCCAAACTACGATTAACTATTAATCCATCTGAATTAAACTCTTCACCAACATAAAAAACCTTTCTAGTCTTTGAAGTATCTAGAACAATTGACTTTAATTCAGTTCTATCAGTATCTTCAACAACAACGGCACTCTTCTCTTCCTCAGGTGTTGTATTTCTAACTACTTTATATTCACCACAACTACTAGCAACACCAATAAATGCTAAGGACAAAGCTAGAATACCAATTCGTTTTTTTCCTTTCATATTTTAATCCTCCTTTTCGGACACTTCCAATTACAACTTATTTTATCATTTAAGCGTTTTCATGTCAATTTATTACTAACTAATTTGAGGGACTTAATTTAATATATTGTGCCGAAACAAAAAATAAAAAAAGGCTTATATAATTTCCTATATAATACAGGAATTAATAAGCCCATTCTTATTCATTATAATTATTAAACTAATTGTTTATTTTTACTTTTCATAAACGATAGCAAATATAGCTAATCTATTACCTGAACTTCTTAAACTAATTGTTTCATTAGCAGCTAAATTAAAGGAAATACTATAAGCCTTATCGCCAGCCTTATTGCCTGAAACTGTAGTAACAGTTGCAAATGCCGCATCAGTTGCTCTCTTAGTCATAATATCTCCTGATTTGCTTGCTGACTGATTATCAGCTCCAAATGAAGAGTCAACGATAGTAAAATAAACTGTGGCTTTAACAGCCTCTTGTGCTGTTAATGTGAAGTAAATAGTATCAGAATTTGTCTTAGTAAGAATAGCTGCGTACTCAAATGACTTACCAGAATCATCCTGTGCTGCTGCAGCAGTCTTACCCTTAATTACGCTTGCACTATTACCAACACCCTTTAATTCAACTACTGAGTCACCAACAATCTTATTACCAGCTGAAATAGCACTATCTGTAGCTGCAGAGAACTTTAATTCTGTTGAAGTAGCAACTGCGACATGAGCGTATAATTGAGTATCAGAAGTAATTGCTGTATTAGCATCGAATGAAGCATCTAATGCAGCATTTGTATAAATACCCTTAACTGCATATCCATCGAAACTTACGTTAGTTGTATTTATTTTATCATTAGCTACTACTGCAATCTTATAAGAATCAACTGAATCAACCTTTGTGTTAGCAGCACTATATGCATCAACTGTTACAACAAACTTATCCGCATTTTGGAAAGTTGTCCAAGTTGCTGAAGCAGCAGATACAGCAGTTGTATCAGCAGCATCATTAATTGCTTTCTTAGAAACTGTTACTTGCTTATCAATTAAAGCCTTTATAGCCTTTTGATCAGCAGTTGCAGTTGTTGCAGCTAAATCAGTATAAGCTGCACTTGCAAGATAATCATCAATTGTCTTAGTAGCAGCAGCCTTAGCAGTTACTACAGGATCAGCAGCCATTGCCTCGAATGTAGTTACTAAATTATCAATTGATTTTAATGATGTAGCAGCGGCTTGAATCTTTAAACCGTTAACAGCCTTAATATTTGATGTAACATTATCAGCAATCTTTGTGCCATTAATAGAAGCAGAAACCTTACCTGTAGAAGTATTTACAATAATTTCACACTTATAATTAGTTACTGTTGCAACGGCAAGAGTTGATGCAACCTTGTTAGAACCATCAAATGAGTAACCAAACTTACTACTATCTGTTCTTAACTCAAATACTCTTGAATATGTAGAACCATCATTAGAACCATTAACTTGGAAGAATGATTCACCCTTTAATGCATCAAAAGTAATATCGAAACGAATCTTGAACACACCTGTATCAGTGATTTTTCTACCAAAGTCAACAAAGAAACTTCCAGCTTCCTTAAATTGTAGTCTACAATCATTAGAAATAGCAACAACGCCATCTCCTGACTTATCGTATGATAAAGATGTTTTCTTAAATGCCTCAGATGCATCAATTGTATTAATAGTTTCTTCATAGAAATCTGTAGCAAAAATCTTCTTATCAGATTCAGCTAATGTATCATAGTCATCCTTATCAGCAAATACAGCTGTTAAAGTAACTGCATCAGTAACTGGCTCATCAAAATTGTATGCAGTAACGCCACCGTCTGCAGACCAATAGTCAAATCTCTTTCCATCTTGAGTAGGTAAATTTGCCTTTGCTGGCTTAGTTGCCTTTTGATCTTTATCAACAGTTTGCTTTAAAGCTGTTAATTCTGTTGCTCCATTCATAAATTTAACATCAAATTTTTCTGTAACATTATCTCCACTTCCACCTTCGTCAGGTGTTACTGCAGGTGTAGAATCAGTAGGTGTATTTTCTTCTCCACAAGCAGATAAACTAAAAACTGCAGCTGCGGCTAATGCTAACCCTAATAAAATTTTTCTCTTTTTCATTTGTAAATCTCCTTAAAAATATTCATCGTTGTCGAAAACGTTTCCAACAACAAAGTTAACAAAATTATAACATTATTTTTAAATCATGTAAAGCGTTTGCATAAGAAAAATTGAACAGTTGTTTGAAAAAAATAAAAAGGGAATTAAATCCCTTTCAAAATAAATACCAAATGAATATATTAGTTATCATTAAAAACTAATTCATACAAAGTTTGCTTAATATTGAATTCCTTAATTGTATTATCAAGTTCTTCTTTTATTTTTTCATTACCTGATTTTGATTTTAATTCAGCTCTAATTAATAAGTTCTTAGGAGAATTCTCAAAATCAACAAATTCCATTACATTTGTTTTATAGCCAAAATATTGCAATATATTAGCTCTAATGGAATCTGTTAATATAGCAGAAAATCTTTCTTTTAAAATGCCAAACTTATTAACAATATGTAGTTTATCACTTGATAATTCGTTATTTATTTCGTGTTGACAACAAGGAACAGAGAAAATATATTTACAATTCATATTAATAGCATGATATAAAGCGTAATCAGTTGCTGTATCACAAGCATGTAAAGTAACTATCATATCTACTTTACTATCTTTATATTGAGCAATATCACCTTTGTAAAATTTTAAATGATCATAATTATATTTTTTAGCAATATCATTACATTTATCAATGACATCCTCTTTTAAGTCTAATCCTATTATTTCACATTCCATATTTTTGATATGTACTAAATAGTAATAAAGAATGAATGTTAAATAACTTTTACCACAACCAAAATCAATTATCTTTAAGTATTTTTCATTACCTATTGAATCATCAATAATTTCTAAGAATCTATTAATTTGCCTAAATTTATCATAACCAGCCTTTACTACTCTTCCATCAGGCATCATAATACCTAAATCAACTAATGCGGGTACGACAGTCCCTTCTTCAAGAATATATTTCTTTTTTCTATTGAAGCTAGTTTCAACAAATACAGTTTCCTTATTCTTGCGCTTATTAGATAATACTTTCCCTTTAGATGTAATTCTATAGCTGTAAGTGAATTCATCTGTAACTAATTCTAAATTATTAAAATCATTTTCTAATAGTGTAATTAAAGCATTACTAATATCAGAATCATTATAATTTGTATGAAATACCTGTTTATCAGTAAATAATGATAATTGAATTACATCATTATCATTGATTTTAATTCTTTGAATCTTACACTTTTCATATTTATTATCTTTTTTCTTTTTACCTGAAATAATACCTTTTATTATTCCATCTGGAATTATTATATTTTCCATAAGTACTCCTTAATATAATAAGAGGGGTATTCATAAAATACCCCATACCTAATTATTGAATTTCTACAATTTCAGCATCCTTATAGAATGCTACTACAGAATTAGCTGCTGATTCAGCAGATGTCTTTGTAGTGTATGATTCACCTACAGCACATACACGGCCAGATGCAGTATATAACTTATAGCAATAATTGTTATTCTTATCCTTTACACACTTAAATGTGCCTTCTTTAATATTCTTTTTAAATGATTCAATTGAATTCATTACACCAGATTTAGATGTATAGCCATCAGCTTGGCATAAAATTTGGCCATTTGATGCTTTTAAATCCCAGCTATACTCACCATCAAATTTTTCAATCTCGAACTTACCACCATTCTTACTTTCCTTAGTAGTAATATCAATTAGAGTTGCTGTCTTAACATCTGAATCCTCAAATTCAATATCAACAATATCTGCCTTAACAGCAAATTTCTTAAATGACTCAGATGCTCTTTGTGCACCCTTTTCTTGAGGATAAGTTGAACTAATAGCTAAAACTCTATGATTCTTAGCAACTAGCTTAAACTTAAATAAGCCCTTCTTATCCTTAGAAATTCTTAATTCACCAGTTTCAATATTCTTCTTTAAAGCATCAATTGCCTTACTTACACCTTCACGTGTAGTATATACCTCAGATACAAATAATATTTCACCATTTGAAGCTTTTAAATGATATTGATATCCATCACCAATTTCATATACTTCATATTTACCATTATAAGATCTACCTTTAGATTCTTCAGCCTTAGGCGCTGCTTTCTTAGTAGTTGTCTTAGCTGCTGCCTTTGGTTTAGCCTCAGCCTTAGGTGCTGCTTTCTTAGTAGATTTAGAAGCAGTCTTCTTTGCAGGTGCTTTTGCTTTTTCAGTTTCCATTTCAGCAATAGCATCCTTATATTTTGCCATAATAGCATCTACTTCAGCCTCAGTTTTAGCATTTTTTAATGCTTCAATATCCTTATTTAATTCATCAACATTAACATTTGAATTTGACTTTGCCATACTAAACCTCCCTCAATTACTTGCTAAGGAACTCTAATAGTTCTTGTAATTTATCAATAGATTCATTTTTCTTTGTATCAAATTCTGCTTCATTTAAATCTGCAGTTATGTCATCTAATGAAATATCAATATCGTCTATATCAGCATCATTTGCCTTTTCTTCAGACTCACTAACTTCCTCTTGAGGCTCTTCAATTTCTTCTTCAGATTCACTAACTTCTTCCTGAACAGGTTCAGAAGTTTCTTTCTCTACTTTTTCTTCCTCTTCATCTGCAAATACAATTGGTTCAACTAAAACTTCTGAATCATCTTCTTTTTCTGTATCTTCTTCAGATTCATCATTATTTTCTTCAATTGCATCTTCAGTTGTTTCTTCAGTTACTTCATCAGTTGCCTCAACAACTTCCTCTGATTCTTCTTGAGCTTCCTCTTCCTGAACTTCCTCTTCAATAGGTTCTTCTATTTCAGGTTCAGTAACTTCTTCTTGAGCAGGCTCTACAACTTCTTCTGATACTTCTTCTTGAGCAGCATCCTCAACATCAGCTTCTTCATCGTTAGATTCTTCTGATACTTCTTCTTGAGCCTCATCTTCAACTTGCTCTTCTATTTCAGGTTCAGTAGATTCCTCTTCTTGAGTCTCTTTTGTTTCTACTTCATTTTCTTCTTCATTATTTTCAGTTTCTTCATTTTCTACAGGAGTAAGAACAGCTTCTTCAGTTTCTGGTTCTTCTATTACTTCTTCTTGAGTTTCATCTTCTTGAGGTTCTTCACTTACTTCTTCAACTGGTTCAGCAACTTCCTCTGTTTCTTCTTCAGGTTCAGCTGCTTCTTCCTCTACTTTTTCTTCCTCTTGTACTGGCTCTTCTTCTTTTGTAGGCTCTTCTTGAACTAGAGTTTCCTCTTCTACAGGGGCTACTACATTACTTGAAGCTTCCTTAGGTTCTTCAGTAACTTTATTATCAACAACACTTTCGTTAGCTTTATTATTAGAAATAGCTTCAATTCTCTTCTTTGATTTTTTCTTTCCTACAATAGCACTAATTATTACCCAAATAGCTATAACTATTACAACAAATGCTATAGCAGCAAAGAAAATTAAATCCTTAGAATTAATTCCTGTTTGCTCACTTATTTTATTGATTAAATCTGAAAATGCTAGTAAAAACATAATTATCTACCTCTTTCGTATCCAATTTCAACATTAATATAATTATATTGTAATATTATAAAAATTTCAATTAATCATTATCTCGTTTTTCTTGAACCTCTCATGAATAAAATCATAAGATTCTAACTTCTAATATCGTTATAGAGACTATAACGGCATAGATATAATGCTGATAAAGTTGCCTAAATCCTGTCTAGAAGACACATTATATCTACCTAACATATTAGACTATTAGTTAAATAACATTTA
>JAILPD010000012.1 GCA_024690445.1 Acholeplasmatales bacterium
GAAGAAATTTGGAATGATAAAAAATATAATAATGATATATTAGATTTATTAAAGCGTGTTGAATTATGTATTAATAATAAATAGATTTATTTTTATAAAAAGAAAGGAGTATAATTATGAATCATTTTGGACGTCTCTTTCAAATTAATATTTTTGGTGAAAGCCATGGGGATGAAGTAGGTATTCTACTTGATGGAGTTAAGCCTGGTATAAAGCTTTCAAAAGAAGATTTTGTTCCTGATCTTGCAAGAAGAAAATCTGGTGGTCTTGGAACTACTCCAAGAATTGAAAGTGATGAAATAATGATTAAAAGTGGCCTATTTAATGGTTACACTACTGGGGCTCCTATTTTATTATCATTTAATAATAACAATACTATTAGTAAAGATTATAGTGAATTATTATATCATCCAAGACCAAGCCATGCAGATTTTGTTGCAAAAGAAAAATATAATGGCTTTAATGATTATCGTGGCGGAGGACATTTTTCAGGTAGACTAACACTTGGGATTGTATCTGCAGGTGTTGTTGCAAAAAAGATGCTTGAAGGTGTTTCTTTTGATACTAAAATTGTTAATTTAAATGGTGAAAGTGATAAAAATAAATTCCAATCAATTATAAAAGATGCAGTTGAAAATAAAGATTCAATTGGGGGCGTAGTAGAAATTAAAATAACAGGTGTACCTGTAGGACTTGGTGAGCCTTATTTTGATTCTTTAGAATCTACTATTTCACATATGTTATTTTCAATCGGTGGTGTAAAAGGCGTTGAATTTGGTGTAGGCTTTGATGGTGCAAAGCTTAAAGGAAGCCAATTTAATGATTTAATCATTGATGAAAAAGGAACTACAAAAACTAATAACAATGGTGGTATTAATGGTGGTATTTCTAATGGAAATCCAATCATTATTAGAGTATTTGTTAAGCCAACTCCATCTATTGGAATTGATGAAGAAACATATAATTTTAAAACAGGTAAGGTTGACACATTAAATATCAAAGGTAGACATGATGCCGCAATTATATTACGTGCCATGGTATGCTTAGAAAATGCTTGTGCAGTTGCACTTGCAGATTCTTATTTAGTTTATGAATCTTATAAAAAATAATTTATTATTAGAGTCGGTTTGACCGACTCTTTATTATTAAATTCACCAAATGAATTATGGAATTATAATTATTATATGTTATAATTCTTTTGAATTATAAAAAGGAGAGAGAGCTATGAAAAAGAAGAATTTATTTATAGGGGCTTTAGCTTTAACATTATCTTTCGCATTACTTACAGGATGTGGTAAGAAAAATAAAAATCAAAATGATGATAAAACTACAACAAGTGAAATATCTAATACATCAGGTAAATCTAATACATCATCAAATACTGAAGGTGTAAAAGATAATTATAAAGTTACTTATATTGATCCACAGACAGGTGAAAATAAGGAGCTTACTGCAATAGGTGGAGTTGTATCAGGATTACCTACATATACTGATTCATTTACATTAGAAGATAATTTATTTGTAACAAAATATGAATTTACTGGCTTTTATAGTATTGATGGTAAGGTAGAAAACGGTGATGTAATTGATTCTGATATTACACTTTATCCACATCAAGAAATTTTAGCACGTGATTTAAATGATAAAACAATAGAAAAAGAAGATGTTACATCTAGAATAGATGAAATAATTGATTATTTTGAAGATGAATATATTCCTTCAAAGGTTGTTTATGCAACAAATGAAACTGGTGTTTTAAAAGATGTTTTATATGCAAACGCGGATGGAACATATAGAGCTTCTAAATATAATCAATTTGTAAAAACTTTTAGTAATTCATTAGATATGTTAAAAAATATATCTGATGATAATACAGTTCTTGAATATGATAAAAATGGATTTTATCTTGAAACAGGTACTAATAGTAAAACAAAATATGAATTTGATACAAATTTAAATGTTACATCTGCAAATATATTTTCAGGTTTTACAACCTTAGATTTAAAATTTTATAATAGTAATGACAATTTTAAAGAAGTAACTAGAGAAGAATTTTTACAATATTTATCTAAATCATCACCAGTAATACCTGTAAGTTTACAAATGGATTGTTATACCCCAGTTGAAGATGATATAAAAATGTATGGGTATGCAACATTTGATTATAATAATTCAGCTCAAAAATTTTTAATTAAAGACAAATATAATATGGATGAAATTCCAGCTGATGACGACTTGTTAATTGATTTTGCAAATACTACTGCATATAACCTAACTCCTGCTTCTGATATAGAAAAATATTATATAAGCAATGATTCTTGTGCATATTCTTTTTCTACATCTTCTTTTAATTATGGTGAACCTAGTCTTGCAACATTTAATCGTGATGGTTATATAAGAAGACTTGAATCTGGAGGATATTTATTTGAATATAAATATGAAATTGGTGAAGGTTTATTAGAAAAAGATATTTCATTTGAAGAATTCTTATCATATGTTATTTCTGATAATGAACCAACATATATAGAAATTGATGGAAGAAATCCATCTATGCTTTTTAATGGAACATTTTGTAAAATTAAAGGTATAGATGAATATGTCGTATATGATGGTGAAGAAGATATTAATACAATGCCTGAATTTGAAGCCATCATAAAAGGTGGATATGGAATTTTAAATTATATTACTAATATTTCTAAGCTTGAGGATGTTAGATTTACAAAAGACTTAGAAGGATATCATGCTCATTTTGATGATGATAATTATCATTATGATATGGTATTTAATAAGCTTGGTTATTTAATTAATATTGCAAGAACAACAAAGGAATCAAACTTCACTTATGATTTTAAGGTTTTAGCTACAAATGAAGAATATGGTAAGGTAGAACTTGTAGATGAAGTATTTGGTGGTAACCAACATTATTATGCCCCTGTTTTAGCAAAGATAAAACCAATATCAAATTCAAAGGGAAAGATTGATGATAATGGTGATGCAAAATGGTATACATCTATAGGTGTTTATAATCCTGATGAGGATCTACAAGAATATATTATTGTACGACCTGGTGTTAATACATATAAAGTAGCATATAAGGAAGAGGATGCATTTGTTTTAAATATATATTCAAATTTAGATACTGAAAATAAACAAGGAGATGCTATTTTTAAATCAGGTGAAAAAATATTTAAAGATAATGGTGATCCATTATTTAAAACTCCTGATAATATTACAGGTTATACATTTGCAGGATATTATTCAAATAAAGAATGTACAATTGAATTAAATAAAGATGCAGTATATACATCTAATGTAAATATTTATTTTAAATATAATCCTTTAACATATGCAAATTATAGTATAACTGGTAATGCATCAACAGATTATGATTCATTTGATTCGATTGAAACAACCGATTTAAAACCTACTAATTTGGGATGTATTTATGTAAAAGGTGAAATTGAAGTAGAAACAAGTGGCAGTTCTAAATATACTTTGATGTATAAAGAAACAATAATTCAATTTGATGTACTTAAAAATGCAGAGGTAGATTTTATTTACAATAATAATCATGTTAATTCAACAAATCCTGTTGAAATTTTTCAAATTACAACTGAAGAAAATATTCCATACCAAGATTTTGAAGCGGGAAAAATTTATGTATTAAAAAATGGTAATTTTGTAAAGCTTGATAGATATGAATATGCTGATCAATATTATAGAAAAGTAAGTACACAAGATTCGGGAGGTAGAGAAACCACTGGATACTTAAATGCTGGAACAGTATATATCCAAATCAATGAGGGTCTTTTAGAATTTAATAATTTATATATTTCTTATTAAGCTAATTAATAAAAAGTGTTAATGATTTTATTGTCATTAACACTTTTTCTATAATCTATAAATAATATCATTACTATAACAAAATGATAAGAAATCTAATAATGCATTTTCCCAGCATTCTTCATTATGTATAGAAGATGCAGATACTACAACTCTTATATTATTTCCTTGCTTTTTAAAGAAATTATATAATTCTTTAGCTTCTTTAGCATATAATCCTTTAGATTTTTCTGAATCTGATATTTCTTTTTTACCATAATATAAAAATACATTCTTTTTAGGATCATTATATTCCTTTAAGAATTTCATAAATTCTTTATGGAATAAAAATGTTGCGGTAGAAAATGCTCCTAAATATCCAAATGCTTCTTCATATTTAAATCCCATATAAAGGATAGTTGTTGCAGCTAAAGAAGAACCATATATAAAACGATGTGATGAATCTTTAACTACATTATATTTTCCTTCAATAAATGGAATTATTGTGTTGATAAAATCATCACAATATCTTTCACATATTTTAGGATTATTTTTCTTCCATGAATCAATCATTACATTATCTATTTTAAATGGAGAATATTCATTTACTCTACCTAAATCAGAACCTGAATTATATACTGCAACACCTAATATTCTATGCTTACATTCTCTTGCAATATAATTTAAATATTTAGTTGCTCTTAAGCTTCTTCCAAATGCTGCTTCAGAATCTCTAAATGCGTTTTGACCATCTAATAAATAAAATGTATCAAATAATATATTTTTTTTATTTCTTGGGCCTGAGACTTCAATAGTGACCTCTCTTTTAGATTTTGGAAGATATAATTTATATCTATCAATCATACTATCACCTATATAAAATTATAGTTTAATTATTTTAAAAATACAATTTAGTTATAATATTATTTAAAAGAAGAAGTAAAAAATAAGGACCAACAGTGTTGGTCCATTTTTTCTGCTTATAATTAATATTTTTATAACTAGGCTCTGTTATAGTATTCAACGATCTTTAATTCGTCAATGCCTTCTAAGAATTCTGATCTATCAGGGATTCTTGTTAATTTACCTTTTAATTCTTTTTCATCGAATTCAACATAATCTTTTCTTCTTAAAGATTTTTCTAAAGCTTCTTTAACAACCTTTAAGTTCTTTGAGCTATCCTTTAAAGAAATAACATCACCAATCTTAACTTCATAAGAAGGGATATCTAATTTCTTTCCGTTAACTGTGATATGACCATGGTTAACTAATTGTCTAGCTTGTGGACGAGTTGAAGCGAATCCTAAACGGAATACTAAGTTGTCTAATCTTCTTTCTAATAATTGAAGGAAGTTAACACCAGTCATACCGCTCATTTTTGAAGCTCTATCAAAAGTTTTAGCGAATTGCTTTTCAGATACACCATATGTGAATCTTACTCTTTGCTTTTCACGAAGCTGTTCACCATATTCTTTTAATTTAGCTTGGTTTTGACCATGTTGGCCTGGAGCATAAGCTCTTTTCTTTAATTCTTTTCCTGTTTCACTGATTGAATAATTTAGACGGCGTGAAACCTTCCATCCTGATCCTGTAAATCTTGACATTATTTTGTCCTCCTATATTTATTTCGGAGTAAAGACTATTACTTATAAGGATATCTTGAATTAAATGTTCACCTTAAGCAGTAGGCTACTATTTAAACTATATGTGCTTCAAGATATTTGTTCATAAGATAAGTCGCTGCTTACTCACGCGTGTTATTATAACAAAATGATATTTCAATGTCAAACTATTTTTGATATAATAAGTTTGTTATTTTGGAGGATCTATGGTATACGATCAAATATTAGTTAGATTTGGAGATTTAACCTTAAAAGGAAGAAATCAAAAAGTCTTTCTAACTGCATTATTTAGATTAGTTAAATTAAAAATGAATGGTTTAGATGTATATATTGAAACAAGATTTGATAGAATATATATTCATCTTAAAGATACAGATTATAAAGAAGTAATTGAAAGATTAAAATATGTTTCTGGTATTTCTTCATATTCTTTAGTTAAAAGATGTGAAAAAGAAATAGAAGAAATTAAAGAAAATGCTTTAGCTTTAATTAAAGATACTTGTAAAACAAATGTTAGATTTAAAGTAGAAACTAAAAGAGCTGATAAAACATTCCCACTTCGTTCCTTAGAAACTACAAAAGCTGTATCAGCTTATGTATTATCTAATATGAAAAATTTAAAGGTAGATGTTCATGATCCTGAAATTGATTTAAAAATTGAAATTAGACAGCATGGTGCATATTTATTTATTTCACAGGAGCGTGGCCTTGGTGGCTTCCCTGTAGGTACACTTGGTAAAGGATTATTAATGTTATCAGGTGGTATTGATTCACCTGTTGCCGGATTTGAAGCAATGAGACAGGGTATTGAAATTGAATGTATTCATTTTGAATCTACACCTTTAACATCAATTGAATCTGCTCAAAAGGTAATTGATTTAGCTAAGATAATGGCTAAATGGGCACCTAATAATAAAATATGTGTTCATTTTATTCCATTTAAAGAAATACATATGGCTTTACTTGATAATGTAGATGAATCTTATAATATTACTATTATGAGAAGAATGATGTATCGTATTGCAGAAAAAATTGCGAAAAAGTCAAATTGCTTATGTATTGTAAATGGTGAAAGTGCAGGACAGGTAGCTTCACAAACACTTCAAAGTATGAATACAATTAATAATGTTACATCATATCCTATTTTAAGACCTTTATGTACACAAGATAAAAGAGATACAATTGATATTTCTAAGAAGATTGGTACATATGATATATCTATTAAGCCTTTTGAGGATTGTTGTACAGTATATGTACCTAAAAATCCTACAACACAGCCTAGAATTGATAGATGCTTATCATATGAAAAAAGATTTGATTATGAGACTATGATAGATAGAGCTTGTGAAAATGAAAATAAAATCATTATTGATGTAGATGATGAAATTGATTTAGCATCATATGGATTTGATGTATCAGAAGCTCTAGCTGAAAGAGAGAAAGAAAGACATGGAAACTAGACCATATCCAAAGGGTAGAAGAATTCTTTGTTTTATTATTGATATTGCGATAATATTTACAATTTCATTAATATTAGTTAGGTTTGCAGTTAAGCCAATGCTTGGCTTTAGTGAAGATAATTATACAATTGTAAAGAATAATATATTAGATGATTTAAATAGAATATTGCAAAATGAAGAAATATCTCGTGAATTACTTAATTATGATATTGAGATGTATTTTAGATATTTCTTAGTTGATTCTTTAGCTAAAATAATTACATTCTTCTTAATATCTTCGATATATTTAGTAATTATTCCTGTTTTTTGTAAGCAAAAAACATTAGGAAGATTAATTACTAAATTAAAAATTATTAATATGAATGGCGAAGATATAAAAAATTCTAAGCTTATTAAAAGAGAATTAATAGCAACATTCCTATTTTATTTCTTATCATATGTATTCTTAGGCTTTTTATTAATATTTATATCATTAATAGTTTGTGCAGTTTCAGGAAGAAGCTTAATTGATAAAATGACTAAAACAATGTTTGTTGATGATGATTTTAAATTAGAAGATGATAATATTATTGATGCCAAGGTAGAAGAGATTAAAGAAGAAAATAATGATTATTCAAATGTAAATAGCAATAATAATAACATTAACGATGATTACAACAATAATAATAACAATAACGATAATTACAACAATAATAATTATGATAATGATGAATCTAGTGATTCAGATGACGAATATAAAGTATTTTAAAGGTGGAACATGAATTTTATTTTAATTAAAAATAATAATTATAAAAATGAAATATTTGAAATGCTTAAATCATTTATTTCTAAAATTGAAATAAAAGAAGAAAATGATTATGTTTTAATTAGACATGATTATGATAATAAGCTTGATATCATAAGAAGTATTGAAACATTATCTAGTGATTTAATGTATGCAATATGCGCTTATGTTTCATCATATCCTTTTGATGAAGAGCGTGAGATGGAAATCATTAAGCCTTTAATGGAAAATGTTATTTCAGATATTTATGATTTTAAAAAATTAATTATTAGTAATGAAAATAAAATTAATGATAAATCAAAAATATTAAATTTTATATTAAAGGGTACTGGAATAGATAGTGGCTTTATTAGAGATTTTTGTGATTCAAATTTAAATGTATCTAAAGCTTCTAAAGCTCTATATCTACATAGAAATACTACTATATATAAAATTAATAGATTAATTGAAATTAAAGATTTTGATTTAAGAATATTTAAAGATGCATACATTTTATATTCTTTATTAGATATTAAGTAATTTTTGTGCAATTTGTACAATTGATATAACGCTTTCAATAATGTAAAATATAAAAGAATTATAAGGAGGCTATTTATGGCTATTGAATTAAAACATATTGACAAAGTATATCCTAATGGAGTCCAAGCTGTATTCGATTTCAATTTACATATCGATGATCAGGAATTCATTATTTTCGTAGGACCTTCAGGATGTGGTAAATCTACAACACTTCGTATGGTTGCAGGTCTTGAAGATATTACAAGAGGACAATTAATTATTAATGATAAGGTTATGAACGATGTTCGTCCAAGAGACCGTGGTATCGCAATGGTATTCCAGTCTTATGCCTTATACCCACATATGACAGTTTACAACAACATGGCTTTCGCATTACAAATCAGACGTATGAACCGTGATGAAATCAATAAGCGTGTTGCAGAAGCTGCAAAAATCTTAGGTCTTGAACCATTCCTAAATCGTTATCCAAGACAATTATCAGGTGGTCAAAACCAACGTGTTGCATTAGGTCGTGCAATCGTTCAACAAGCTCCAGTATTCTTACTTGACGAGCCTTTATCAAACCTAGACGCAAAGCTACGTGTAACAATGCGTGGTGAGTTAACTAAGCTTCATAAGAGACTTGGTTGTACAACTATTTACGTTACACATGACCAAATCGAAGCCATGACAATGGCATCTAGAATCGTTGTTATGAAGGATGGTCGTATCCAACAAGTTGGTACTCCAAAAGAAGTATATGCACATCCAGCTAACGTATTCGTAGGTGGATTCATCGGAACACCTCCAATGAACTTCATCCATGGTCATTTAAAGGATGATGGTACATTTATTACATCTAAAGAAAATTATTCATTAAAATTACCTGAAGGCAAGCTTAAGGTTGCAAGAGAGCTTGGTTATGAAAACCGCGATATTATCTTAGGTATCCGTCCGGAAGATATTTATGATGATCAAAATCCAGAAATGTTCCAAGTATGGCCACAAGGCGTTGTTGATATTACAGTTGAAATGTCAGAAATGCTTGGTGCTGAAACTAACATTTATACATACCTTGATGGTGATGCAATCATCGCTTCAGTTCATTCTCGTGATGACCTTGCACCAGATCAACCTTTAAAGCTTGTTCTTGACCTTAACCATATCCATCTATTCGATGAAGAAACAGAAGAAGTTATTGATGAAAATATGTTAAAGAAAGCTCAAGAAGCTCATAAAGCTCCAGATGAGGATGAAGAATAATAACAATACAAAAAGCGTCTAAATGACGCTTTTTATTTTTAATTTTCGAAAATGCGACAAATGTCCCGTTATTTTGTCATGTAGTGTCGTTGAATCGTAGTTTTTTTCATGCGATAATTATCCAAATTATTTTTAAGGAGATTATAAAAATGAAGAAAATTATTTCAATGACCCTTGGTCTTTCGTTACTATTAGCTTTAGCTTCGTGTGGTAAAGAAAAAGAAGATAAAAAAGATATTACATCTTCTGATATTATCACATCGACAGAAACAAGTACTTCAACTGAAACTAGTACTTCTAGTAAGCAAACAAGTACAAGCACATCAACATCAGCAAGTACAAGTACGTCAAAATCAACAAGTACAAGTACATCAACATCAACTTCAACAAATACAAGTACAAGTACATCAGCATCAACAAGTACAAGCACATCAACATCAGCAAGTACAAGCACATCAACATCAACAAGTACAAGTACGTCAACATCAACTTCAACAAGTACAAGTACGTCAACATCAACTTCAATAAATACAAGTACATCAACATCAACTTCAACAAATACAAGTACATCAACATCAACTTCAACAAATACAAGCACATCAACATCAACTACAACATCATCTGTTGGCCCTGTAGATTTAGTTGATACTACTATATTTGTTGTAGGTGATTCAACAGTATGTAGCTTTGCAGATACATATTTTTTACCAAGATATGGCTATGGAACACAAATTGGTAATTATTTAGATGATCATGCGACAATTAATAATTTAGCATTATCAGGAAGATCATCAAAAAGTTATTTAGGAGATTCTCAATATACAACTTTAAAAACTAATATCAAAGAAGGCGATTATCTTGTTATTGGCTTTGGTCATAATGATGAAAAAGATGATGATCCAGCAAGATTCACTGCCCCTACATTAGATGCAAAAGAGACTGAAGGAACATTCCAATGGTATTTATATGAAAAATATATTAAGCTTGCAGAAGATGCAGGTGCAACACCAATTCTTTGCACACCAATTGTTAGATTAAATTCTAATAATAATTATGATGGCTCATCTGGACATGTAACAAGCTTCGGTGATTATTCAGAATGTATAAGAGATCTTGCAGAAGATACAGGCACAACATTAATTGATTTAACAGAAGCAACTAAAGAATTATATAAAGATAATTATTCATCTGCAAAATATTATCATGCAGTAACAGCAGGAAAATATGATACTGATGGTACAACTATCATTGCAAATGAAGCTACAATTGATAACACACATATTAATAAATATGGAGCAAAAGAGGTTGGATATTTATTTGCAACTGAACTTGAAAAAACATCTAATCCACTTGCAAATTATGTATTAGATGATATTTCAGCTCCTACATTTGATGTAGATTATTATGATGCAATAAATCAAAATTATAAAGTATTACCATATGCAGCTCAAGATTGGTCTAAATATAATGCAGATAGTAGATATGCAACTACATCTAAATCAAGTTTATATTATGATGGTAAAATTGCAGGATACGGCTTTGTAGGAACAGCCTTTGGTGATTTAGGTGGTGACCCTTTTGTTGATAATAGTGGCTATGTAGCAAAAGAAACTACAACTGGAACATATCAGGTTGGTACTACTAAGAAAAAAGGTAAATTAACACCAGCTTCTGATGGCTTTGCATATTTATTTGCACAGCTTGGTGCACAATATAATTTTGAATGTAGTGCAACATTAAAAGTAACAAGTGTGCTTTCTGAAGCAGATAGTAAAACTGCAGGCTTTGGCTTAATGTTAAGAGATGATTGCTATGCCCCTGTAAAGGATGCATCAATATTATCTAATTTTGTTGCAACAGGTATTTTAAATCAAGAAGGAAAATTATATGGCAATTGGTCAAGAGAAAATAGTGCATTAAAAATTAATGAATCAATAAGTAGCACAACATATGCTTTAAATGATACTGCAGTTTGTAAAATAATTAGACTAGGTCAAAGATTTACATGCTCAGTTACATATAAAGGACAAACCTATACAAAAGAATATAATGATTTTGATATTCAAGCAATTGATAATTCAAATCTTTATATTGGTATATTTTCAACTCGTGGAACAGTAGTAGAAACATCTAATTTAAGTCTTCAAATTACTGGTATTTCACAAGGTGCATAATTTATAATTATGATTTAAATGACACATCAAAAAATGGTGTGTCATTTTTAAATTATGTGTAAATGTGTAAATTTCAAAATATTCGTGTAAAAAGGTTCAAAATGTGTTAAAATTGTTTCGTATGTTTTCTTTGAAAGGAGTTATTTTATGCTTAAGCTAGATAAAATTACTAAAGATTACCAAGTTGCTGATCAAAAGGTACAAGCCCTTAAGGGTATAAATCTTTGTTTTAGAAAGAATGAATTTGTATCTATTTTAGGCCCTTCAGGCTGTGGTAAGACAACTTTATTAAATATTATTGGAGGTCTTGATAAATATACATCAGGTGACCTTGGAATTAATGGTGTTTCAACAAAAGAATTTAAAGATAGAGATTGGGATGTATATCGTAATCATAGAATTGGTTTTATTTTCCAAAGCTATAATTTAATTCCTCATCAAACAATTTTAGGTAATGTTGAGCTTGCGTTAACTATTTCTGGTGTTTCTAAAGCTGAAAGAACAAGAAGAGCTAAAGAAGCATTAGATAAGGTAGGCTTAAAGGATCAATATAAAAAGAAACAAAATCAATTATCAGGTGGTCAATGCCAAAGAGTTGCAATCGCACGTGCTTTAGTAAATGAGCCTGAAATCTTACTTGCAGATGAGCCTACAGGAGCCCTCGATACTGAAACAAGTATCCAAATCATGGAGCTTATTAAGGAAATCGCAAAAGATAGATTAGTAATCATGGTTACACATAACCCTGATTTAGCTTATCAATATTCAAATCGTATCATTAAATTATTAGATGGTAATGTTATTGATGATTCAAATCCTTTCTCATTTGAAGATGAAGCAGCCGAAATTAAGGCATTAAAGGCTGCAGATATCGAACAAGAAAAAGAAGAAATTTCTAAAATTGAAGCTGAATATGCTTTAAGTGAAGAAGATCAAAAGGATAAAGAAAAGGTTATAGCTAATAATAAGAAAAAGGAAGCTGCAGTTAAAAAATATAAAAAAGAAAAAGCTTCTAAAGAAAAAGCTAAAATGAGCTGGTTTACATCTTTAATGCTATCAGCTAAGAATTTATGGTCTAAGCGTAAAAGAACAATCATGGTTGGTGTTGCAGGCTCAATTGGTATTATTGGTATTGCATCAGTATTAGCTGTATCAACAGGTGTAAGAGATTATATCGATAATTTACAAGAAGATATGTTATCTGGTAACCCTATTTCAATTGAAAAGACAGCTTATGATTATTCATTATTATTAGGCGATGCCTCAATGAGTGAAATTAAGAAGGCTACCCAAAAGGAAGGTCTTGTTAATACAAGACAAATCTTAGATTTCTTAATTAGTAATAAAGATATTCTAGAAAGCTTAGTTCATACAAATAATATTTCAAAGGATTATGTTGATTATGTT
Source organism: Acholeplasmatales bacterium (assembly GCA_024690445.1). The sequence goes on from JAILPD010000012.1 coordinate 13,031, forward strand.
AAATCAATGCCAAAGGAATATTATTCTGATATTAAATTAAATTATGGTATTGATATTTCAAAAAGCTTATTTACACAATTTAATACTATATCAGATGATTTTGCAGCATATGATGATAACGGAAATAAAGATGAAGCAAGAACAGCTACAATTAAAGCTGATTTAGAGCATTTAAATGGCTACATTTCACTTCAAGCTATTAATTCAGCTTATGCAAATGCAATAACATATATTGTAAAAGATGAAAAGAAAAATGAATATAAATATGAAAAATATTCAGATGTTATTACAGGTATTTCAAATCCTGTAACACAAAGCTTAACTAATAATGATTATATTTTAGAGCAATATGATCTTGTTGCAGGTAATATGCCTTCAAAAGCAACAGACCTATTAGTTGTATTAAATTCAGATCAATCATTAAATGACCTTGCTTTAGCTCAATTAGGATATTATGCTGAATCACAATTTTATGATTTAATCGAAAAATCATTAGCTCCTAATTATCAAGCTGAACCAAAATTATCATTTACATTTGATGAAATAATGGATAAATCATTTACTTGGTATCCAAATAATGTTATTTATAAGCAAGATGAATCTACAACTAAATATCGTTATAGACAAGATCAATTAGGTGATGCTGAGGTATTACCTGCATCAACTGATTTAAAGAGCTTTAATGTAGAAGATATTTCACCAAATAAGGGTGTTGAGCTTAAAATATCTGGTATTGTTAAATTAAAGAAAAATGTTTCTTATGGTTCATTAAAATCTGGTATTTTATATCAAGAAGATTTTGCAAGATATATTACTTTAGCAAATTCTAATAGTGAAATTGGTCAATTAGCTAAAATAATTACTGAGATGACTTTAGAACAAATTAATGCAATATTAGCTGAAATGGGTCAAGAGCCATTAGATGAAGATAAATTTAATATGTTTAAAGCAATGCTTAAGGAAGGTGGCGTTGTTTCAACACTTAATTTTGATTGGGATCAAACACTTACTGCAGGAACTGAATTACCTGATGGTTATTTCACATTAGAGCCTGGTACTAAGGGTGTATATATTAAGGTTGAACCTGGTACAATTGCACAAGCTGATATTAAATATTATAAAGCTACATATTCTGGTATAACTTATGATTTTGAATATGCTTGGTTAAGATTTGAAGAAGAAAAGCTTGTTGATTATCGTGTAGATAAGACACTTTTACCTTTAAAGCCTTCAACAGATATTGGAACTGCGATGATGAGCTTCTTTGGTGGTGGTGGATCTAGTACAAATTCAAATATGTATAATATTTCATCATCAGCATTAGGCTTACAGCAAACTCCAACATCAGTTCATATTTATCCTACAAATTTCTCTTATAAGGATAAGGTAACATCTTATCTTGATAAGTGGAATGAAGAAGAAAAAGTTACTGTAAATGATTTCAATAGCTTCTATGAAGCAACAGGAGAAACAAGAGAAGTAACTCCTGATACAGAAAATAATGGTGAAGTTCAATATACAGATTCAGTTGGATTAATTATTAGCTTAATTAATACAATGATTAATATTATTACCTATGCATTAATTGCATTTACTGCATTATCATTAGTTGTATCATGTGTAATGATTGCAATCATCACATATGTATCTGTAATGGAGCGTGTAAAAGAAATTGGTGTTATTAGATCACTTGGTGGTAGAAAGAAAGATGTATCTCATCTATTTAATGCTGAAACATTCATAATTGGTCTTGTTTCTGGTATAATAGGTATAGCAGTTACTGGTATATTGGCATTAATTGCAAATATTATTGTTACTCAAGCATCTGATGGTGCAGTTACAGTTATTGCAAATTTAAACTGGAAGATTATATTATCAATGATTCTATTATCATTAATATTAACAGTATTATCTGGTTTAATTCCATCAAGATCTGCAGCAAGACAAGACCCAGTTAACGCATTAAGGAGCGAATAAGATGAAAATATTAGTAACAGGTGGAACAGGATTTATAGGATCTCATACAGCAGTAGAATTAATCAGAAATGGTTATGAGGTTGTAATTATTGATAATCTTTCTAATTCTAAAAAGCTTGTTATAGATAGAATAGAGAAAATTACTGGTGTAAGACCTCTATTTTATGAAGGAGATATTAGAGATAAAAATATCTTAAATAAAATATTTAAAGAAAATCAAATATCTTGTGTTATTAATTTTGCTGGTCTAAAGGCTGTAGCTGAATCAGTTAAAAAGCCTTTAGAATATTATGGCAATAATATTTATGGTGCAATTAATTTACTTGAATGTATGAGAGATAATAATGTATTTAATTTTATTTTCTCTTCATCTGCAACAGTATATGGTACACCAAAAAAATGTCCAATTGATGAGACATTTGAAACTGGCGGCACTACAAATCCTTATGGTACTACTAAGCTTTATATTGAACAAATATTAAATGATTTATATAAATCAGATAATAGATTCAATATTGCAATATTAAGATATTTTAATCCAATTGGGGCAGATAAATCTGGTTTAATTGGTGAAGATCCACAAGGTATTCCAAATAATTTAGCACCATATATTACACAGGTTATGGTTGGTAAAAGAGATCATTTAAATGTATTTGGAAATGATTATAATACAAAAGATGGAACATGTATTAGAGATTATATTCATGTACTTGATTTAGCATATGGTCATGTTTTAGCTATGAAAAAGCTAGAAGAAAAGCCAGGTGTTGTAATATATAATTTAGGTACTGGTAAGGGATCTAGTGTTTTAGATGTATTACATTCATTTGAAAAAGCATTTGGTAAAGAAATTCCATATGTCTTTGCCCCAAGAAGAGATGGTGATGTTGAATCATCATTTACATCTTGTGATAAGGCATATAAGGAATTAGGATTTAAATCAAAATATGATTTAGATGATATGACAAGAGATTCTTGGAATTTCCAAAAGAATAATCCTAATGGATATGAAGAATAAAGGGCAGTTGCCCTTTATTTTTAAAAGGAGTATTATGGCATTAATTAGATTAGATAAAATGTTAGCTCATTCTGGTTATGGAACAAGAAAAGAAGTTAAAGAAATAATTAGAAAAGGCTATGTTTTAGTTAATGGTGAAACAATTAAAAATGATGATTTTAAGGTTGATGATATAAATGATGAGATTATCATTTTTGGTTCTGAATTAAATTATGAAGATAAAATATATTTAATGCTTAATAAGCCTTCTGGCTACATTTCAGCAACATATGATAATCATGATAAAACTGTTATAGATTTAATTGGTGATTATAAAATAAAAAATCCTTTTCCGGTAGGAAGATTAGATAAGGATAGTGTAGGCTTATTATTAATTACGAATGATGGTATGCTTGCCCATAATCTACTTTCACCAAAAAAACATGTTGATAAAACATATTATATTGAATTTTATGGTAATTTAACCTTAGATAAAATAAAAAAATTAGAAGAAGGCGTAACACTTGATGATGGATATCATACACATCCTTCTAAATATAATATTATAGATAAGAATAAAGGTGAAATTATTATTGATGAAGGTAAATTTCATCAGGTTAAAAGAATGCTTGAAGCAGTTGGGTGTAATGTGACATATTTAAAAAGAATTAAATTTGGTCCTTTAATTTTAGATGATAATTTAAAAGAAGGAGAATATAGATTATTATCAAAAGAAGAAATTGATAATTTATTTAATAGATAATATGAATTATGAATTAAAATTAAAAGAATTTAAATCCTTAATAAATGATATAGATCATGAAATAACTTTATTATCTCAAAGTGCAGCCTATATATATAATAATATAGATAATATATCTTGGGTTGGCTATTATTTATTAAAGGATGACAAATTAATATTAGGACCATTTAATGGTAATGTAGCTTGTACAATAATTAAAATAGGTAATGGTGTATGTGGCACATCCTTTTTAAAAGATGAAATTATTAATGTAGAAGATGTTCATCAATTTAAAGGTCATATTGCATGTGATAATAAAACTAATTCTGAAATAGTTTTACCAATTCATAAAAATGATTATAAATATGGTGTATTAGATATTGATTCATATTCATTTAATAGGTTTGATAATGAATTAGAGTCATTCTTAAAAAACATAGTTTTATTAATAAATGATAAATTAAATAATATTAAATAATATAAGAATAAAGATGCGATAAATTAAAGAATTTTTGCATCTTTTTCTTTTTGATAATTTTTTTACAAATTAGACAAAAATTTAGTTGACATTAAAAATGAGAAGTGATAAACTAATAAAGCACTACCCTGTGTGGAAAGTGCAATTCGATCTTTGAAAACTATATATGACGAACTTGAACGTTAAGAATTAAAAACAATTCTTTTAAACAATAATGAGCAGAGATGCTCCAAATATAATTTTTTGGAGAGTTTGATCCTGGCTCAGGATTAACGCTGGCGGCATGCCTAATACATGCAAGTCGAATGGGGAGCTTGCTTCCCATGGCGAACGGGTGAGTAATACGTAGGTAACCTACCTTTAGGACGAGGATAACCTTTGGAAACGAAGGATAATACTGGATAGTATAGATTTCCGCATGGAGATCTATTTAAAGATTTATCACCTAGAGAGGGGCCTGCGGTGCATTAGCTAGTTGGCGGGATAAAAGCCCACCAAGGCGATGATGCATAGCCGGACTGAGAGGTTGTACGGCCACAATGGAACTGAGAACGGTCCATACTCCTACGGGAGGCAGCAGTAGGGAATTTTCGGCAATGGGCGGAAGCCTGACCGAGCAATGCCGCGTGAATGATGAAGTATTTCGGTATGTAAAGTTCTTTTATCTAGGAAGAAAAAACAAATTGACGGTACTAGATGAATAAGCTCCGGCTAACTACGTGCCAGCAGCCGCGGTAATACGTAGGGAGCGAGCGTTATCCGGATTTATTGGGCGTAAAGGGTGCGCAGACGGCACGAAAAGTATGCTGTAAAATCGAAGGGCTCAACCCTTTCTAGCAGCATAGACTATCGAGCTAGAGTAGTCAAGAGGCAAACGGAACTCCATGTGTAGCGGTAAAATGCGTAAATATATGGAAGAACACCAGTGGCGAAAGCGGTTTGCTAGTGGCATACTGACGTTGAGGCACGAAAGCGTGGGGAGCAAACAGGATCAGATACCCTGGTAGTCCACGCCCTAAACGATGAGTACTAAGTGTCGGAGCAATTCGGCGCTGAAGCTAACACATTAAGTACTCCGCCTGAGTAGTACGTACGCAAGTATGAAACTTAAAGGAATTGACGGGAGCCCGCACAAGCGGTGGAGCATGTTGTTTAATTCGATGATACGCGAAGAACCTTACCAGGTCTTGACATCCTGATGTTAGCTATAGAGATATAGTGAGATAGTCAGAGACAGGTGGTGCATGGTTGTCGTCAGCTCGTGTCGTGAGATGTTGGGTTAAGTCCCGCAACGAGCGCAACCCCTGTTGTTAGTTACCATCATTAAGTTGGGGACTCTAATGACACTGCCAGTGATAAATTGGAGGAAGGCGGGGACGACGTCAAATCATCATGCCCTATATGACCTGGGCTACAAACGTGCTACAATGGCTGAAACAGAGAGAAGCGAAGCTGTGAAGATTAGCAAACCTCAAAAAAGCAGTCTCAGTTCGGATTGAAGTCTGCAACTCGACTTCATGAAGTTGGAATCGCTAGTAATCGCGGATCAGAATGCCGCGGTGAATACGTTCTCGGGCTTTGTACACACCGCCCGTCAAACCATGAGAGTCTGTAATACCCGAAGATGCCGGCCTAATCGCAAGAAGGGAAGCATTTAAGGCAGGACAGATGATTGGGGTTAAGTCGTAACAAGGTA
>JAILPD010000009.1 GCA_024690445.1 Acholeplasmatales bacterium
CTCTTTCGTTGAAAGAGGCGTTTTTTTGTTATATAATATGTTAGTATGGAGGTTATTAGATATGACAAAAGGAATTAAAAAGGTAGTTTTAGCTTATTCAGGTGGTCTTGATACATCAATTATCATCCCATGGTTAAAGGAGAATTATGATAATTGTGAGGTTATCGCAGTATCAGGAAATGTAGGTCAAGCAGATGAGCTTGAAGGATTAGAAGAAAAGGCAAAGAAGACTGGTGCTTCTAAGCTTTATATTGAAGATTTAAATAAGGAATTTGTTGAGGATTTCATTTTCCCAACAGTTAAGGCAGGAGCTAAGTATGAGAAGTATTTACTTGGTACTTCATTTGCTCGTCCTATTATCGCAAAAAGAATTGCAGAAATCGCATTAAAGGAAGGTGCTGATGCAATTTGTCATGGATGTACAGGTAAGGGTAATGACCAAGTAAGATTTGAATTAACTATTAAGGCATTTGCTCCTAATATGAAGATTATCGCTCCTTGGAGAGAGTGGAACATTAAGTCTCGTGATGAGGAAATCGATTATGCTGAGGCCCATAATATTCCTCTTCGTATTTCAAGAGAAACTAATTATTCAAAGGATAAGAACTTATGGCATTTATCTCATGAAGGTCTAGATCTTGAAGATCCAGCTAATGAGCCACAATATAATAAGCCAGGCTTCTTAGAGTTAGGTGTTTCTCCAGAGCAAGCTCCAGATAAGCCAGAGTACGTAACTATTCATTTTGAAAAGGGTATTCCTACTGCAATCAATGGTAAGAAGTATAACGCTGTTGACTTAGTTTGGGAATTAAATAAGATTGGTGGTAGAAATGGTGTTGGTATTTTAGACATCGTTGAAAACAGATTAGTTGGTATGAAGAGCCGTGGCGTTTATGAAACTCCAGGTGGAACTATCCTTTATGAAGCACATGAATTATTAGAGTCTATCACTCTTGATAAGGAAACTGCTCATTATAAGAAGTCAGTATCTGATAAGTTCGCCGATTTAGTATATAACGGATTATGGTATACACCACTTCGTGAGGCTTTATCAGCATTTGTTGATAAGACTCAGGAGCATGTTACTGGTGATGTTAAGGTAAAGCTTTATAAGGGTAATATTATCCCTGCAGGTATTACATCTCCATGGACATTACATAATATGGACATCGCATCATTTGATGATGATGGTGGTGCATATAATCAAGCTGATTCTGCTGGATTCATCAATTTATTTGGTTTACCAGTAAGAGTTCAAGCTATGGTTAACGAAAAGAATAAAAATTTAAAGTAATTAACGAGGTATAACATTATGGCAAAGGCAATGTGGGCTGGAAGATTTCAAAAAGAAGAAAATAAAGAAGTGAATGATTTTAATTCATCAATATCATTTGATTCTAGAATGTATGAAAGTGATATAACTGGCTCAATTGCCCATGCTAGAATGCTAGGCAATCAGGGAATCATTTCAAAAGCAGATTCAGAATTGATTATTGAGACTCTAACAGAAATTCTAGAAGACATTAACACTGGTAAACTAGAATTTGATATGGAGGCTGAAGACATCCATATGTTTATCGAGGCCGAACTTACTAATAGAATTGGTGAGGTTGGTAAGAGACTTCATACATCTAGATCTAGAAATGATCAGGTTGCATTAGATATTAGACTTCATTTAAGAAAAGAAGTTTCAAACATTATTTCTGCTATTAAGGAATTAATTGATACATTTTTAGATATGGCAGAAAAGAATAAAGAAACCATAATGCCAGGCTATACTCATTTACAAAGAGCGCAGCCTATTACATTAGCAAATCATTTATTAGCATATGCATTCATGTTAACACGTGATAAAGAAAGATTTAATGATGCAGTAAAGAGAATGAATTATTCACCACTTGGTTCTTGTGCCTTAGCAGGTACTACATATCCTATAGATAGAGATATGGTGGCTAAGGAACTAGGATTCGATGGTATTGTTAAAAATTCATTAGATGGTGTATCAGATAGAGATTTTTGTGTTGAAATTGCAAGTGCCGCATCACTTTGTATGATGCATCTATCTAGATTCTCAGAAGAAATTATTATGTGGTGCTCATGGGAATTTAAATTCATTGAGCTTGATGATGCTTATTCAACTGGATCATCAATTATGCCACAAAAGAAGAATCCTGATATTTGTGAGCTTGTAAGAGGTAAAACAGGAAGAGTATATGGTGATTTAATCACTTTATTAACAATGTTAAAGGGTACTCCACTTGCATATAATAAAGACATGCAAGAGGATAAGGAAGCAATCTTTGACTGTCTTGATACATTATCAATGTGTCTTCATATTGTTAAACCAATGGTTGAAACTATGAAGGTAAATAAAGAAAATATGAGAAACGCAGCCGCTAAGGGCTTCATTAACGCAACTGATTTAGCTGATTATTTAGTTAAAAAGGGAATGGCCTTTAGAAGTGCTTATAAAATCTCAGGCTCAATTGTTGCATATTGCATTGAAAACAATTTAGTATTAGAGACTGTTTCTTTAGATAAATATAAAGAATATTCCGATTTATTCGATAATGATGTATATCAATATATCAATTTAGAGGAATGCACATTTAAAAGAACAAGTAAGGGTGCCTCTGCAATTAAATCTGTAGAGGAACAGATTAATTACCTAAGGAGTATTAAGTAATGAATAAGTATAAGGTTTTTATTGATGGTGAGGCAGGAACTACAGGTCTTAGAATTTATGAAAGACTTGCAGGATTTGATGATATCGAATTATTATCAATTAATCCCGATTTAAGAAAGGATCCATCAGAAAGAAAAAAATTGATAAATCAAGCTGATATAGTATTTTTATGTCTTCCTGATGATGCCGCTATTGAATCAGTATCATTACTTGATGAGAATAATAAGCATACGAAGATTATTGATACATCTACAGCTCATAGAACAAATGAGAAATTTGCCTATGGCTTTCCAGAATTAGATGAGGAATTAGAAAATAAGATTAAGAATAATCAATTAATTGCTAATCCAGGTTGTCATGCCTCAGGATTTATCGTAGCTGCATACCCATTAATTAAATTAGGCATTTTAGATAAGAATTATCCATTTGCTGTTAATTCAATTACAGGCTATTCAGGTGGCGGTAAGAAGATGATTAATGATTATGAAACAACAACTGACCCATTATATAAAGCACCAAGATTGTATGGTATGGGTCAAACTCATAAGCATTTGAAGGAAATGAAGGCTATTGTTGGTCTTGATATTAATCCTGTATTTAATCCAATCGTATCTAATTTCTATAGTGGTATGATGGTATCAACTGGTATTGAAGTATCATATATGAAGAAAAAAATGTCTGCTAAAGAATTAAGAGATTTATTAGCAGAATACTATAATAAAGAGAATTCGTTAGTTAAGGTAATGCCTTTTAATGAAAAGGGTACTGATTCAGGATTCTTATCAGCTGGATTATTATCTAGCTATGATAATATGTATTTATTCGTTAATGGTAATGACGATAGAATATGTATTACAGCTTTATATGATAATTTAGGCAAGGGCGCATCTGGTGCTGCAATTCAAAATATGAATTTAGCATTAGGAAGAAGCGTTAAGACTGGATTATTAGTAAAGGAGGATTAGTATGAAGATTATTGAAAATGGTGTTGTAGCACCATTAGGCTTCAAGGCAAACGGTATTGAAGCTGGAATAAGAGAAGGAAAAAAGAGAATTGATCTTGCCTTAATCACATCTAGTGTAAAAGCCACTGCCGCTGCAGTATACACTACTAATTTAGTTAAGGCAGCTCCTATTTATGTAACAAAGGACAATTTAGCTGATGGTTATGCTCAAGCTATGATTTGTAATGCTGGTAATGCTAATACATGTAATGCCGATGGTATTGAAATCGCAACTAAGACATGTGAATTGTTAGCAAATGAATTAAAGATTAGTCCTAAAGATATTATCGTTGCTTCAACTGGTGTAATTGGTATGCCAATGTCTATTAAGCCATTTGAAAACGGAATGGCTAAGCTTGTTGCTGGCTTAGATAATAAGAAGGAAAATGCAGACTTAGCAGTTAAGGGTATTATGACAACTGATACAGTTGCTAAGACAATTGCAGTTGAATTTGAAATTGGTGGCAAAGTTTGTAAGATGGGTGCTATGACAAAGGGTGCTGGTATGATTCATCCTCAAATGGCAACTATGTTATGCTTTGTTACAACAGATGTTAAGATTTCATCTGCCATGCTAAATGAAGCATTAAAGGATGTTGTTGATGACACATTCAATATGCTATCAGTTGATGGTGATACATCAACAAATGACACATTATCAATTATGGCTAATGGTTTAGCTGGTAATAAGGAAATTACTAAAAAGGATGCTGATTATGAAGCATTTAAGAATGCTTTATATTTTGTATGTGAGAATTTAGCTAGAAGAATGGCTAAGGATGGCGAAGGTGCTACTAAATTATTAGAATGTGTAGTCACTGGTGCTAAGACTAAGAAGGATGCTAGAATAGTTGCTAAATCAGTTATCTGTTCATCATTACTTAAGGCTGCAATCTTTGGTAGTGATGCTAACTGGGGTAGAGTATTATGTGCAATTGGTTATTCTAAGGCTGATTTAGATATTAATAAGGTAGACGTTGATTTCAAATCTCGTAAGGGTCAAATTGCAGTTTGTAGAAATGGTGCTGGTGTACCATTTAGTGAAGAAATTGCAAAAGAGATTTTATTAGAGGATGAAATCCAAGTTGTAGTAGAGTTAAATTCAGGGGAAGGAGTAGCAAAGGCCTTCGGATGTGACTTGACATACGATTATGTTAAGATTAACGGAGACTATAGAAGTTAATTATGGTTAATTTAGATGAAAGAGCTGAAATATTAAGTGAAGCATTACCATACATTTTAAAATACAAAGAAAAAATTATCGTTATTAAATATGGTGGAAATGCTATGATTGATGAGCATTTAAAGCAATTAGTAATGGAAGATGTAGTTATGCTTAACTCATTAGGTATGAAGGTTGTTTTAGTTCATGGTGGTGGTCCTGAAATTTCAGGAATGCTAAAGAAGGTTGGTAAGGAATCTAAGTTTGTTAACGGATTACGTGTAACAGATGAAGAAACTGCCGATATTGTTACTCAGGTA
>JAILPD010000037.1 GCA_024690445.1 Acholeplasmatales bacterium
GAGGAGACTCATTTACCAGTAGAGTATTATGCTAAGTTCCCACCTAATATTAAAGATGCAATCGTATTATTAGTAGATCCAATGCTAGCAACAGGTGGTTCTGCAGTTGCTGCAGTAGATATGCTAAAGAAGCGTGGAGCAAAGGATATTCGTTATGTTGGATTAGTAGCCGCACCAGATGGTATCAAGGCTATGCAGGATGCTCATCCAGAAGTTCCTATTTATATAGCAGCAGTAGATGAAAAATTAAATGAGAACTGCTATATTGTTCCTGGTCTAGGAGATTGTGGAGATCGTTTATTCGGTACTAAATAATGAAGATTGGAAAATATTCTAGTATATATGCGCTAGCAACACAAGGAATCTTTTCAATGATTATCTTTGCTGCTGGTGGATTTTGTTTAGGTTATTTTGCAATAGATAGTATTCTTTGGGGTGTAATACTAGCAATAGTAGGACTATTAGTTGGTTTAATAGGATTTATCTATAATATGCTTTACATTCTTAAAAAAGAAGAGGAGGAAAAGAAAAAGAATGACTCTGTCAAGAGAGAATAAATTCTTTATCATATCATCCTTCTTCATAACGATATTATTAACTATATTATTCATAGTGTTGTCGATGGAATGGTATTTCTATTTAATTGGAGTTGCTTTATCAATCGCAACACACATAATAATAGTTATACAAAATAAAAGAATCTATAATATAGCAAAAAATGAATTTTTGATGCAAAGCTTTAGACCTAAGCTTTCATCAGTGGTTTGGTATTTAGTTAAGGGTATCTTAGTGATATCAGTAACTATATTATTAGTGTTTTTATTTGATATATATAATGATTCTCATGCAATTAGGGAAGTATTCCTATATATAGGTGGCTATCTTACAATAAAGGTGACATTTATTATTTCACTTTTAATCAATAAAGAAAGAGGGTGGGATATTTGATATATCTTGCTGAGGTTAATGGATATACATTTAACCCTACAAGCCCGATTGCCTCTACAATATATATTACTGGAGGCTTAATATTGTTTTTCTTCATATTATATTTCTTCATTAGGAAAGTAGATCCTATGAAGGAAACCCCTAAATGGATGGTTCCATTTATGTGGCTAGTAGATATGATGAATGGGTATATAAAGTCTAACATTGGCAAAAGATGGAAGGCTTATGCTCCTTGGTTCTTATCAATAACAATATTTATATTCTTTGCGAATATATCGGCTGTTTATTTTTTAAATAATCCAACTGGCTATGTAATAGTAACATTTGCTTTAGCATTCTGTTCATTCATAGTAATTCAGTTAACTGGTATAGTATCAAATGGATTCTTAGGATATCTAAAAGGATTTATGGATCCTACTCCAGTTATGCTTCCTATGAACATTGTCAGTGAGTTCACATTACCAGTATCATTAAGCTTACGTTTATTTGGTAATGTAATAAGTGGTGCATGTATTTCCATATTAATTAAATACCTGCTTGGTTGGTTTTCTGTTCCAGTCATGCCACTAATCAATGCTCTATTTGATATAGCATTTAGCTTAATTCAAGTAGCGGTATTCGTAATTCTGTCTGTAATCTTTACTTCAATGAAAGTAAAAGATGAAGAAAAAATATATAACTAAGAGAAGGAGAAGAAAAAATGAATTTCTTAACAGTTTTAAACACTATTTTAACTTTTTTAATCGAAACAGGTGATGGCTTAAAATATATCGGCGCTGGCTTAGCCGTATTTACAGGTTTCGCTGCTGCCATTGGTGAAGGTAATGTTGCTGCTCATGCAGTAGATGCTATGGCTCGTCAACCAGAGATGGCTGGTACTATTCGTACTACAATGTTAATTGGTCAGGCAGTTTCTGAAACTACTGGTCTTTATGGTTTAATTATCGCTATCCTTATCGTATTTAGCTAGAATTAAACTTTTCATTAAATTGTAAGAAAGGGGAATAGAACATGTTGTTTTTGGATATGGCCGAAAATCTTGATGCAGCTGTTAGAGCTATTACAGAAGCTGTAACTGGTGTAAATCAAGAAACTGGTGCTTATATGAGTGCTGGATTAGGTCCTGTTACTATGTTAAGTAATATGGAACAGTTAACTGCAAATTCATTGACATTTGCTGTTGATTTTGGAATTCAAATATGTGCTACTATTCTTTTATTTTTAGCAGTTCGTTTCTTATTCTGGAAGCCTATTACTAATATTTTAGAAACTAGAAGAGCAGCTATCGATAAGGATTTAAAGGATGCTGAGCTTGCTAAGCAAAATGCTATTGAAATCGAAGAGAATCTTCGTAATGAATTAGCTGATGCAAGAGCTAAAATAAAGGAAATGCTTGATAATGCTGAAAAGGAAGCTAACATTAAGCGTGATGAAATTATTAATCAGGCTAAAGATGAAGCTAGACGTAGAATGGATAATCTTGATGCTGAATTAGAACAAGAAAAGAAAAATATGTCTGAGCAGATTAGAAAAGAAATCGTTGATATTGCATTTGCTGCTGCCGAAAAAATCGTTGCTAAGGAAATTGACCAGTCAAAATATCTTGATGTTGTTGATGACATCTTGAAAGGGGTTAATGACTAGTGATTGATTCAGAATATGCAAAGGCAATTTACGAGCTTGCTTTAGAAGAGAAAAAGGTAGATTTATTCTGGGATTATTTTATTGTTGTCGATAAAACTAATGATAACCCAGATTTTAGAAAGATTATGGCTTCTCCAACTATTGATAATAAAGAGAAGAAGGAAATAGTAAAAAAGGTTTATCATGCATTAGATGATACCTTCTTAAATTTTCTATATGTATTAATTGATCATAATAGATTTAATCTTTGTGATGAAATTGGTCATGAAT
>JAILPD010000057.1 GCA_024690445.1 Acholeplasmatales bacterium
TCTGATTTTGCTAAGATGCTTAGATATTATGTTACAGATTATGATAAATTTAAAGCTAATTTGTCATTATATGAAAATGATTATTATTCATATGATTACGATTATAATTATTTATTAGTATTGGCTTCTAAATTAGAAGAAAGATATCCAACTATTTTATTTAATGAAATCATTCCTAGAGTTTGCAATTCTGATGATACATATATAAAGTATTTTGTATTAAGGGAGGTTGCTAATTTAGGTAGTGGTAATAAAAATAGAAGTCTTATACGAGCCTATTTCTTATTATTTAGTTGCGATAACTCATTTTCTGAGTTTGATATGGAAGGTGATAATTGATGAAGAGAATTTTAATATTTCTTTCATTAATTGTTTCTTTATTTTTGTTAACATGTAACAATGTGTTTGCCCAAGCAGCATGGAGATATGAATGGTCTAATACCGTTGTTGAAATACCTATTGGAGAATCTGTTGAGAATTATAAGAATGTTCCTTATGCAATTTTATATAAAGATAATACTGCCTTAACCGATACTAATATTACTTACAATAGAGAAGGAGACTGGCTTTATTATTTAAAAAATGTGAACACTCAAAAAATAGGCGAATATAAGGTATGGTATAAGGCTTATGATAATGTTTATGTTCCTGGTACTTGTACTGATTATAAGTGTTTAGTAACATTCGTTGTTAAAGATTTAACTAAACCGGGATTAAAAATAATAAAGGATTATCTATATTTACCAGTTGATAGTGAATATGATTTTAATAATAATGTTTTAGCGACTGATAATTATGGAATAAAAAAAATAAATTTTGAATCTAATATAAATTTTGCTAAAGCAGGAGATTATCCAGTAGAAGTAACAGTAACTGACCATGGCGGAAATTATGTAACTGGAAAATTTAATGTTGTCATTTATGATGATTCAACTGATCCAATAATTACTTGTAGTGCTGTTGGTAATGATATTTATATTCCATGTAAACTAAGCTATGATCTAAAACAATATTTTAAGGCTGTCGATGAAAAGGATGGTGATATTACTGATAAGATTCAATATCCATCAGTTAATAATGATGAAGTATCTGTGTATGATTACACTATTTCAGTAACAAATAGTAAGAAGCATACAACTACATATACAGTAAGACTTCATATCGTCGATGAAAAAGAGCCCGAATTAATATTAAGTACTCATTCATTAATGCTTGATTATAAAACTAATTTTGATAATTATAATTTTTATCAGCATATAAAGAGCCTTATAGATAATGTCGATATTAATTTAGCTAACTTAAAAATAAATCATACTATGGAAAATAAGATTGGCAATTACATTATTACTTATACATATACTGATGGAGTATATACAGTAAGTGATAGTATTGATGTTAATTTATTATCATATCAATCACCTAAAATAGTGGTTTCTGATATTTCAGTAAATGAAAATTCTAATATTGATCTTAAGGACTATATTAGTGTAATTGATGAAAGTGATGATTATATTAAAGAAAGTATCGAAATAGATGATAGTGAAGTTGATTACGATAGTGAGGGTACATATTACGCTACAGTATTTTGTATGAATTCATCTGGACTATCAAGCCAAGTTAAATTTAAGGTTATTGTTACTTCAGATTCGATTTTTTCTAAAGCTAATATAGGAATTACAATAACTGCCTTTATATTGTTCTTTTTATTAATTGGAGGCACTGCTGGTATAGGTATATATTTATATATAAAAAAGAAAAAAAGCGTTTAAAAAGAATCCATAATATAGTAAAATTAATATAATTAGTTTGCACATCTAGGTGATATCATGAAGGGATTCTTATATGGTAAAACTGAATATAATATTTTGGCTTCTGCGACAAAATTAGATGATTATGTTTCTTATGCAAAGAAGAACAATTTTGATTATTTAACAATAACTGATTCTAATATGCACGGTGCTTATAAATTCTATAAAGCATGTAAGGAAAATAACATTAAGCCTATTATTGGTCTTGAATATAAGTATGTAGTGGATTTAAAAAAATCAAATCTATTATTATATGCTAAGAATAGTGAAGGCTATAAGGCGTTATTAAAGATAACAACAGAGGTTAAATTAAATAATACAGATACATTGGATTATGTTATGCAATATAAAAATAATCTTGTATCTGTTTTTGTGTTTAATGATTCTTATTTAGATGAATTATTATATTCTAACGATTATGATACATTGAATCCTTTGTTAGATAGAATTAAAGAAATGAATGGTTACATAGGAGTTTCTTATACAAATAAATTATCTAAAGTTAATGACAATAGGAAGATGGAAGAATATGCTAATTATTATGGCATTAAAACTATAGATATCCATGAGCTTAAATATTTAAATAGCGATGATTCAGATGTTTATTTAGTATTAAGAAAAATAGATGGATATAATGAAGAGATAGATGAATTTGATGATTATGCATTTTTAACTAATCCACCAGCAAATGCTGAAATAGATAAGATTATTGATTCTATTAATTTTGACTTATTTAACGAAAGAGTTGAATTACCTAAATTCCCTAATACAAAGAATGCTGATTCAGAAACTTATTTAAAGGCATTATGTCATAAGGGACTAGAAAAAAGAGGTAAATATCAGGCTAAATATGTTGATAGATTAAAATATGAATTAGGTGTAATCTCAAAAATGGGATACAATGATTACTTTTTAATTGTTTGGGATTTTATTAAATATTCTAAACAAAATAATATTTTAGTTGGACCTGGCAGAGGAAGCGCAGCCGGAAGTTTAGTTGCTTATACATTAGGTATTACAGATGTTGATCCATTAGAATATGGTTTATTATTTGAAAGATTTTTAAATCCGGAAAGAGTATCAATGCCAGATATTGATACGGATTTCCCTGATATTGATAGAGATAAGATTATTACATATGTTAGAGATTTATATGGTAAAAACCATGTATGTAATATTACTGCCTTTGGTAGATTTAAATTAAAGTCATCAATTAATGATTTAGCACGTGTAACTAAAATAGACCAAAACCGTATTTCTAAATTAGCAGAAATGGTAGAAGAATATGGTTTTGATAAATTAATTGATGAATATAAGGAAAGAGATACGGAATTAGCTAAATTCTTACAAATTGCTAAAAAGCTCGAAAACCTACCTAGAAATATTTCAACACACGCGGCAGGTATTATTATTTCAAGTGATGAATTAAGTAATATAATTCCACTATCTAGTGGCATTAATGATTTATTACAATCACAGTTTGAAGCAAGTGATTTAGAGGCTATTGGCTTATTAAAGATGGATTTTTTAGGAATCAATAATTTAACAATGGTTGCCGGAATGATGAGAGATTCTAATATGACAAGAGCCGATTTATTAAGAATTCCACTTAATGATTCTAAAGTATTTAGATTATTACAAAATGGCGACACATTAGGTATATTCCAGTTAGAAAAGGCTGGATTTAGAAGATTCTTAATTGATTTAAAGCCTACATGCTTTACTGATTTAGTAGCTGTATTAGCTTTATATAGACCAGGGCCAATGGATAATATACCAGAATTTATAAGATGTAGAAATGGTGGTATTGTCCATTATATACATCCTGATTTAGAGTCTATTTTAAGAGATACTTATGGTATTATTGTCTACCAAGAACAGATAATGCAAATTGCTAGAAAGTTTGCTGGATTCTCTTTAGGTGAGGCAGACCTTTTAAGAAGAGCAGTATCTAAAAAGAATGCAGAAAAGCTTATTTCTTTAAAGGAAGAATTTATTACAAGAAGTATTAATAATGGATATTCAAAGGAAGTAGCAAATCAAATATATGATTTAATTTATAAATTTGCAAATTACGGTTTTAATAAATCACATTCAGTTGTATATTCGCTATTAAGTTATCAAATGGCTTGGTTTAAGGCTAATAGATTCCCTGAATTTATGGCTAATATACTAAATTCAGCAACTTCATCTAAAGAGACTTTAGCTAGTTATATTTCATATGCTAAATCCCATGGCTTAGAAATAAGAAAGCCAGATATTAATATTTCAGATGTATCCTTCGTTAAGTATAATAAGGCCTTATATATTCCGTTTTCTGTTATATATTCACTAGGAAAAGTTATTCCTGAAAAGATTTTAGAAGAAAGAAAAAAAGGTATATTTAAAGATTTAACAGATTTAATTAATAGATGTAGTTTCTTAAATAAATCTACATTAGAGGCTTTAATATATAGTGGTGCTTTAGATTCCTTTGGAAGAACAAAGCGTTCAATGATTTCTGAACTTGAAAAGGATATAGGTGGATTTAACGAATTTATAAATATGGTAGAGATAACAGATGAATACGATTTTGGTGTTTTAGCTACTAATGAAAAGAAGTATTTAGGGATGAATTTAGAATACAATATATTCTATAATGCTTTAGACCTAAGAAGGAATAACAAGGCTATTACTATTACTAATTTAAAATATAATGAACCATGCCAAATTATATGTGCATTTAATGGTGTTAAGGAATTAAAAACAAAGAAAGATAATGAATCTATGCTAGCATTTAATGTTTATGATGAATTATCTTCAGTAAGAGGAATAATGTTCCATTCTGATTATGAGGCTCGTGGTTTTATTCCAGAATCAAATAAGCTATATTTAGTGCGTGGTACTTTGAAAAAGGATAATAGGAATGAAGACTCATTCCAAGTAAGAGAAATTATCAAAATTTAATTTTTATGGTAAGGGTTTTCATAAGTAGATGTTACTAAGTTTTGTTGATTATATTATGTTCTTTATGTTATAATATTTTTTAGTAAAAAAATGTATTTTTTTAGTAGGAGGATTATTAAAATGGCTAAGAAAATTGTTTCAGATTTAAAGGTTAAGGGAAAGAAAGTCTTAATTCGTGTTGACTTCAATGTTCCTATGAAGAATGGAGTTATCACTGATGATACACGTGTTCGTGCAGCATTACCTACAATCGAGTATGTAGTAAATAATGGTGGTAAGGCAATCGTATTCTCTCACTTAGGACGTGTTAAGGAAGCAGCTGATATTGAAAAGAATAATATCGCACCAGTTGCTAAGCGTTTAGAAGAATTAATTAAGAAGCCTGTTAAATTTGTTAACGCAACAAGAGGCAAGGAATTAGAAGATGCAGCCGCTAATTTAAAAGAAGGCGAAATTCTAATGTTTGCTAACACAAGAAATGAAGATTTCGATTTAGCTTTAAATAAGGAAGTTAAGAAGGAATCTAAGAATGATGCTGAATTAGGTAAGTATTGGGCATCATTAGGTGACGTATTTGTTAATGATGCATTTGGTACTGCACATAGAGCTGCAGCTTCAAATGTTGGTATCGCAGCTAACGTTAGTGAAACAGCTGCTGGTTTCTTATTAGAAAAGGAAATCAAGTTCATTGGTGGTGCAGTTGATAACCCAGTTAGACCTTATGTTGCTATCTTAGGTGGTTCTAAGGTTTCTGATAAGATCGGTGTTATTGAAGCATTACTTGAAAAGGCTGATAAGGTACTAGTTGGTGGTGCCATGATGTTTACATTCTTAAAGGCCAAAGGATATAATGTTGGTTCTTCAAGATGTGAGGAACAAGAATTCGTTGATTTAGCTAAGAACTTATTAGCTAAGGCAAACGGAAAGATTATTTTACCAGTAGACGCAGTAGTTAATACAGCATTTGAAGATGTTCCTGGTGTAGCTAAGGACGTTGATAAATTTGCTCAAGCTGATATGGGATTAGATATCGGACCTAAGACTTTAGATTTATTTGCTAAGGAATTAGCTGGTGCTAAGACTGTTGTATGGAATGGACCTATGGGTGTATTCGAAATGAAGAACTATGCTGCTGGTACAGTTGGTGTATGTGATTTATTAGCTAAGCTTACTAAGGAAGGCGCTGCTACAATTATCGGCGGTGGTGATTCAGCTGCAGCTGCTGAACAATTAGGATATGCTAGCAAGGTTTCTCACATTTCAACTGGTGGTGGAGCTTCATTAGAGTATCTAGAAGGTAAGACATTGCCAGGTATTGCTTGTGTAGACGAAAAGTAGTTTTATTATTTTTTGAAGAGTTTTTTTGGTTAGATTAATAAGAAAAGTATTATTGTAAAGGTTATACCTTAAAGTTAAATAGTATTGAAAGAAGAGGATTTTTATGAGAAGACCAATTTTAGCAGGCAACTGGAAAATGAACAAAACAAGAGATGAGGCAATTCACTTTGTTTTAGGTGTAGATTATAAATTACCTAAAAATGGTGTAGATTGTATTATTTGTGCTCCTGCGATTATTCTTCGTGATATTGTTAAAAGAGCTGATATTCTTCAGGTTGGCGCTCAAAATATGAACGAAAACGATAAGGGTGCTTATACTGGTGAAATATCACCAATAATGCTAAAAGATACAGGCGTTAAATATGTTATTATTGGACATAGTGAAAGACGTCAATATTATAATGAAACTGATACTATTGTTAATGCTAAGATTAAGAAGGCATTAGAATATGATTTAAAGCCAATTGTATGTGTTGGTGAAGATTTAAGTGAGCGTGAATCTAAGCTTACTAACAATGTCTTAGAAAGACAAATTACTAAAGCATTTGAAGGCGTTGAATTTGATGATCCTGAAAATGTTGTAGTTGCTTATGAGCCTATTTGGGCTATTGGTACAGGTAAAACTGCATCAAGTGAACAAGCTGAGGCTGCATGTAAGTATATCCGTGAAAAGCTTGCTGGATTATATGGCAATGAAGTTGCCGATAGAGTAAGAATCTTATATGGTGGTTCTATGAAGCCAGATAATGTTGCTGAATTAGTTGCTCAGCCAGATGTTGATGGAGGCTTAGTTGGTGGTGCATCACTAAGTGAAGAAAGCTTCATCGCTATGAGTAAGGCTTTCAAGGGCGAATAGTAAATCAGAGTTGGACTAGCTTAGCTAGTCCTCTTTTTTATTTTTATCTAGTTAGTTGACACTAACTTAAAATAGTGATATCATATTGTTGGTTAGTTTTAACTAACTAGGAGAGATTATTATGTCAACACAATTACAAAGAGCGTTAGCTATACATTCAGCGCCTGCCCTATGTGGTATTAAGGCATCTAATTTAATAAATGTGGATTATAGCGATGATTTATTTAAGGAGATAGAAGAATTAAATAAAAAGTTCACTAATTTTCGTTTCTATATCTTAAAAAAAGATAAGAACAAGGTACTTATTTTAATTTATAGAAAAAGAGTACTTGAAAGAGAATTAAATAGAAATTCTAACAAGGAATTTTTAAAAGAGCTTGGATATGATTTAAGCAGTATTGATTCAATGCTTCTATGCTTAAAGGAAAGAGTTGCTTATGATGATTTTCCACATGAGATTGGCGTTTTTTTAGGATATGACCTAAGCGATATAAAATCATTCATCGAAAATAAGAAATGCTTATATACAGGCTATTGGAAGGTTTATTCTAATTTAGATGAAAAGCTAGAATTATTTAGTAAATATACTAGATGTAAGAATTGTGTGATTAAAATGATTGATAAAGGCTTTCCTATAGAAAATTTTATGAGATAAGATGAGGAGAAGAAATGAAAAAGATCGTTGTTTATTGGAGTGGAACAGGAAATACAGAGGAGATTGCAAATAAAATCGCAGCTGATTTAGGATGTGATGCATTTAGTGTGAGTGCGATTTCTGCAAGTGACGCACTTGAAAATGATTTAATTATCTTTGGTTGTCCAGCAATGGGAGCTGAGGAATTAGAGGATGCTGAATTTAAGCCATTCTATGATGAGGTTATGGCATCTATTGGAGATAAGAAGATTGCCCTATTTGGCTCTTATGGCTGGGGTGACGGCGAATGGATGAGAAATTGGGAAGCAGAGGTTGGTGCTAACCTAGTAACAAATGGATTAATTGTTAATGGTGGAGCATCTGATATTGATGATAGTGAATATCAAAGATTTATTGGAGAATTAAATATTTAGTTTTCACTATTTTGGGGAGAGGCTATGTTTATTGATATTGAAAATATTAAAAAATCATATGGTGAAGGTGAAAATAAATTTCAGGTTTTGAAAGGAATATCTTTTGAAGTAGAAAAAGGAGAAATGGTTGTTTTACTTGGACCATCAGGTTCAGGTAAATCAACTCTTTTAAATATTATTGGAGGTATTGATACATTAGATTCAGGACGTGTCGGAATTGATGGAGAATACATCGAAAACATGTCTGAAAAGGAAAGAATAGCTTATAGAAGAAAGAATTTGGGATATGTTTTTCAAAGCTATAATCTAATACCTAATTTAACAGTAAGAGAAAATATTGAGGTAGGAGCTTATTTATCTAAAAAGCATTTAGATATTGAGGAGCTCTTATTTGTGCTTGGCTTAAAGAAGCATGAAAATAAAATACCAGCACAGCTTTCAGGTGGACAACAACAGCGTACATCTATTGGTCGTGCTATAATCAAAAATCCTAATTTATTATTATGTGATGAGCCAACAGGAGCCTTAGATAGTGATACATCTAAGCAAATATTAGAGCTAATTGAAAAGGTAAAGGAAAAATATAATACATCAATTATTATGGTTACTCATAATGAGAATATCGCTAAAATGGCTGATACTATTATTAGATTAAAGGATGGTAGTATTAAATCAATTGATAAAAACATTGATAAGGTAAAGGCAGTTGATCTTGAGCTATGAGAAATCCATTATTTAAAAGACTACCTAGAGAATTTAAGAAGGATATCATTAAATACATTATAATGTTTTTATTCTTAACATTACCAATAGCCCTATGTAGTGGCTATATGATTGGTAATGATTCTATGATTCAAACATATTATGATGGAATTAATGATTATAAATTAGAGGATGGCCATTTTGTAGCAATCAATGAAATAGATGAAAATCTAATAGATGAGATTGAAGAAGAGGAAAACATTACAATATATAACCTTTATTATAAGGATGTAGAATCATCTTCACATACTATCAGAATTTATAAAATAAGTGATAGAAATGATATTAATAAATGGTGTATTCATGAAGGAAAATTACCATCAAA
>JAILPD010000062.1 GCA_024690445.1 Acholeplasmatales bacterium
GTAGCAGTATTTCTAGAACTTGAACAAGAAGCTAAAGTAAATACTGAAAGGCCTATTAAAGAGGCGCCGAAAATTGTCTTTTTTAATTTCATATTCTTTGCACCCCTTTTACTTGTCCTCTAATAATAATGAATCAACAATTCTTGAAATTTCTTCCCACCATGATTTAAATGTGTCAGAAGTACCTGTTGAATCATAACAAATCTTATTTGTCTTATCTTGATAAATATCATTATAGCTATTTGCGATTCTTTGATTAATCTTAATGAAATTATTGAAAATTCCATTTTCACCATTGTACTTATCATTATCGAATTTAACTACATCATAGAATTCAGTAGTAGAATCTAATCCAACTGCTTTTCTAATGAAACTTAATAATACGATTCTTTGTGTTTCAGAACCTGTATATCTTGTTACAATTTCAGATAAATAATTGCTATATGCATCCTTTAATGAAGTAGGAATAACTGTAGAAGAATTATTAATTGCATAGTCAAGTACATAATACTTGATTTGGTTTTTATTTAATTCTTCATCATCATTATAGATATTATCAATTACGATATTTTCATCATTATACTTAAAGTAAATATTAGTTAAGATGTTTTCACTATTATCCTTTTCAGTGAATTCAGCAGATGATTTAGCTGTACCACTAGTAATTAATAATAAGTTATATCCATCAATAGACTCAACTATATCTTTATTAGTTAATGAATCTTCAGTTAATGTTTCAATAAAACATGAAGGAGTTGTTTGATTTAAGAAATACTGATATGTCTTAGTATTATCTTCGTTATGACCTCTTGAATAGTCATAAATTCTTTGCTTAATATTGAAATCTACATCAGTAGAAGTATTAGAAATACTAATTTCTTCAGTCTTTACTTTTAATCCTAAGCGTAAATACTTAGCCCATTTGTTTTCAGCAACAAGTGGATTAGAATTGTTTTCATACTCTACTCTAGCTGAACCTTGGATTTCAGATACAATCTCACTTAGTTTATCAGAATGAGACTTAGTAGATGCAGCGATTAATGTATAGATTTCTTGAATCATCTGCTTAGCAACAAATTCCTTGCTAACTGTACCAACTGTACCATCTAGTTTTTCCCAATTATTTACTTCAACTTCTTTCCATTTATCAACGTCGTCAGTCTTTCCATCATCGTTTCCATCATAGTATACTACCATTCTAGTACCAGATAATGAGAAGAAGTTGTTATAAACATTTTGGCTGTAATCAGCGAAGAAATCAATTAATGTATCACTTGAATAATTTGTTAACAAATCAACTGATGCATATTGAACCTTATAATAGTTATCAATGATTTCATCAATCTTTGCTGTATGGAAATATAACATTAAGAAATTATATTTACCAATTGATGAAGGGTAACCATTTGATTCAAAACTTCCGTTTGAGAATTGATATAATAATGCGTCAATATAATCTAGATACTTATCACGGTCCTTAGCCTTATTCTCATAAGCCTTAGTATTTTTGATAAGCTTCTTAGAAATTAAATCAATAGCAGTAGTAGAACCTGCAGATTCTTCTAATTTATCAAACATACCAAATGCTTGACTAGGATTTCCAGGAAGAGTTAATGTCTTAACTGTATCTGTGTCTTCAGCTAGTTTAGAATTATCTGCTAAGATTTGAACATTGTATGTAACATCATCATAAGTAATTGATGCTAATACATTGCTATCATCAGACTTAGTTAATGTCTTAGAATAATTTGAATGAGCTGCTAAATATGCAATTTCAGTTGGCTCATTATAAATCTTTACTTTTACATCTTCTAAAGCAGTCTTTAAATAGTTGCTAATTGTTGTATCAGTTAATTTTTCAATCTTTAAATATTTTTCAACTGATGATTGTAAATTATTGTTTTGAATGAATGATAACATTTCATAGTTAGATCTTTCAGTGTTATAGAAATCAAGATATGTTTGAAGTGTTTCATAATCTTCATCATCTTGTTCAGTTAACTTTTGGTCTTTTAACTTGTAACCAGCATAGTAGCCTTCGTTAATTGCTGTAGTAGAAGAAGAGTATCTTGTTGAGAAAACTTCGTTACCATCGAAATCAGTTGTTCTTAATGTTGTATGTAAGAAGTTAGTCAATGATTTAGAAATATCATCTGTAAAGTCCTTCGAATATACAGTGAATGTATCATTAGTAGTATCATCATAATTATTAACTAGGTTTTCTACTCCAGCCTCATATAATTCATCAGTATCACTACTATATGCTTCAATAATCTTTCTTGGAATCTTTCTTAAATTATCAAGCTTGAAATCTACATCTGTAAGTGCGTAAGCACCTGTTAGATTTCCAGTTTCAAGTGGCGTTCTATAACCACTATAATAATAATTATAAATTTGAGTATAAATCTCAAGCATTAACTTATCATCGATTGCTTCAGCATGAGAATCACTACTTAACTTACTTGATTGGAAATCATCATAATATTTAATGTATTCATCATAATTTAATGGGTCGTTTGTGATATAGTAGAACTTATCCTTATAATATCTAATACCAAACGCTCTTAAAGTTTGATCAAATTCATCGCTTGAAGTGAATTTAATTAAGATAGCATTTACTTTGTTTAAATTAGTATATGTTTCTTTATACTTTGAGATATAGTCAGAAGTACTGAAGTAACCCCACTTATCATCATCGTCATCTTCATCTTCCTCATTAGCTTCTTCAACCTCTTCAGTTAATGAATCAAATGCTAATAATTCTTTTGCGAAATCAACATAGTAAATTTGTCTTAATTCGTCGCTATTTGCAATTTTCAAATAATTTTTCTTATTTGTTTCGTCGTCTAAAGATAGTTCTGCAGGCATATCTTTATGTATTACTAAATTTTTTAATGGCTCGCCATCAATGTTGTCAACGTGGTAAGTTGTATAGATATTATCTACATACTTTTCCTCGCTAAGGCGTCTAGCTTGTCTTTGAAGACCCTTAACAGCACTCTTATAGCCATTAATATCAAATGTTAATCCGAATACATCTTGAATTACATAGTCAACTAAACGCTCACTATATTCATCTTTTAATTCATCGAATTTGTCTTCAGCACCTTCAGCATCCTTGTCAATACCAACAGCTGATAACTGATCTTTTGTAATGTCAGCAAAACTATTGTTCATAACATTATAGATGTTATTAAAGTATTTTTGTAGAACAACGTTTGTTATTTGTTCTTCAAGAACACTTTCTGAACTCCACTGAAGTTCATCCCATAATTCACCATATGTAACATTTTCGCCATTAGAAGAAGCATAGATAGTATCTTTTTTGTCTTCTAGTTTGCCGTAAGTGTTAGTGGCACCGGAACATGAACTTAGTGCTATTACTAGCGCAGATGCAAGTGCTGCAGAACACAATCTACGCGCTAATTTACTCTTATTCATTAAATAAAACTCCTTTTCATAAATAATTTTACGCACATACTATCATAACATTATTCTTTTGTAAAAGCAAACATAAACGCAATTAAATTTGTGTTAAATTATGGAGGGTATCGGATTTAAAAATATTAATCATTATGATATAATCATAACCGAGGTTTTATTTTATGAAGTATACAGTGTTTTCATCAGGTTCTGCCGGCAACTGCTCAGTGCTTAAAACTAATGAGCTAAATATCCTAATTGATGCTGGTATCAGCAAAAAACAAATAGAAGAATGTTTGAATAATGTCGACTTGGCATTAAGTGATATAGATTATTTGCTAATTACGCATGAGCATATTGACCATATTAGAGCTTTTAGCCAATTGATTAAATTACCTAATTTGAAGGTCATAACATCAAAGGGCACTTTAAAATGGATTACAGATTACGCAAGAGAGCATAATAAGATTAAGGATTTAGAGAATATTTCTTATAAATTACAAAGTAATATGATAATAGAGATGGAAAGAATTGAGGATACGATTATGTATCCATCAATCACTTTAAATACCTTAAAGATTGAATTCTTACCATTATTTCATGATGCAAATGAACCATTAGGATTTGTATTTGAAGAAGATAATAAAAAACTATGCTATATAACAGATACCGGTTATGTGCATAGTGATTTAATGCCAATTATATATAATTGTGAAGCCTATGTTTTAGAATCAAATCATGACCCAGAATTATTAATGGCATCAGATAGACCATACTATACTAAATTAAGAATTATAGGTGATCATGGCCATATTTCTAATGAGGATTCTATGTATTTATTATCAAGAAGTATTGGTGATAAGACTAACCTTGTTATGCATGCTCATGTATCCCAAGAATGCAACCTTAATATATTAATTGAGGGTAAAAGAAAAGAAGTATTTAAACAATATAATGTCGATGATAAAAAAATTGATTTTGTGATACTTGGACTTGCCCCAACAAAGGAGTACTTAATATGAAAATAACAGTGTTATCAGTAGGTACAATTAAAGAAAAATATTTTATTGATGCTATTAAAGAATATTCTAAAAGAATATCTAAGTATTCTAAGGTTGATTTTATCACTGTATCAGATGAACCAATTCCTGATAATGCAAGCTTAAAGGAAGAAGAAATTATTAAGAATAAGGAAGGAGAAAAAATCTTAAAATCTATCCCTTCTAATTCTTATAAAATAGCATTAGATTTAAATGGTGAAATGCTTGATTCTGTAGAACTTGCAAAAAAGATAAGTGATATATTTACGCATGGTAATTCTAATATAGTTTTTATAATAGGTGGGTCACTTGGGCTTTCTAAAAATGTAATAGGTGTTTGTGATTATAGATTATGCTTTTCAAAAATGACTTTTCCACATAAACTTATGCAAGTTATTTTACTTGAACAAGTCTATAGAGCATTCAAAATTAACAATAACGAGACATATCATAAATAGACTCTTAATTATTTATAATTAGGATGATATTATCGAATATTAATCGTTATTTTTTTTCATTTTTTAAATTAATTGACTATAAACATGTTAAGTGATAAAATTACAATATAAAATTGTGCACCATTTTCACAGTGGGGCGTTTATGGAGGTAAATGATTGTGACACAGGTAAAAGACTTACCTTTAATTAATGAGGTAAATAAAAGAGAAGTAAGACCAGTTAAGGTTTTACAATTTGGTGAAGGAAACTTCCTTCGTGCATTCGTTGATTGGATTATCAATTCTGCTAATAAGGCAGGCTCTTTCGATGGAGGAGTTGCTGTTGTTCAACCAATTGAGCAATTTGGTAGAGTAAAGGAATTAGCTGAGGCTGATTGTTTATATACTCTTTACTTACAAGGCTTACAGGACGGTAAGGCAGTAAGACAGCATGAGGTTATTAAGACTATTCAGGATGCATTCAATCCTTATTTAGATTACAACAAGTTCTTAGAATATGCTGTATCTGATGATTTACAATGTGTTATTTCTAATACAACTGAAGCTGGTATCGCTTATGATGAAAACGACACTGATTTTTCTAAGTGTCCTAATTCTTACCCTGGTAAGCTATTAGCTTTATTAAAGGCTAGATATGAAGCTGGTAAGAAGGGCTTATTCATTGTTCCATGTGAATTAATTGATCACAATGGTGCTACCTTAAAGGAAGTAATGGTTAAGTTAGCTAAGCACAATAACTTCGATGCTAAGTTCATTAACTATGTTGAAAATGAAAATAAGTATTTCAATACATTAGTTGATAGAATTGTTCCAGGTTATCCTAGAAATGATGCTGAACAATTCCAATTAGACTTAGGTTACCAAGATCAAAATATGGTTGTTGGTGAAATCTTCCATTTATGGTGTATTGATGCTCAAACAGTAGAAGACAAGAAGGTTGCTAAGGCAAATCTTGAAGAGTTAAAGAAGTTCTTAGGTACAGAGAAGGCTGGCTTAAATGTATTATTCGTTGATTCTATTGTTCCTTATAAGCAAAGAAAGGTTAAGATTCTTAACGGTTCTCATACTACATTAGTTCCAGTTTCTTATTTAGCTGGTATTGATGCAGTTAAGGAAACTATTGTTGATGAGCAATTAGGTAAGTTCGTAAGAGAATTCATCTTTGATGAAGTTATTCCTACAATTGATATCCCAAGAGATCAAATGGTTGCATATTCTAATTCAGTATTAGAAAGATATATGAACCCATATGTTCATCATTTATTAATGTCAATCGCATTAAATTCATCAACTAAGTATAAGGAAAGAGTATTACCTACAGTACTTCAAAATATTCAAAACTTAAATACATTACCTAAGCATGCTTTATTCTCTTTAGCTGCATTAATGGTATTCTATAAGGGTGTTAGATTATCAGATGGTAATAAGATTGAAATTTCTGATACAAATACTGCTTGGTTAGATTTATTAAATGGTCTATGGGCTCAATATGATAAGGATAAGAATGCTAACGCTGTAGTTACTGCAGTATTAGGTTTCAAGTCTCATTGGGGCGTTGACTTAAATGAATTTGATGGTGTAAATGAATATGTTACAGCATCTTTAGAGGCTATTTTAGCTAATGGTATTAGAAAAGCAATCAAGGAGATTGTTGACTAATTTTAATAAAAAATTTTAGGATAGGTGATAAAGTGAAAGATTATATCATTATTAACCCGCTTGATAATGTTGCTGTATGCCTTCGTGAGCATAATGCTGGTGAAGTAGTTGAGGGTGTAACATTATTACAGCCAATTCCAAGAGCACATAAGGTTGCTTTAAAGGAAATCAAAAAAGGAGAAAACATCATAAAGTATGGATGCCCAATTGGTCATGCAACTTCTGATATTAAGGTAGGAGAGCATGTACATACACATAATGTTGCTACTAACCTAGATGATGTAATCACCTATAAATATGAGCCAAATTATCCAGCTGTTTTAGGATATGTAGACAAGAAGAGAACTGTTGAATTATATCCTAGAAAGAATGGTTTATATGGTGCTAGAAATGAATTATGGATTGTTCAAACTGTAGGTTGTATTTCTGGTAATGCTCATAAGATTATTGAAGAATTTAAGAAAAGATATGATACATCAGATATCGATGGTGTATTCACATTTAATCATCCATTTGGTTGTAGCCAAATGGGTGGTGACTTAGATATGACTCGTACCATCTTAACTGATATGGCATTACATCCAAACGCTGGTGGTGTATTAGTTTTAGGTTTAGGTTGCGAGGAAAACCAAATGCCTAAGTTCATTGAAACTTTAGGCGATAGATATGATAAGGAACGTACTAGATTCTTAGTTTCTCAAGAAGCTGAAGATGAAATCGAAGACGGTGTAAAGTTATTAAAAGAGCTTTATGACGTAATGAAGAATGATAAGAGAGTTACACGTCCTTTATCTGATTTAAGAATTGGTTTAAAGTGTGGCGGTAGTGATGGTATGAGTGGTATTACTGCTAACCCATTATTAGGTAGATTATCTGATTATTTATCAATTAATGGTGGTACTACATTATTAGGTGAAGTTCCTGAAATGTTTGGTGCTGAGCAATTATTAATGGCTCGTGCTAAGGATGAAGCTACATTTAATGAAATTGTTAAGTTAATTAACGACTTCAAGATTTATTTTAAGAATCATCATCAAGTCATTTATGATAACCCATCTCCAGGTAATAAGGCTGGTGGTATTACAACATTAGAGGATAAGTCTTTAGGTTGTACTCAAAAGGGTGGTGCTTCTAAGGTAAATGGTGTTATTCCTATGGGTGGAATGATTAAAGAAAAGGGATTAAACCTTATTTCTACACCAGGTAATGACCTTTGTGCATGTACAACATTAGCAGCTGCTGGTTGTCAAATTGTATTATTCACAACAGGTAGAGGAACACCATTTGGTACATTTGTTCCTACAATGAAGATTGCTACTAATACAGATTTAGCAACTCATAAGTCTAACTGGATTGATTACAATGCCGGTGATTTAGTTGATAAGAAGAATATGGATCAATTATTAGAAGACTTTATCGATTTAGTATGTGATGTTGTTTCTGGAAAGAAGCAAGCAAAGAATGAACAAAACGACTTCAGAGAAATTTCTATTTTCAAAGACGGAGTTATGTTATAAAAGAACAAATTAAGGAGAAATATAAAAATGAAAGATTTTATGGACAAGGACTTCTTACTTACAACTGAAACAGCTAAGAAGTTATATCATGAGCATGCAGAAAATATGCCAATCATTGACTATCACTGTCATTTACAACCACAGGAAATTGCTGAAGATAAGCACTTCAGAAATTTAGCTGAGGCTTGGTTAGGTGCTGGTAATAGATATGGTGATCACTATAAGTGGAGAGCTTTACGTGCTAGAGGCTATGAA
>JAILPD010000095.1 GCA_024690445.1 Acholeplasmatales bacterium
ATTGATGATTCATTTTATAAGGTATATTCTATACCTGTAATTAAAATTAATTCATATATGTCTTATGAAAATGAATCTATAGTATTACAACCTAAGATTTCCTGTTCAAAAGAAGATAGAAATAGTCCTTATTTAAGAGAATTACATGAATCTTATATAGAAACTATAAATAGTTATTATTTTATCAAAGATACACCTAAAAAATATGTTATTAATGATTTAGAGAGTCAATATAAATTCTTAACATCTGATTTAACTCAAATAAAAGCTTATGGTGATATTTATTTTGATGAGGCTATGAAATCACTTAAAGCTATTAAGAGTAAAAGAACTGGAGTTAATGTATCTTATAATGTTGGATTATTGTCATTCTCATTTGAGAATGAGGATATGACACAAGAAGATATCAAAAAGATGCTTGATGCATATCATGAAAAGAAGAAATTCATTAGACTTGAAAATTCATCTATTCTAGAAATTGATGAAAAGGCCGCTAAAGAAATTGATGATTTCTTAGAAGATTTCAATATTTCATCTAGTGAGCTTGTAAGTCCAGTTGAAAAACCACTTAATTATTTATTAAAGCTAGTTGCGGGAATCGATACTAATATTTCACTTGATGGTGAAGTAGTTAAGATGATTACTACAATTCAAAATTATAAGAAGAGTAAATATGAGCTTGATGATTATTATAAGCCTTTATTAAGACCTTATCAGGTTGATGGCTTTAAATGGTTAAAAACATTATCTTCATATGGCTTTGGTGGTATTTTAGCTGATGATATGGGATTAGGTAAAACACTTGAAATTATCAGTTTCTTATCATCAGATAAAGAAAAGATGCCTTCTTTAATTGTATGTCCAATGTCTTTAGTTTATAACTGGGAAAACGAATGTGATAAGTGGAAACTAGAATGTCCTACTAAATTAATATTAGGATCTATTAATGATAGGGAAAATACAATAAGAAACATAGATCCTTGTAAGAAGATGTTATATATTACATCTTATGATTCTTTAAGAAGAGATATTAATTTATACAATACTAAGTTTAGATTTGTTATCGCAGATGAAGCTCAATATATTAAGAATCAATATGCTCAAAAGAGTGAAGCAATTAAATCATTAAATAGTGATATTAATTTCGCTTTAACAGGAACACCTATTGAAAATGGTTTAGCTGATTTATGGAGTATATTTGATTTCTTATTACCTGGATATTTATCTAATTATTCACATTTTAAATCAAGATATGAATCATTAATCATTCATGATGATTATGAAGCCCTAGATAACCTTAAAAAGAGAGTTAATCCATTCATTCTAAGAAGAACAAAGAAGGATGTATTAAATGATTTACCTGATAAGATAGAAGATTACTATTATTATAAGATGGAGCCAAAACAAAAAGAAATTTATGATGGCTATGTCATGAAATTAAAAGATGATATCAAAGAAGGCGGAAAGAATATCTTAGCTTTATTAACAAGATTACGCCAAATTTGTATTACACCAGAATTAATCTTACAAGAACATTTTGAAAATACTAAGATTAATATGGCTTCTGATATTATTAAATCATCTATTGAGGCAGGTCATAGAATATTAGTATTCTCACAATTCGCTCAAAGCTTCCCTATTTTATCAAGAGAGCTTGATGATATGGGTATTCAACATTTCATCCTAGATGGAACAACCAAAGCTAAAACTAGAATAGAAATGGTTAATGAATTTAATAGTAATCCAGATATTAAGGTATTTATAATATCTTTAAAGGCTGGCGGTACTGGTTTGAATTTAGTTGGGGCCGATATGGTAATTCATCTAGATCCATGGTGGAATTCTAGTGCTGAATTACAAGCTTCAGATAGAGCTTATAGAATTGGTCAAACTAAGAATGTTTATGTATTAAGATTAATTTGTAAGAATACAATAGAAGAAAAAGTAATAGAATTACAAAAGATTAAGCTTGATTTAGCTCAATCTATTGTTGATACTAATAATAATTTTAAATTATCTAAACAAGATATTTTGGAATTATTAGAATAATATAATTTGATTAATTAATTAAAATAAATTATAATAAACTAACATATATCGATATAGAAAGGATGATTAGTATGAAAAAATATGTATGTAAGGTTTGTGGATATGTTTATGAAGGAGATTCTTTACCTGAGGATTTCAAGTGTCCAGTATGTAAGGCACCTGCCAAGGCTTTCCAAGAAGTTGAGGGTGAAATGCCTTTAGCCGCTGAACATGAATTTGGTGTTTATGCTAAAACAGTAAAGAATAACCCTGATATTTCTGAAGATGTTAAGAAAACAATTTTTGATCAATTATTATCTAATTTTAATGGTGAATGTTCAGAAGTTGGTATGTATTTATGTATGGCTAGAGTAGCTCATAGAGAAGGCTATCCAGAAATTGGTTTATATTGGGAAAAGGCTGCCCATGAAGAGGCTGAGCACGCTTCTAAATTCGCAGAATTATTAGGTAGTGAACTTGAACCTAATATGACTGATAGCACTAAGAAGAATTTAGCTTGGAGAGTTGAATGTGAATATGGTGCGACTCTAGGTAAGACTGATTTAGCTAAATTAGCTAAAAAATATAATCTAGATGCTATCCATGATACAGTTCATGAAATGGCTCGTGATGAAGCTAGACATGGTAGAGCATTAGAAGGCTTATTAAAAAGAAATTTTAAATAATTAATTATTAAGCATAGATAGTTTTTTCTATTTATGCTTTTTTAGTTTTTAACTATGTTAATTATAAAAAAATAACTTGAAATAAACACATCTTTTATGTATAATACTCTTGATTGTAGAAAGAGGTGTTTCCTTTTATGGAATTCATAATTGATATATTTGTTGTATTAGTAGCGATTTTATTAATAACTATAGTTATGCTACAAGGATCAAAAGATGATATAAATGATGCTTTCAATGGTAGTAAGAGTGATTTATTTAAAAATCAAAAGACTCGTGGTATAGAATTATTTATGCAAAGAACAACTGCAGGTTTAGCAGTATTATTTGTAACCCTTGTAATAGTAGCTGTTATAATTCATTCAAGATAATATTAATGAGATTTGCTAAAATGTAAATCTCATTTTTTTATTAAGGGAGGTGAAGCTTTATGAATAATCAAATAAAAAAGAGTGACATAATTGAATATTTAAAAAATGATAAAAAGAATATAGATCAATTAAGAAGCTTTTTTGATATTGATTTAGATTATTTAAAAAAGCTTCTAGATTCTTTAATTGATGAT
>JAILPD010000022.1 GCA_024690445.1 Acholeplasmatales bacterium
GAACCTTTGAATTTAACTTTAATGCATTTGCAGTTGATAAATATGGGTCATAACCAATAACCTTCATACCTAGAGCAACACATGAGTTAGCAACTAAGATACCGATAGCACCTAAACCAATAACTGCAACCTTCTTACCATAGATTTCATAACCACCGAATGCCTTTTTAGCCTTTTCAGCAGTCTTAGCGATATTTTCATCAGCAGCATTTTCCTTAACCCAGTTATTACCACCGATTAAATCTCTTGAAGCAATTAACATACCTGCTAAAACTAATTCCTTAACGGCATTAGCGTTAGCACCAGGTGTATTGAATACAACTACACCTTGCTTAGCATACTTTTCAAGTGGAATATTGTTAACACCAGCACCAGCTCTAGCTACTGCTAAAATGTTAGCACCTAATTCCATTTCCTTCATTTCAGCTGAACGAACTAAAATTGAATCAGCATCATTGATATCAGCTACAGTTGTATCAGGGTTCTTTAATGTATTTAAAGCAACCTGAGAAATATTATTTAAGCAAAATGCCTTCATCTTATAAATTCTCCTCTTCAAATTTCTTCATAAACTTAACTAAAGCTTCAACACCTTCAATTGGCATTGCATTATAAATAGAAGCTCTCATACCACCAACAGTTCTATGACCCTTTAAGTTCTCTAAGCCAGCCTTCTTAGACTCAGCAACGAACTTAGCTTCTAATTCTTCCTTCTTTGCAGGATCAGTAATTACTTCTGGGTCTACAATGAATGGAACGTTCATTAATGAACGGCTATTCTTTTCAACTGTACCCTTGAATAACTTAGAATTATCTAAGTAATTATAAAGGATAGCAGCCTTCTTTTCATTTCTTTCCTTCATAGCAGCTAAACCGCCATTCTTTAATAAGTACTTGAATACTAAACCACAGATATAAATACACCAGCAGTTAGGAGTATTGTATAAAGAATCATTATCAGCCTGTGTCTTATACTTAAGCATTGTTGGAGTACCAGGTAATACATCTTCAGTAATTAAATCTTCACGAACGATAGCAACAACCATACCAGCTGGGCCTACATTCTTTTGAACACCAGCGAAGATTAAACCATATTTTGTTACATCTACTGGTTCGCTTAAGAAGCATGAAGATTGGTCAGCAACTAATAACTTACCCTTTGTATTAGGTAACTTATGGAACTTAGTACCATAAATTGTGTTATTTTCACAGATATAAACATAGTCCATATCATCTGTGATTGCTAAATCATCACAATTAGGAATATATGAGAATGTCTTATCAGCTGAAGATGCTAATTCAACAGCTGTACCATAAATCTTAGCTTCGCTGTATGCCTTCTTAGCCCATTGACCAGTTAAGATATAACCAGCCTTCTTATTCTTCATTAGGTTCATTGGAACCATAGCGAATTGCTGAGAAGCACCACCTTGTAAGAATAATACCTTATAGTTATCAGGAATATTCATTAACTTTCTTAAATCAGCCTCTGCCTCTTTAATAATGTTGTCAAACATCTTAGATCTATGGCTCATCTCCATTACAGACATACCACAGCCCTTGTAGTCTAACATATCTGCTGCTGCTTCTTTTAATACTTCTTCAGGTAAAACAGCTGGACCTGCTGAGAAATTGTAAACACGACTCATAATTTTAATCTCCTTTTCTTTTTATAGTCTCTCTTACAAATAAAAAATCCCTTCCTGCATTTCTGCAAAAAGGGACGAATTATTTAAATCCGCGGTACCACCCTAATTAGGTAACCTCACTCGAAATTCGATAACGGGAATTAACCGGAATTCATTACATTCGCCAAAGAGGTAGATTCAAAGGATTTTATTTCGGGCTTTCACCAACCGCCCTATCTCTATAATAAAGTTTCCTTCTATAGTCTCTTTATTGGATATTCAGAATATGCTTCTATTATACTTTTACAAACACAATAAGTCAACAAAAATTTGATTAAATAAATTTATATTAATATTTATTTTCATAAAATATTATTTTATGACCAAGATAATTCGATAAATATAATTAAAAACGAAATTTAATTTAAAAATAGTCAGAATACAGATTGGAGTCCGAATATAATTTTTTTAAAAAAATTAAAAAAGTTGCTAAATTATTGGGTACCCAACAAATTAGCAACTTTCTTGAATATTTTAGTATCTATTGATATATCTATCAATTTCCCACTTAGATACGTGACGACGATATTCATTCCATTCTTGAGTTTTTGCCTCAACAAACTTTTCAGTAATATGAGGACCCATAGCTTCACTCATAAGTGGATCAGCATTAAATGCATTGATTGCCTCTTCTAAGCTTGCAGGTAATGAATCAACACCTAAAGCCTTTCTTTCAGCATCTGTACACTTATATAGGTTTTCATAAATTGCAGGTACAGCCTTACAATTGCCATCAATACCATCTAAACCAGCTCTTAAAATTGCAGCTAAAGCTAAATATGGATTAGCAGCTACGTCTACTGATCTAACCTCAGTTCTAGTCTTCTTACCTCTTGCAGCTGGAATTCTAATCATTGTAGATCTATTTGAATCTGACCAAGAAATATAGCATGGAGCTTCAAATCCTGGAACGATTCTCTTATATGAGTTAACAATTGGGTTTGTAATTAAGCAGAATCCCTTTGCATGAGCTAAAATACCAGAAATCCACTTATTAGCTGTATCTGATAATTGGTTAGGTGTGTTCTCATCAAAGAATACATTCTTACCATCCTTACTCATTAATGAACAGTTAACATGCATACCAGAACCATTAATTCCTTCTACTGGCTTTGGCATAAATGTTGCATGTAAACCATGACGTCTTGCGATATTCTTAACAACTAGCTTAAATGTTTGAACATTATCAGCTGCTTCTACTGCTGAATTAAATTGGAAATTAATTTCATGCTGACCTGTTGAAACCTCATGGTGAGCAGCTTCAATGACAAATCCAATCTTTTGTAATTCTAATACAATATCACGTCTGCAATCTTCTGCAGAATCTACTGGAGCTAAATCAAAATATCCACCATGGTCATTGAATTCAAGTGGGTATTGTACATCGCCCTTTTCATTTAATTTAAATAAGAAGAATTCTGGTTCAATACCTGAATTAAACGCAGTATATCCTCTTTTCTTCATTTCCTCTAAATTTCTTTTTAATACGCCACGAGGATCTCCTTCAAATGGTACATGCTTACCATCTTCGCCTGGCTTATATACGTCACAAATAAATCTTGCAACCTTACCATATAGAGTATTTTCCCATGATAATACTAAGAATGTATCTAAATCTGGATGTAAGAACATATCAGCCTCGAAAATTCTAACAAATCCTTCAATAGATGATCCATCGAACATTACTTGATTGCTTAATGCATCCTCAAGTCTTGTTACGGGGATTTCAACGTTTTTTAGCATACCAAGCATATCTGTAAACATCATTCTGATATATTTGATGTTTTCTTCCTTGCAGATACGTCTGATATCTTCCTTTGTGTAATTTTTCATTTCTTTTACCTATCCTTTTTCTTCGATATACAATAACAAAATAAAAAGCCACATAAAAAAACTTTATGCGACTTTGCTTTCATAATATTATTGTAGAGCGCCTTTGCTCGTATAAAATAATACTATATTGAGACATAAAAGTCAATAAAATTGACTACTCTATGTCCACATTATTATTAAAATTTTTAACATCGATAAATCTATGAGTTATACTTCTTTTTAAATAAGTATAAGCAATTACACCTGATAAGATACCACTTGTTAAAGATAATAATCCAATAAATGGAAAATAATAGATGATAGCGTTAGTTCCAATAATAAATATAGCCGCTACAATTTGACCTAATGAGTGAGTTACAGCGCCAAGTACTGAAACACCAATTGGAGTAAATAACCTAACTCTAGTAAATAGCCACATAAAGAAGAATGATAATAAACCACCAGATAAAGACATAATAAAGATAGGTGATAAGAATGTTCCTCTTAATAATCCTACAATAATTATTCTTAATATTTGAACACTAAATGCTTCATATGATTTAAATTCATAAAGCATAATTAGAATAACTACATTAGCAAGTCCAAGCTTAAAGCCTGGAATAAACATAGGAATAAATGATTCTAGCACGCTTACAACAATAGCCATTGCTAATAACATCGCAATAATACTAATTCTTTTTATGTTATACATCTATATGTCCTCCTATCTTTACATATACTAGATTAGGAAGACAAGTAATAGTATCATTATTCTTATTCTTTTTACCTTCTTC
>JAILPD010000035.1 GCA_024690445.1 Acholeplasmatales bacterium
TCTGTGAAACTATCAACCTTAGTAGCTGTTATATTGTAATCCAATCCTTCATTAGTTACAGCTATTGAAGAAATTAAATTTTCAATTGATTGTAATGGTGGAGTTTCTATTTCTCCATCTTCACTTAGTACAATATTATAATTATCTTGGTTACTTTCATAATTCATCGCACTAAAATTTTGTTCTAATATTTCAACTAATTGAATATCTAAATTACTATAGCCTCTATCAACAAGTAGAATTGCAGATTTATCAGTAACATTAGCTCTTCCTACTTCACGACCATTATAATATGCGATTGCATATAACTTATAAATCGAATTAGTTGATGAATAATCAGGAATCTCAACAGTTATAAGATTTTGAGTTGATAACTCAGATAATTTAGTAGTTACATTATCCTTTGTATAGCTAATTGTATTATTAATGATATTTACTTCCTTAGCTACACTCTCAGTTGAACCAGTGATAGAATCTGTAACATAATACTTAGCAGATGCGTTATAATCTATTTCTGTTCCACCACCAGTTAAATAGAATTCAACCTTGATGTTATCATATTTATTATTATCATTCTCATTATAATAGAATAATGAATAACCATATCCGTTTCCAGTATAATCAAATCTCTTACCTTCATGGCCTCCAAATTCAAATACTAATTCTGAAGTTTGAGTTAAATCAATTTGATATTCCTTACCACCATAAGTAATTGTAAGTCCTTTTGATACATCAAGATATCTAGTATTTAATGTTACATCCATAACTGCATCATTAGTATCACTTTCTGATATTGCAGCTCCTAAGAATGTCTCATTAGATGAGAACACATTTGAATAATCTCTTGTTTCTACAGATATTACACCATAAGTAAATTCTGTATCATATAGCATATCGCCAGCCTTATGATATGCTCTTACTCTAAAGTTGTAATTTAAATCTTTAATATTTAATAATGAAAGACTATCTTGTGATAGATCAGAATAAATGAATTTTTCTGTTCCGTTTTCTATATAGCTTCCTTCTACTCTAATATAATGCGGTTTGCTAGCCACATTATCTACAAAATTTGGATTAAAATAATAACTTACTGTACCATCAGAATTAACTTTCTTTGAGTAATCAACATAATATTTTTCAGTTGAATCATCATAATAGCCAAGTGAGAAATTATTAAGATTACTATCATATTTTGAAGAATCTCCATCACCGATACCTGCATTAACATCAACCGTATATTCTGTACCATTTAATAAATATGTTATTGATGAAGCATCAGAATCGAATGAATATCTATAATACTTACCATCCCTTGCGTCACTATCAAGTCTATTGCCACCAGCAATAACCTCAGGATATAAATCAATGTTTACATTCTTTCCACTTATTGTAGCGTCATACTTAATATTGAAGTATGAATAATAACTTCCTGAGTGAGATACGAAATATGATACATCATAATCAGCACCTAAGTCATAATCTTCAACTCTTACGCTATTACGAATTGTAACACCATCAATTACATAGCTCATATTTAATTGAACATTAACTACATTGCTTGGTAAGCTTTCAAGAGTCAATTTACCTTGTTTTCCATCAAACTCAACAGCACATTCTTCTTCATCTATCATTGGATCAATTTCTATTTGATCAAACTCAGATAAATCAACATCAAATGGAATAATGATGTTACCATCATCATCGACGTCAGCCTTACCTAAACTAAAGTCATCAATTACAGGTGAATTAAATTTAGTAATTAATGTATCGCCATAAGTAATTGAAATGTCAAATGATTCTACCTGGTCGATAGTGACATCTTGATTCTCAGATATTTCACCTTCAATTGAGATTAACTCACCATCAATTAACTCTATATTTCTAGCTTTTTCTTCTTTTGTTCCATCTTTGAAGTTTGTGACAATCTTCATATTAAGTGGCTTTTCAGCCAATTTATCTTTATAATCTTCTGAAACTCTACCTTCAAAATAATAACCAGATTCATACTGATCAAAATAGATTTCAGAGAATAACTTAGGGTCAATATCATATTTAGAAACAATAGTTGGTTCATATTCAGTAACATTGTCACCATCAATTCTAAGTGGTGTGAATTTTAAATCAATATTTCTAACATATGAATCTAAATTAA
This sequence comes from Acholeplasmatales bacterium, assembly GCA_024690445.1. The sequence continues at coordinate 2,153 of JAILPD010000035.1, forward strand.
TATTAACAATCCTATCAGTTGATGTAACTGACTTTATTACTTCTTTATGGTTAATTACATCTATTCTATATGCTTCCTTATCATCTTCTGTTTCAAAGTTAGTATTGATCTTTAAATCAGTACCACCAAATAAATCAAACGTTTGTGAGAAGCATTCTATACCAAATGTATAAGAACCAGAGAATATATTTTTCAATTCGAAGTCCGCAGGCATTTCGATATCATAGCCATATGAACCTATTTCAGTATCATATACAACATCTAATCCATTAAACCAGTCAGTATAAGCAATAGCTCTAATAGAGTCTGTACTTACATTCTTTATCAATCCTTTAAAGAAATGATCTTCTGGCATTTCTCTATCTTCTACTATTAATTTGTTACCTGAATAAATTTGTAAATATGAATTGCTACCATTCTTATAATAATCTGAAATATATGTTTCATATTCCAAATCAATTCTACCTAAAACATAATCGAAATGAGGTGTAAATTTAAATACAGCCTTAGGCTTAGGTAAAACATCAGTATAGCATTCACGTGTATAATATGGTATTTCACCAAATTCCTTTGAAACACCAATAATTTCTAAATCATATTTTCTATATGGTAATAGATCTGGAACTATCTGACGCTGTAATCCAGGTTCTACTACTGGATATTCAACTGAAAAGCCTGGCTTAGATATCTTTATCTTATAATCCATGTTTTCAGATAACTCACTTAAATCTATTTCATATTTAATATAGTTAGTACCAATCTCATAATTTTCACTAATGATTGTTGGTTCTTTTTCTAATACACCACCGGCGATTGATGCAACTACGGCAGCGGCAGCAGCAATAACTGTTACAGAACCAGCTAAAGATGCGACTGTAGATGTTACAGTTAAACCTGATGCAGATGAAGCCTCAACAGCGGCAACCTCAGCGTCAGCTTCTGCCGAAGCATTTAAAGTTAAATCAGGTGTTTTAGTGCCATCTGCGGTATTTGTTATTTTATCTAAATTATCTTTTGCTTGTTCATATTTATCTATAGTGGAAGTCGTATCTTGTAAAGACTCTCCACTATTATCATTTGAATTTTCGCTATATGCTAATAATTCGGCCGGTCCAGCTACTACTTCGTTAATAGGGTAATACTCCATTGCTGGTATTTCTTTATATTCAGAAATAGGCTTATTCATTTCATTACCACTACTCTTGAATTCGTCATCCATATGGGTTTACCCCCTTTCAAACCATTGTATATTATATCAAGAAAACTTTGTTATATCAAACAAAATCTATACCAATCAAAAAAAAGAGTATTAAAACTCTTTGTTTTGGAGATATTCTGCATAAAAATCGTTTAAATCTTTTGAAATTGTTTTTATTCCATTTCTTTTAACAATTTCTCTAAATTCTATCTCATATATTTTTTCTACTTTATCTTTACCATAAATTACAAACATATTTCTTCTCTTTTTAACTAATTCATGTAATTTATTTAAATATAAATTCTTCTTTTCTTCTAAGTCAGGATAATCAAATAAATCAGAATTTAAAACTAAATATATTCCAAATATAGAGCTAATAGCATAATTCATTTTTATTTTGCTATTCTTTTTCTTTAAGAATTCATATAAATCTAATGATAGATTATAAAAATCATCAAATATTTCAACTAAATAATGATGTTTATATTTAGCTCTAGTTAAACTTTCTTTATTTGCCTTCCATTTATATGTAGGAACATCTAAGAATGAAATATTCTTCTCATCAATTACACCTATTATGCTTGTTGTAAAATAAGCATCCTCTACATGTCTTATTCTTTCATGGAATCTAATGTCATTATTAATTAGGAATTCTCTTTTATAAACCTTACCATGCATCCAAGGGAATGTATCTTTACCCTTTTTTATTTCATTTCCATTTTCTCTTTCAACTGAAATATTAGTAACTAAATAATCAGGTTCATATTTAGTAATAAAATCCATGATAATCGATAATGTATTTGAATCATATAATTCATCATCACTATCACAAAACATTACAAATAATCCATTAGTATTATCAAAGCCCTTTTGTCTTGCAAGACCAGGTCCTGTATTTCTATCGTTAATCATAAATGTTATGTCTAAATTATTAAAGCTTTTTAAAAATTTATCACTTAATAAGCAATCAGATTTATCATTAACAATAGTTAATTTTATTTGACTAAAATCGACATTCTTTTGATCATTTATTGAGTTTAATAAATTTTTAATTACTGATTCATCCTCTTTATATTGAGGAATAATAATATCTAATATCATATTTAACTCCTAAAATTAAATAAATTATATCATTTATTTTTTGTTTATTCAAAATAAAAGGGCACTTAAGTGCCCAATTATTATTCAGTTTTTAACTTACCTTCTTCAATTAGCTTAATTACTACTTCAGCCATCTTAGGATCAAATTGAATTCCTTTACATCTTTCGAACTCAGAAATAATCTTTTCCTTTGGATAAGGATCCTTATATACTCTTCTTGTTGCCATCGCATCGAAGCAGTCGGCACAACAAATAATTCTTGCGATATATGGAATATCTTCACCCTTTAATCCTTCTGGATAGCCTCCACCACCATATCTTTCATGGTGATATTTAGCACCTTCAACAATATTTGGAATTGTTGAAATATCCTTAAGAATCTTAGCGCCCTTTGTAGTATGGCTCTTCATAATTTCAAATTCTTCATCAGTAAGTCTACCTGGCTTATTTAAGATAGCATCTGGAATACCAATCTTACCAATATCATGTAATAAGGCAATATAATATAGATTTTCTAGTTCATCACCTTCCATACCTAATTCTTCTCCAATTATTCTAGAGAAATGACCTACTCTGATTGAGTGACCATTAGTGTATGTATCCTTCGCGTCGATTGTACGAGCAATTGCCTCGATTGATTCAATAGTTATTCCCTTTAATTCATTTTCTCTCTCCTTTGCAATCTTAATTCTTCTATGGATAAATATGAAGTTAATTAAGCCTACTAACATTAAAGAAAGAATAACAATTAATACCCAGAACCAAGCTTGTTCATATACATGCTTATCTTTATAAATGTTTACAACTATTTCATTACTTACTTGATTATCTGAATCAACAGCGTAGATATGTAGTGTATAGCTTCCACCACTTAAGTTTGTAAAGTCAATGCTATTTGAATCATTTGTAGCTAAAACATAGTCATTATTAAATCCATCAAGCTTATAATAAACCCTATAGCCTTGGCTAGGTCTAAAGCCTAAAACACTATAATTAAATGTTATACGTCCAACATCCTTTGATAAATGTATATCATTTCCATATTTTACTTCATTATCGACCATAATAGATTTTAAAGCAATTTTAACAACTGTCTTTGAATCTATGTTGGCATTATAATCAAACGCATATAAACCATTAACTGAAGGGAAATAATATAATGAATTTTCTTCATCATAAAAGCCTGAAGTATTACCAGCTATGTCAGCATTTAATCCTTCACTAGAATCTAGTACATTATAGCTTATTGGATCACTAAAAATATCATTGATTATAAATACTTGTGTTTGAGATGCAAGTATATATTTCCCTTCAATATATGCCATTTCAGTTATTGAACCATAAACATTAGGTAAATCAACTTTGAATGTTTCACCATTTTTAATGTAGAATAGACTATTATTCTCATTATAGAATAATATTCCATTAACAACCATACATTTTAAGAATCCTGTATGTTCACCATCTACATCAGTTGGTGCAACAATCTTATGTGATTCAATATTTAAATCTGGATCTATTGTATAGATACCCTTTTTATTATCAACTAATAGGATTTGTCCATTGTTGTTATAAATGTATAAAGGATATACTTTACCAGTTTCATATTGAACTCCTGTAAAGGCGCCATCTTGGAATTTAATAATTCCACCAGGCTCTCCTTGGAAACTAATTAATAAATAATCATCAAATGCTCTTAAGGCTCTAATATTTTTTGAATAAGGAGTTTTTGATGTAGGATCTAGGCTACTTTCATCATAAAGATTTACATTTGTACCATCAAATTCTAATAATCCAATTTGGTAAATTGAAGCATATAATTTACCATTAAAAACTTCTAGGTCACGAACACCAAGCCCACTTTTTCCTTTTGTTTCTTCTGTTATTACGCTATCTAAATTAAATTTCTTTGTTTCTATATCATATTCAAATATTCCATCATATGATGCAATATAAATCTTACCATTGTATTTTTCAATTGCATAAATGTATCTTTGATATGATGTGAATTCTTCTTCTGAATAATCTGCATAATAATCAACTAATTTAGCTTCATAAATTGATGAAATATCAGGAATCATTGAAACGCCTTTTGTTCTAGAAACTATCCATAAGCCACCTTCATAATCAACTATTAAGTCTGTTAAATTCATTGATGTTTTTAAATTTTCAACTTTTTTAATTACATTAGTTTCTAAATAAACAATGAATAATCCAGAGTTAGTAGCAACATATAAACATGATTCATAAAAGATAACCCTATTAACCTGTTCACCAACATTATATGTATTATTTACTACGAAGTTATTTCCTTCATTTTTAAATTCAACTATGGATCCATCAGTATGACATGCAAAAAGCTTACCATCTGCATAGCATATATCAAGCATTTCCATACTTGTGTTGATTACATTTCCATCTCCATCATAAATAGTACCAGAATCTCCTTTAACACTTAAATAATAGTAATTATCACCATCTAATTCGATATCTTCTATTGAACCATCATGAAGCTTTTCTACGTTACCACTTTCAAAATTGTAAACAAATACACCCATGTCAGTCGCGACATATAAATTATGTTCATTTGCTACAATTCCATTATACATTTCATTATTTACACCTAAATCTATATGTGTAAATTCATAATTATAATACATAAATAAATTATAGTCTGTGGCTATAAATAATCTATTATGAATCTGAGCTAATCTTCTAGTATTTGATAATGAATATTTTACCTTTTCATTATTTTCAATTACTTCAACATTTTCAAAGATATCAAATTCTCTTGAATCATATCTAACTAAACCACCATATTGTCCAATCCAAATATAACCATCATCTGTTTGACAAATTGCATTACCATTAGAAACATTCAATCCCTTTGTAGAATCATATCTGATTTCTGTAACAGCAGCGTTAACGTTAATAGAGGCAAATAGAGATAAACATAAAACAGATAAAATTGTTAAAAACAAATAATATACTTTTTTCATTATCTTCATCACCTCGCATATATTTATACTATTATAGAACATATTTACAAAAATTGCTTATCACTGTGTATAAATGTACTATGTTAACAGTTCTCATATCGAATATAATACGAGAACTGTTTACAATTTTTTAGGATTATTTCTTTTAGATTATACTAATTAGCATTAGCTTACAAATCGATTGTAAAATATATTTATATTGCAAAAATGAATGGGAAAGTCAAAATAACGTATTTCTTAATTCTACGCATACTTCTCATCACCATATATTAATTAATTAGTAAATCGTCTATATAATATTATTATATCATTGATATTAATAATGCACAACATATTTAAAAGTAATGAAAAACGCACCCCTTATAAATAAAGAGTGCGTTTATAATTAATGCTTAATATTTAAAATATTGTAAATATCTTCAATTGTTTGTAATTCTTTTCTTACCTTAACAAGCTCTACACCGTTCTTATAATAAATAATAACGTCCTTTTCTTCTGGTAACATACAGTGGTGAACTCCACCCTTACCATTCATAGAATTTTGATAAGAACCAGTTCCTAATAATGCAATATAGTCATCATCACAATCTGGAATTTCAAAATATCCCTTAGACTTATCAAAATAAACGTCATCACAGTCACAAGTAATACCAGCAAGTCTTGCTTTAACCATCTTCTCATTTAAATTATTAATTGGCTTAATTAGCATAGGCTCACCTAATGCATACATTTCAGGTAAAGCAATTAATAATGATGAGTCAACAATATACCAAGGATATTCTCCAGTATTCTTTGTACCAACAACCTTATAAATGTTTACTGTTGAATCCTTTTGGCTATATTTGCCATTCTCACTAATTAAGTGAGGAACAGGAATATCATTCTTAAAACATAAATCCTTAATATGATTTAGGATTGATGTTGCGTATGCTTCATAATCGAAGTTACCTTCAATTGGGAGAGGTGTACCTCCACCAAAGTCAAAATAAACAACAGAATCATACATTTTCTTAGCCTTGATGTAATAATTGAATGCTATATCAAAATTCTTGAAGAATTTATCTTCTTCAAAATCAAAACCTCTTTGATGATAATGAATTGTATCTAATACTAAGTTAGTATTCTTAACATCATTTAAGATATAATTGATTTCGTCTTCCATTAGACCAAATCTATCATCTGGTACTTCTGGTTCGTATAAACTAGATAGGTGAACTCTTAAACCAATTTTTAGTTTAGGTCCCTTCTTCTTTAAATATTCATATTCATAAATATCATCAATAATAGTTATGATGTTATAACCAATATTATGTGCCATAACAACGGCATCTAAGTAATCGTCTTGTTTTAAGCCATTACAAACAATTAATTTATCATGAAATAAAGGATACTTTTCATACATTTTTAATGATAATACTAAATCATAAAATGATGAAGTTTCTAATCCGTCTGCGAAAATGAATGCAGATTCAATTTCATCCTTACCATAATTTGCTTTATTAGCATTTAAATAAATGAAATCACCTTTATAATTTGTTGTCTTCTTAGCTTTTTCAAAAGCATCCTTAAGTGATAAGATACGTTCCTTAATAATATCAAGGAATGTGACAGTAAGAGGTGTTCCGAATTTCTTGGCTAAATCTACTAGGCAGTAGCCATTATAATAAAGTTTGCCATCTTTCTCTTCTACAAGATTTTTCATAAATCAATATTCTCCTTCGATTTTTGCAAATTTCGTGATTATAACGTTGCTTATACCACCATGTTCATGACATATCATAAAAGGCTTCCTTCGCCAGACTTCTAATCCTTATATTTTGTTCAGTTTTTGGTTATGTATTTTTATAAAAACACAAAATAAAAAATATCATATACTGTTACATATTTCAACTATTTTTTTGAATTTTTTAAAATTATTTCTCACCATAAAAATAAGGGAATATTTCTACTCCCAAATTCTCTATTATTCTTTTAATTTTGATCTAGACAGTCTTACTTTATATAACATGTATAATTTAGCGGTTTTTTTTGTAAACAATCGACCTCTATATTTATCTTCCTGACATTTTTTTCCATATTCATACCATTTTACATAGTACTTCTTTTCAGAGTGCTCACGCCACAAATGATATTTGATACCATTATCATCAACAATTTCGTCTTCAAAAATATCTTTCATAAAATTCGAATGAATAGTTACTGTAACATAATTATTCATTAATTGGTTTTTTATTCTAATATAATAGGCCTGTTCATCTCTCTCATGCTTTACATAATATTTTTCTTTAACATTTAATTCAACTAAAAACAAGTTTTCAAATCGGAATGCATCTATCTTTTGGTTACTATTTGAATGCGTATTACATATTTCCAAATATATGCAATCACAATATTTTTCAATGAAAACTTTGTTTTTCTCATTATTTTTTAATTTAAGGACAATATCTGGCTTAAAAATATAGACACTTAATTCAACATACTCCTCCTTCATCGCACTTTCTATATCTAATTCGTATTTTTTTCCTTCAACTATAACCTTAAAACCACCTTCATTTGTAGCAATATCATATATTATGTCTTTTACGAATTTATGCTCAACTGTTTCTTCATGTCCACCGTCAAATTCATCACACATGAAGAAATGTTTAGTATTCCTTGCATGGTGAAATTCAACTTTGGATTTACCATGATAATAAATTCTATAATCTTCATCAGGGACGCCATTAATAAGTTTTTTAGCGCAAAATAAATTGCCTTTTGCAGCATTAAACTCCTCTGAATTTTCTGGTTTTGTTTCTAAATCATGAAACTGGCTCAAAGTGTATTCTTTAATAAACTTACCTGTTAATTTATCATAACGATACGCTTTTTTTATTCTACTCATAATTACACTTACCTATAAATCCTTCCACACAATTATTCCCTATATATTATTTTGTTACTAAAGTATGCATAAATACATTAATCCATAAAACTGTGAATAGCATAATTTCAATTAATATCATTATAAGAAAAGATCCAATTTTAAGTCAATAAAAAAAGTTTAAACTACCCAAAAAATTGGTGTACCTAATCAAATACACCAATTTATATCTCATATTCACTAATGAATGCTTTTTGTTCAGGTGTTAATGAATCATAGATTTCTTGCTTCTTAGATTCTATCTTCACTTTCATGTGTATAAAACATCACCAATTGCATTAATCTTATCCATTGCATCATAAGGCTTTTCTTTTAGAATAATTGGAAGAAATTGCATGAAAAATCAACATTTATAATATATGAATTTTTTAATATTTCATTTAACTATATAAAACTCCTAATTCTATTCTTCTACGTTCTTTACAAATTTTGCAGGATTACCAGCAACAACAGTATTACTTAAAACATCTTTTGTTACAACAGCGCCTGCTCCTACAACACTATTTTCTCCAATTGTTACACCAGGGCATATGATAGCGCCAGCACAAATCCAAGCATTTTTCTTAATTGTAACCTTTTTAAATATTATTTTATTATGTCTATCAGATAAATCATGATTAACACTAATGATTTTGACATCAGGCCCAATTAATACATCATCTTCAATTTCAACTAATCCTGCTGAAAAGATAGTCGCCCCTTTATTAATTGTAATATTTTTACCAAGCTTTAGTCTTGAACCAAAATCACAATAAAAAGGTGAAACAACTATTGCCACAGATGAATCAATTTTATCCTGAAGCAATTCTTCTAAAAGCTCTTTATAATTTGAATCAGTTGGTCTCAATGAACTTATTTTAAGTGATAAGTCATGAGAACGTATCATTTCTTTTTCAGCATATATATGAGTTGGATCGCTTTTATATATAAAACCATCTTTATCTATTTTTTCTAAAAAATTCATTCATGATAATTCCTCACTTTAAGGTGTTCGAACTTGTTTCTTTCTGGTGGAGCGTGCTCTCCTAAAACCGAACCCACTAACTATTAATCTCTTGAAAGAATTCTATTTCTTCTCCAATCGGTCCTTTTACAAAAGAAATAATTGCTTTAAGATGTGATAAACATATTTCTTTTGGCTCAGTTATGATATCATAGCCTGCATTTCTGACTTTTTCAGTCAGTAACTTAGTATCTGTAACAGATAAAGCAAAATGTCTAATCGTTCCTTTTGGACTTACTTCTCCATTATGAAATACTTCAATTATACCAGAACCAGTATTTATCATTATACCTGTATCCCATTCGTTACAAATTTCTAGTCCTAATATATCTCTATAAAAATATATTACTTTATCTATTTCGTTTTTACTGCATTTCATCGAAATATGATGAATGCCTTTTATTATACTATTACTCATATTTAGCACCTAAATTATATATATTCTATTGGAAGAGCATAAAGATTATCTCTTAATTTTAATTTGTAGTCACCCCTACAAATTATTACACCAATTCCTCTTTTTTTATCAATATCTTTATCTAAAACATCAAACGCTGAAGCCATTTCAGATTTAGGATTTGTTGTCTTTTTGATTTCAATTGGATATAAAATGCCATTTTCTTCAATAATTAAATCAATTTCATTCTCTTCGTAAGAATCTATTCCATTTGTTGTCTTTTTAACCTTATCTTTGCCACGATAATAATAGATTCTCTTTTTGTAATCTTTTCCTTGATTAATATAAGATTTAATTATTTCATTTATAACAAATGTTTCAAAAAATGCACCATTCATAGCACCATTTTCAAGTGTTTCTGGAGTTAACCAAGATGTTAAATACGCAGCTAATCCTGTATCTCTAAAATATATTTTAGGTGTTTTAATTGCTCTATTTAAATGAGAATTATAATATGGTTCTAACAAGTAAATAATGTCTGTTTTTTCAAGAACAGATACCCAATTTCTAATTGTTTCAAGTGAAACGCCAATATCCTTAGAAATACTACTATAATCAAGCATATTACCAGTTCTTGCAGCAACAGATACCATA
>JAILPD010000088.1 GCA_024690445.1 Acholeplasmatales bacterium
AACCAAGTATGGTTTGCTAAAAATGGATCTCCACTTATTGTTGCAGAAGGTAAGGACGCATCATATTTAGCATCTGATGTACCTGCAATTTTAAAATATACAAATAAAGTATATTATGTTGATGATTTAGAATGTGGTGTGATGGATGGTAATACAATCAAGTTCTTTGACTTAAATGGTGATGATATTACAGATAAGAAAAAGTTAGTTAAGATTGATTGGAAGGCTGACGCTGCTGATTTAGGTGATTATCAATATTACATGGAAAAGGAAATTGATGAACAACCAAAGGCAATTAAAAGAACAATTGATGCCTATTTAACAGAAGAAAATAAAATTGATTTCCATTCAATTGGTATTAAGCAAGAATACTTAAATGAATTAGATGAAATCTATATCTTCGCTTGTGGTTCTGCATATCATGCTGGTGTTGTAGCTCAGCATGTTATTGAAGATTTAGCTGGTGTAAACGTAAGAGTAGAATTAGCATCTGAATTTAAATATAGAAATTATAAAATGAATCCTAATGCTTTAGCTATTATCATTTCTCAGTCTGGAGAGACTAAGGATACATATGAGGCAATGCTTAAAGCAAAGGAAAATGGAATTAAGACTTTAGCGATTTGTAATGTAAAGGGATCTACAATCGCAAGAGATGCAGATTATAATGCATATACATATGCTGGTCCTGAAATTGCTGTTGCTACAACAAAGGCATATTCTTGTCAGCTTGTAGTCTTATATCTATTTGCATTATTCTTAGCAAGAACAAAATATAGAATCGATAAAGATAAATATTATAAGCTAATTGATGAAGTTAAAGAAATTCCTTCAAAGGTTTCTGAAACAATTAAGCATAAGGGTCAAGTACAAAAATTATCATCTAGATTTACTGATAAGACAAATGTATTTTTCATCGGAAGAGGTATTGATTATGCTGTTTGTATGGAAGGCTCTTTAAAACTAAAGGAAATTACTTACATTAATTCAAATGCTTATGCGGCAGGAGAATTAAAGCACGGTACAATTTCTTTAATTCAAAAGGGAGTTGCTACAATCGCAATTGCCACTCAACCAGATTTAGTTGAAAAGACTATTTCTAACATGGTTGAGGTTAAGTCTAGAGATGGAAGTGTAGTTGCTTTAACAACAGTTGGAACTGATGTTGAAAATTCTAGTAAGTATCAAATCTATGTTCCAAAGATTAATCCTTTATTCTCAGCTAGCTTAGTAATCATTCCATTACAACAGCTTGCATATTATGTTTGCTTAAATAAGGGTTTCAATCCTGATAAGCCAAGAAATTTAGCTAAGAGTGTTACTGTGGAGTAAGAATATGAAAGAAAAAATGAAATATATTTTTGGATTAATATTTAATAAACGAATGCTTTATAAGCTTGGCTTAGCTTTCATAGATTATATAGCATTCATATTAATATGTATCGTAGCTATGTTTATTATTACTAAAAGTGCTGAATATTTAGATTCTGCATTTATGCTTTCAGCATTAGTAATTTCATTTATAAAGGTAGCAGTTAGCTTTGCTTTTGGTACATACAATATGCTTTGGATGTATTCTATTAGAAGAAATCTTTCAAAGTTTGTAATTATTACTTTACTAATTGATATCGTATTTATTGTTTTATCAATCTTCCCTGCAATTGGTAAATACACTAAAGTTAAAACCACAATCTACATTGTAATTATGCTATTAGAATTCGCATATATCGTAATTAGTAGATTTGGTTTATCGGTTTATTTTAATTATTTCTATCATCAGAAGAATAAGCCAGCAACATCTGCTAGAACATTAATTATTGGAGCTGGTTCAGCAGGTGCGATGGTTTTAAATGAATTTGGTAGTAAAAAGGAACTTGGATATAAGATTGTAGGCTTTGTAGATGATAGTCCTGAAAAGATTGGTCAAGTTATTAACAATACTAAAATTTATGGTCCTATTGCTAATATTAACGAGATTGTAAAAAAGGTTGAAGCTAATAAGATTATTATTGCCATTCCATCATTAGGAATGAATAAATTAAAGGAAATTACAAATTTAATTGAGTATAAGGATGTATCAGTAGAAATCCTACCAGATAGAGCTAAGTTATTACAATCTGATTTAAAGTCTACAATTAGAAAAGTAGAAATAGCCGACTTATTAGGTAGAACTCCTATTGAACTAGATAAATCAAAATTAAATGATTTTTTGAATGACAAGGTTGTATTAGTTACAGGTGGTGGAGGCTCTATTGGTTCTGAAATTTGTAGACAGGTATTAGAATATAAACCTAAGAAGCTAATTATCTTTGATATTTATGAAAATACAACTTATGAATTAAAAACAGAATTAGATTTGAAATATAGAAATTCTGATTATACTCCTGATTATATTGCATTAATTGGTTCAGTAAGAGATGAGGCAAGATTAGAAGAAGTATTTAAGAAATATAAGCCAAATATTATTTTCCACGCTGCTGCACATAAGCATGTACCATTAATGGAAGATAGCCCATTTGAGGCAATCAAGAATAATATTAAGGGTACTTACAATGTTGCTAAAATGGCTGATAAGTATAAGGCTGAAAAGATGGTTTTAATTTCAACTGATAAGGCAGTTAGACCTACTAATGTTATGGGTGCTTCTAAACGTTTCTGTGAAATGGTTGTTGAAGCATGGAATGCAAAGTCAGAAAAGACTTCATACTCAATGGTTAGATTTGGTAATGTGTTAGGTTCTAATGGGTCAGTTATTCCATTATTTAGAAAGCAAATTGAAGCTGGTGGACCTGTAACAGTTACATCTGCTGAAATAAATCGTTTCTTTATGACTATACCTGAAGCATGTGGTTTAGTTATTGAGTCTGGTGCATATGCTGAAGGTGGAGAAAAATTCATTTTAGATATGGGTGAACCAGTAAAAATTATCGATTTAGCAAAGAATATGATTAAACTATCTGGTCTAGAACTTGGTAAGGATATTGATATTGAAATTACTGGATTAAGACCAGGTGAAAAATTATATGAGGAATTATTATTAAAAACAGCAAATGCTACTAAAACTCAAAATGATAAGATCTATGTTGAAAAGGGTATTCATCCATTCGATTTAGAGAAGATTAATGAAATCATTGATCATTTAGTTGAAATTGGTCATGACAATAAGGCAGTTTTAGAGTATTTACAAGAATTGGAAATTATTAAAAGAGGATAGTGATTTTTTGTGGAGAAGAGACAAATAAAGTTTTCACCACCAGATATTTCACAAGCTGAAATTGATGAAGTGGTTGATACTTTAAAATCTGGTTGGATAACAACAGGTCCAAAGACTAAATTATTTGAAAAACAAATTGCAGAGTTTTGCCATACATCAAAGGCTGTATGCTTGAATTCTCAAACTGCAGCTCAGGAGCTTACTTTAAGAGTATTAGGAATTGGTCCTGGTGATGAAGTTATTGTTCCTGCATATACATATACTGCTACTGCATCAGTTGTAGATCATGTAGGTGCTAAAATTGTAATGATTGATTCTCAAAAAGATAATGTTGAGATGGATTATGATTTATTAGAAAAGGCAATTACAAATAAAACAAAGGCAATACTTCCTGTTGATTTAGGTGGTATTATTTGTGACTATAAGAAAATATTTGAAATAGTAGAAAAAAAGAAGAATCTATTTACTCCAAATAATGATATTCAAAAGGCTTTTGGTAGAATTATTGTTTGTGCTGATACAGCCCATTCATTTGGCTCAACACAAAATGGCTTAAAGGCAGGAGAAATAGCTGACTTCTCATCATTTAGCTTCCACGCTGTTAAAAATTTAACAACTGGTGAAGGTGGTGCTGTAACATGGCGTGATATTCCAGGTATCGATAATGAAGAACTTTATAAGAAGTATCAATTATTATCATTACATGGACAAAATAAGGATGCCTTAGCTAAAACAAAACTAGGTGCTTGGGAATATGATATCGTGGCTCCATATTTCAAATGTAATATGACTGATATTATGGCATCTATTGGTCTTGCTCAATTAAAGAGATATCCTAATATTTTAGCAAGAAGAAAAGAAATAGTTTCTAAGTATGATGAGGCAATGAAAAATTATAATGTTTCTGTATTAAAGCATTATACAGAGAATAGCTCATCATGTGGTCATTTATATATTGTAAGATTTAATGGTAAATCAGTAGAATATAGAAATGCATTTATTACAAAGATGGCAGAGCTTGGTGTTGCTACTAACGTACACTATAAGCCGCTTCCAATGCATACTGCTTATATCAATTTAGGCTTTGATATTAAGAATTATCCTAATGCATATCATATGTATGAAAATGCTATGACATTACCTCTTCATACTTGCTTAACTGATGAAGATGTTGAATATGTTTTAGAGGCATTTAAAACAGTATATGAGGAATTAAAATAATGAAAAGTTGGAATAAACTTCCAAAAGAATTACAGTGTGATGAAGTAAAACCATATTATGACATTTTAAAGAAAAAGAAGATATCAAGATTCTTTACTAGAATTTTTGATATCTTTGCTTCGTTCATACCTTTAATTCTTTTGTCATTATTCTTTATTATAATTGCTATATTAATTAAGCTTACATCAAAGGGACCTGTATTCTATAGACAGGTAAGAGTAACAAGATATAATAAAGATTTTAGAATATTTAAATTTAGAACAATGGTTGTAGATGCTGATAAAAAGGGATCACTAGTTACAACTAAAAATGATTCTAGAATAACTAAAATAGGTAAATTTTTACGTAAGACTAAGCTAGATGAATTACCACAGCTTATCAATGTATTATTAGGTCAAATGACTTTTGTTGGTACTAGACCTGAGGTTAGAAAATATGTTGATAAATATTCAAATGAAATGCTTGCTACATTATTAATGCCTGCTGGTATTACATCATCTGCTAGTATTAAGTATAAGGATGAGGCATCATTAATTGAAAATGCAACTGATGTTGATGATGTTTATATCAATCAAATCCTTCCAGATAAGATGAAATATAATTTGGAAGATGTTAAGAAATATAATTTCTTTAGACAAATATTATTAATTTTTAAAACAGTATTGTAGGTGATATATTGGACTTTTCAATATTGATGTCTGTTTACATTAAGGAAAAACCTGAATATTTAGATCAATGCTTTGAAAGTCTTGAAAATCAGACTGTGAAGGCAAATGAATGGGTATTAGTTCAGGATGGCCCAATCACAGATGAATTATTAGCTGTAATAAATAAATATAAGCAACGTGGTAATCCTATCGTTGATGTTATATTACCAAAGAATCAAGGCTTAGGTATTGCCTTAGCTAATGGAATTGAAGCCTGTTCAAATGAGATAGTAGCTAGAATGGATACTGATGATATAGCAAGAGAGGATAGATTTGAATTACAATTAAAAGAATTCATCGATGACCCTAATCTTGATATTTGTGGTAGCCATATTATCGAATTTGAAGGAAGTAAGGATAATGTCGTTGCTAAACGTACTGTACCTCTTGATGATAAGGCAATAAAGAAATATCAAAAGAGAAGAGATTCTTTCAATCACATGACTGTCATGTATAAAAAGAGGGCAGTATTAAAGGCTGGAAATTACCAATCTTGCCTATTGATGGAAGATACGCTATTGTGGGCAAATATGTTTATTTCAGGCGTAAATGCTAAAAACGTTGATGACTATTTAGTATATGCTCGCGTTGGAAAAGATATGTTCGAACGTCGAGGTGGATTTGCTTATTATAAGAAGTATAAGCAAGGAAGAAAAAAAGTATATAAAACTGGCTATATTAGCTGGTGGGATTATAAAGTTACAGTAATAATTCAATTTATTATTGCTTTAATACCAAATAAATTAAGAGGTTTTATATTTAAAAAGCTTCTTCATAAATAAAATTATTGGAATCGAGGTGAATGCAAGTGTTTCTTTTATATATTGTTTTAAGCGTAATTTTAATTATGCTTTCAATTTTAATATTTAAAAAGAGAATAAATCCATTTTCTGTTTATGCAGTATTGTGGCTATTATTAATATGCTTGTATGCCTCAGAAATAATCCAATATAATCCAATAACTAATTATACTTGGCTTATTTTTTATGTAGTTCTAATAATGTTCTTTTTAGGTTCAACACTAGGTTATGTGATTTCAGGTGCTTATAAGCAAAGGAAATTAAAACTAAATAACGAATCTACTTTATATGGAAATTATAAAAGAAGGGCTATAAAGAGTGATAAGGCGTTTAAGAAGAAATTAGAAATTATAATTGTTGTATTATCTCTTGTTTCATTTGTTGTAGCTGTATATTCGTTAGTTAAGTTAATTCAAGCATATGGCTTTAATATATTAAGTAACATTGGAACAATTTATGATGATAATATTAATGGTAATTCAATTGTAGAATCACCTCGTATTTTATTACTAAATCATATCGCTATCGCATTATCAGGTTATTATATTTCAAAATATAAGGCTAAGCCTATTTTGATATTTCCTATTATCAATGCGATTATCGATCAATTATTATCTGGTTCAAGAGGTATGCTAATTGTCGACTTAATGTTTTTAGCTGGACCAATAGTATTTTTTGGAATTAGAAATAAAATGAGTAGAAAAATATTTATATTCATGGTATTTGCAATCATTTTATTCTTTGTTTTAATTACATTATTTAGAGGTAGAAATAATACATCCCTACCTTACGCATCAAGCTTCTTACAAACTATATCATCTAAGACTAGATTGCCATATTCGATAGTGTCCTATGTGACGTTACCACTAGCCGCATTTAATGAATTTTTACAAGAGCCATTCTCTTGGAATGTAGGACAATCAACATTTAGATTATTATATAAGTTATTAACTGATATTAATGTAGAAAGAATTGATACATTCGTATATGCTACTCCAATAAAGACAAATGTTTATACATATTTAGGTAATTTATATGCTGACTTTGGATTTATTGGAATATTATTAGGACCATTCCTATTAAGTACAGCTTTATCATATACTTACTATAAGTTAAAGGTTAGAAAGTCAATTGCGTTAGTCTGTGTATTTGATAGTTTATTCGTCATTACAATAATGTCTTTCTTCTCATGGTATGTAGCTTACATGTATGTAGTAATCGTATTGCTATTTGGATTTGGTTATTTTGTAGTTATGCGAATACTTAACGCATTGCTTGGTGTTAAACGTCCTAAGGTAGTACTTAGAAAAGTTAGAACTGATTCGTAGTTTAATGGAGGATTTATGAAACTTTCATATAGAATAAAAACAATTTTATTAGCCCCAGTTTCTGTTTGTAATGCAATATTTAGAAAAAGATTAGAAGTATTATCAATTGATGAAACTGCTAAAGCTATTAAGGAAAAATCTATTGCAAGATATGGTGATGGTGAATTATCACTTATGCTTGGAATGGGAATTAAATTTCAGGAGAAGAATTCTGATTTAAAGAAAAGATTAAGAGAAATAGCTAAGGATAAGGACAATTCAAATTGTATTGTCGCTGTACCTCCTATTTTTTCAAATAAGCAGCTTAGCATTTTAAAGCCAGGTTCTCAAAAATGGTGGAAGAGAAATCTATTATTAACTAGAGGCCATTGGTATCGTTTCTTTAAGAATAAAACATACTATGATAGTTTTATTTCAAGATTCTATTTGCCTATGGCAGATAAGAGTGATGAGGCAATGATTGCTTTTATCGAATTATTAAAGGCAGTATGGGAAGGAAAGAATATTCTATTTGTTGAAGGTAATAAATCTAGATTAGGTATTGGTAATGATTTATTCTCAAATGCAAATTCAGTTAGAAGAATTTTATGCCCATCAGAAAATGCCTATAAGAAATATGATCAAATATTAGAAACAGCACTAAAAAATAGTACAAACGATGATTTAATTATTTGTGCTATTGGACCTACAGCGACTGTTTTAGCATATGATTTATCTAAAGAAGGAAGACATGCTTTAGATTTAGGTCATATCGATATTGAATATGAATGGTTTAGACAAAAAGCAACAACTAAGGTAAATATTGCTGGTAAGGCTGTTGCGGAAAGTAAAGAATATTTTGTTGAAGACAATTCTCATGAAGCAACAAATGTAATAGCTGTTATTGAATAATAACTTGCTACTTTTTGGAGGAATTAAATATGATAGGATTTGTCATATTAAATTATAATACTTGGACAGAAACTGTCGGTTGTATTGAAACTATATTTAAATATACAACTGACGTTGATTATAAAATTTATGTTGTAGATAACAATTCTCCTAAGAAGATTGATGAAGATTCACTAAAGTTCTTTAATAGTGATGAAAGAATTGAAGTGATATTTCATAATGAAAATAAGGGCTACGCTGCCGGTAATAATGTTGGTTTAAAGCGTGCTTTAGAGGAAAATTGTTCACATATAGTTATTTGTAATTCAGATATTTTATTTACTGATGATTCAATAAAGAAAATGTATGAATTCTTAAATAATACTGAAAATGCTGGTATAGTTGGACCTCAAATTTATGATAAAGATGGAAAATTCCATGCATTTTATATGGGATGTAAATTAACAGGTATTGGAAAATTAAAAAACATGATGCTACATACAAAACTTGGATTCATGTTTAGAAGATTTGAAAGAAAATTTATCATTAAAAATGAAATAACAGAACCAAAGAAAATGTTTGGTGTTTCTGGTTGTTGTTTTATGATGACAAAGGAATGCTTAGATTATTTATTCCCATTAGATGAGACAACATTCCTTTATGAAGAAGAATATATCATTGGAGCTATCTTAGAAAAAACTAAGTTTTTAACATATGTAATTCCAAATACACATGTTATTCATAATCATGGTGTTTCAACAGGTGGTATATCTAGATTTTCTTATCAATGTATGATTGATAGTGAACAACATTATTTAAAAAAATATATTAAAACACCTTTCTTTTTAAGAAGAATCATTCTATTTATTAGAAGAAGATGCTTAAAGAGATTAAAAAAGTAGTTTTATAAGAAAGGAACGTGAAAATATGAAAGGAATTATTTTAGCTGGAGGTTCAGGAACTCGTCTTTATCCTCTAACAATGGTAACATCTAAACAATTATTACCTGTTTATGATAAGCCAATGATTTATTATCCATTAAGTGTATTAATGCTTGCTGGTATAAAGGATATCTTAATTATTTCAACTCCAGAAGATACTCCAAGAATGGAAGCCCTACTTGGAAATGGTAATCATTTTGGTTTAAATCTTTCATATAAGGTTCAACCATCTCCAGATGGATTAGCAGAAGCCTTCTTATTAGGTGAAGAATTTCTTGGTGATGATGCCTGCTGTATGATACTAGGGGATAATGTATTATATGGTAATGGCTTAAAAGGTAATTTAAAGAATGCAGTAGAGAATGCTGAATCAGGCAAGGCAACTGTATTTGGATATTATGTACCAGATCCAGAAAGATTTGGTGTTGTAGAATTTGATAAGGATGGTAAGGCTATTTCAATTGAAGAAAAGCCAAAAAATCCAAAATCTAATTATGCTGTAATTGGTTTATATTTCTATCCAAAGGGTGTATCTAAAAAAGCTCATTTAGTTAAGCCATCTGCTCGTGGTGAATTAGAAATAACAACATTAAATAATATGTATTTAGATGATAATAACCTAAATGTTATTACATTTGGTAGAGGTCTTACATGGTTAGATGCTGGAACTCATGAATCCTTAGCTGAGGCAACAGCCTTTGTAAAGATGGTAGAAGAACACCAAGGCTTAATGATATCTTGTCCAGAAGAAATAGCTTATAGTAATGGTTGGATTACTAAAGAAAAGTTGCTTGAGATTGGTAAGACAATGGCCAAAAATAGTTATGGACAGCATTTAATTAATGTTTCAGAAGGAAAGATAAAATACTAATAATTAATAACTAAAATTGTAGAAAGGAGATGAGTATAGAATGGAAGAGAGTATAAATAATGAAACAATAAGTAAGCAAAAGAGATTCTTTAAAAATATCATTATTGTATTGATAAGTAACATTATATCAATGCTATCAGGCGTACTTATTGGTTTCATAATACCCAAGATAATGGGTGTTTCCGAATACGGATATTATAAGACTTTTACATTGTACTCATCTTATATTGGTATTTTACATTTTGGATTTATTGATGGTATTTATTTGAAATTTGCTGGTAAGGAATATTCAGAAATAAATAAGAAGCAATTTAGAACATATACTCAATTATTATTTATGATGGAATTTTCCATTTCATTAATACTATTATTAGCATCTTTATTCTTTTTAAATACTTCATATTTCTTAATAATTTTATTTGTTAGTATCAATATTTTAGTTACAAATATTGTTACTTACTATGAATTCATAAGCCAAATA
>JAILPD010000074.1 GCA_024690445.1 Acholeplasmatales bacterium
TATTATCTTTAATATTTCTTTCATTAAATGAAATATTATTAGTAATTAACCATTTCTTTGCCTTAATGCAAGTTGTGCATTTTGGATAACAAATAAATTCCATAATTAAGCCTTCCAAAGACCATGTAAATTACAATATGCATATACTGCAATTACCTTATCAGTATCTAAAATCTTAAATTCTACTGTTGGCTTATCATTAGGCTTTAAAAGCTTTCTTTGGTTTCCACTTGTAGTTTGAATAGCAACCCATTCAATATAGTGAGCATCAATCATTGGATGTTCTACACTGCCTACATTAACAGTAACTAAATCTCCTTCTACCTTATATACTGGAATGTGCTTTTCATGCGAAGCATCTACAGTACAAGGAATAATTTCTTCCATTTCTTCTCCACAACAGATAAGTGGCGCACCAGTCTTTTTAACTATAGCTACAATTTGACCACAATGTTTACAACGATAAAATTTCATTTCCATAAAAGTATCCTCCTTATTTAATTTATGTGTAAATGTATCTTATAAATTAATTTTAACATTATATTCATAAACTGTCATCTCTTTTATTTAATTAGAAAAGAAAAAAGGATTTTAATCCTTTTTCAAAATCTTTTCTAATTCAATTGCATATAGACTTGCAAGAATTTGGAATACATTATTTACATCTGCTTTCCATATTGTTTCTCTAAACTTATCTAATCTTAAATAGCCATAATAATTAGAGTGTGTCTTAATTCTTACAATCACTTGTGAATTAACTCTCTGTTCTTCTAACATTTTAAATAATTCATTATCACTTTCTTCATAATGAACTCTAAAATTAATATCTAAAACATTGTTATTCTTATAACCTATAGCATTATATTTTTCCATAGGAATTGGACTACAAATATCTCCAATATCCTCATTTTTATATAATACTTTAAATACTTCATCTGTTTTTAGGCATATTCTATCAATAGAATAAATCTCTGCTAAATTAGTTGCTAGATCAACAAGCTTTTTATCTGGGTCAGTAATAAATGTATTACTAAATATATCGAAAATCATTTCTAATTGCTTAGACACATTAGCTTGTGCTTCATCAATTTTTAAATTTTCATGCTTAGCCTTATCATAAATGATAAAGCAATTTCTACCCTTCTGCTTACCTCTATATAAAGCCTTATCTGCAGTTTCCATAATTCCGGCAAAGGTATTTGCATCTAGAGGGTATGAAGAAATACCAATTGTTATAGATGTAGTTTTATTTAAATGACCCATACCAAAGTCATAATTTAAATTAGATACAGCTAGACAAATCTTTCTTCCTTGTTGCCATTTTGTATCATAATCAGTAACACCTTTATGAACGACAACAAATTCATCTCCACCAAATCTACCTAATATAGCATTTTCATCTAAACTATCATTAATGGCATCAGCAATTTTTCTTAATGCATCATCACCAACAGTGTGTCCAAATGTATCATTTATAGATTTAAAATAATCTATATCCATAAAATAAAGCGAAAAAGGTTCCTGATTATCGATTAAATAACTAATATAACCTAAGATTTCACTTTTGATTACTGTTTTAGTTAAAGCATCGGTGATATAGTGTTTATTTTTTCTTTTAAAAAAATCAATACTCTCAAAATCACGCATAAAGAAACCTCTAAAAACTATATTATAATTCCATTAAAATGATCCATCTCATGTTGAATAATTTCAGCTTCAAAATCAGTAAATACCTTTAATCTTTTTTGAAACTTATCATTATAATATTCAACCTTAATCTTTTGGAATCTTTTTGTCTTTCTAACACCTAAAAGAGATAAGCATCCCTCTTCAGTTTCATATTCGCTATCACACTTAATGATAGTTGGATTAATCATATAATTTATTATATCATTTTTATCCATATAAACTAATATGCATTTATTATATCCAATCATATTAGCTGCCATGCCAACACAACATGCTCTATTGGCATCTAATGTATCAATTAAATCATCTAAGATATATAAATCATCAGGCGTTACTTTTTCTGATTTAATCATCAATGATTTTTGATCCTTTACAATTTCTTTTACCATTTTAGCCTTTTAAGCCATCAGCTTGACGTTGCATATTTTCAACAACAACATCATAAATATCTCCCATTTCTTGACCCTTAGCTAATACTAACCATGGCTCATTTGTATGGAAATGTACCTTTATAAAATTCTCTGGGTTACCATATTTATCTTCACCCTCAACAGATGCTAAAACTAATGAATCACCCTTTAACTCAGTAAGAATAAAATCTCTTAATTCATCTTCTGCATCATCTACATCCTTATCAGC
>JAILPD010000014.1 GCA_024690445.1 Acholeplasmatales bacterium
GAAAGAATTGCACAAATAAAGGCAACTGTAACTTGGATAATTGCTCCCCATCCGATTTCACGAGGTAATTTATTATAAGGCATATCATCTTCGATAGTATTAACCATATATCTACCAAATAAGAACATCACTCCAACAACGATAAATCCAACTGACATACAAATTCTTGTTGTTCTATTATCAAAAATTGAAAATATATATTTTAAATATTCAAACACAAGAAGAATAACCAATAATAAATATGGAATTAGATTTAAGAATGAAAAGGTAGTTACTTTTATCTTTGGAGCGTCCATTTGATATCCACTTACTAGTTCAAGGCAAGTATGAGTTTTATCAAGTATTTTTACACCTGGAGCTGACATGAAAACAAGTATTATTAATGCTATAACAAATGTTAAGATTGTTAGAAAGCCTTTTAGACTATTTTTATTTTTAAACATAATACAAAACCTCTCTATATAGATTATATAAAAAAAGTAAAAAAAATAAAACATAAATGACAATGTTTAAGTTCTTATACATTACATTTTCCTTGTAAAAGAATGCTATAAATTGTAAAATTATACTAGAGACTGTGCACTTTTTTAGTGGTTTTGTGTTAAAAGTGTATTTCTTGACTAAATAAGATTAATAATTTATAATATACAATATTATAGGTGTTTTTTTAAGTATTTATGTAAGGAAGTGTTACCTTGAGAGTACGTGATCTAAGATGGCATATTATGGCATGTATAATCTTAATAGCTTCATATGCAGGTATTGCCGTATGTTTCTATTTGTCTATTCGAAGTGGCAAAGTACAAGAATCTATGAAGATTTTAGGACTTGAAGCTGTAGAAGAGGTTAATAGAGAAGTAGAAAATAAAATAAGCAGTTATTATGATATTTATTTATCAGATAAGGCTGATGAATTAGTTTATGAAACTGGTGATTCAAATGATGATAAAAAATTTGAATTATTCGCATCTCAAACTAGTGATACAATTTCTAAATCTTTAAGAGAAAAGGGATTATTACTTGATGGTACAAATTCTGGTTATTTGATAGCTTCTGCTCATGATATCGAAAAGCAGTCTGCTACATCTAGAAACTATGATTACTACATTTATTTTGCTAAGCCAATAAGTGATGAATCAAATTATAAAGATAAGATTACTGAATATAATACACTTAATTACGTATTAACAAGAATAAAATTAAGTTCATTCTTAGATTTTATTAGTCATGATGTTTTAGCATTTGAAACAGCAGAAGGTATGATTACATATTCTAATATTGATGATGATAGACTTGGAATTATCACAAGACAGAATTATATGTATGAATTAATTGGTAATGACTATAAGAATGCGATTGCATCTGCAGGTTATTATAATGGAGTTAACAATAACATTAATATAAATGATAAGAATTATGGTTCATTCGTTGTTTCTGCAGTATATAGCGAATGTGGACTTGGATTCGCTACAGTATTAGATATTGATAATGTATTCTTAGGCATCCAATGGGTATATCAACAAGCAATCATTTATTATGTTTCTGGTGTAATTATTTCATTATTAATGTTAGCTGTTATGATTTTTGGTTGCTATACAACTTCTAAATTATTAAGAGCTGATAGACATGCATTACAAAAGACTGAGGCTATTGTTATTAGAGTTGACTTAAGTGGAAAGCTAATCTTTTCTAATAAGACATTTAAGATGTTATATGGTGTTACAAGAGTAGTAGACATTAAAGATTTCTTAGATGTTGAAACAAATGAGCCAATTATGAATACAATTAAGAAGAATAAAGCATTTATTTGTGAAATTCCTCTTGATGAAATTAGAGACCGTGTTGCTTATTTACAATTAACACCACTTGAAATTTCAAGAAGTTATTATTTGATGGGTACTGATGTCACACTTGACTATAACGAAAGTCAAAGATTACAGAAGATGTCTGGTAAGAATGATGTAACAATGTGTGATAACGGATTTATCTTAGCTAATAAATTTGAAAAGATTATTAAGGAAGATACATCTGGTATGGATGTTGCCTTCATTGAATTTAATATTCATAAGTATAATGATTTAATTCAAATCTTTGGTAGAACAACTTATAATCAGGTATTAATTGAATTTTTAAAGCAATTAAGAGAACATTTCCCTGAATTAAGTATTTACCATAAGGATATTTCAAAGTTTATCGTTGTATATCCTAATACAGATATGAGTGAGGTTGCTCCTCACGTAGAGGAATTCTTAGCTGCTTTAAGAAAACCATTCCAAATTAAGAGCAACAACATTTATATCAATGCTAAGATTGTTGCTTATAACTTAAAGCGTGAAACAATTGATGCTTCATACGTTAATATGGATGAAGAACATCAAATATCTCTTAAGATGATTGAAGAAAAGCTTGATTTAGCTTACCGTAACATGGGAGAGTTATCAAGTAAGGATTATGTAGTTTATGAAGCTGCTATGGATAATATCATCTTAGCAACAGATGAAATGGAAAGAGATATCGAAACAGGATTAATCGATAGAGAATTCCAAATGTG
Source organism: Acholeplasmatales bacterium (assembly GCA_024690445.1). The sequence continues at coordinate 2,552 of JAILPD010000014.1, forward strand.
GTTACAGCCTCAGTTTGATATTATTAATAATAGAGTTGCTGGTTTCGAAGCGTTAATTAGATGGATGAATCCAAAGTATCGTGATAAGTCACCACAAATCTTTATTGAGTTAGCTGAAAAGCGTGGACACATGCTTGATATCGGTAGATTCGTTATTACGGAATCATTTAAATTAGCTAAGAAGCTTGAACCATATAATGTTCATATTTCAGTAAATGTATCACCTGTACAATTACTACAGGTAGGTTTCGTACAACAATTAATTGATGAATTCAATAGAAATCAATTAAAGACAGGTAGTATCGCAATCGAAATTACTGAAACATTATTGATGGGTTCATTTAAGCTAGTAGCTGAAAAACTTAGATTATTAAAGGAAGCCGGATTCCATATTCACCTTGATGACTTCTGTACTGGCTATTCATCAATGTTATATTTGAAGGATTTACCTGTTGATACATTAAAGATTGATAAGGAATTCACAAAGTATATTACAACTAATAAGTTTAACGAAAATATCGTTAAGACAATTTGTACTCTAGCTAAAGACTTGGATCTAGATTTAGTTTGTGAAGGTGTCGAAGCACAAGAACAAGCTGATATGGTTAAGAAGTTTGGCTGTAGAATTATTCAGGGTTATTTATATGGTAAGGCTATGCCTTATGATCAAGCAGTTGAAATGCTTGAACAATATAATACAAGCTCTAAGAGAAGATAGGGGGTATCAGTAAAATGATAAATATACTTGAAATGGAAACTGGACCAGCAATCGTTCTTACATTTGTGGCCATCTTAGTTACTTTGGCCTTAAGTGCAGGTTGTTTCTTTCTAATTAGAAGAAATATTAGAAAGGAAAAGGAAGCTAGCCAAATTATTGTTGAAAATGCAGTAACTAAGAAAGCTATGGAAGAATCTATTAGAGGTTATATTAAGAAAATCGATAGATTCGGAGCATTTACATTATTATATGTTGATATCGATGGCTTCGGTGACTTAAATGAAGTATTTGGTCATGATGCTTGCGACCAATTATTAAAAGAAGTTGCAAATAGAATTATTAGAGTATTGCCATATAAGGCATCTATTACTAGATATGTTAATGATGAATTCTTAGTATTTGTTAAGGATGAAGATAATACTCAAAGAATTGAGAAATTAGCTCAAAGAATTACAGAAGTAATTGATCAACCTTATCAGGTTACAGCTGGTGAAACTATTAATATTACAGCATCTGTAGGTGTTGCTACATATCCACAAGCTGGTGAAAACTTAGAAGACTTATATTCTAATTTATTATTAACTACTTACGTTTCTAAGCGTGATGGTGGTAATAAGTATACTAACTTCTATGCTTCAATCGTTGAAGAAGAGAAGGATAACATGGCATACTTCCAAGAAGTTAAGCATGCTATCTTAAATAAAGAGTTCGTACTATATTATCAGCCAATTGTTAACTTAGTTGAAAAGACTATGGCTGGTGCAGAAGCCCTAATGCGTTGGAACCACCCTACCAAAGGTGTCCAAGCTCCGTCTACATTCTTAAAAGTCCTAGAGCAATCTGGAGATATTAAGTGGGTAGGTGAATGGGGTATTGAAACAATGATTCGTATGCACAATGCTCTTGCTGAAAAATTCCCTACAGTTACATGTAGATTATCACTTAACTTATCTACTAAGCAGCTACTTGATGCTAACTTAGCGATTAAGTTTATCGATATCATGCAGAAGAATAACGCTAAGCCAGAACACTACATGCTAGAAATTTCTGACTTCATGGTTATGGAAAAAATCGCAGTTATTAGAACTAATATCTATAAGCTTCGTGACTATGGCTTCAAGATTGCAGTCGATGGTTTTGAATTAGATGGTCAATCAGTTCAAGCTATTCAAAAGTCTCCTATCGACGTTATTAAGCTTGGTAGAAGCTTCCTTAAGGATATTGAAAATAACTTCATGAAGGAAAAGTTATTACAAATTCTAGTTAAGTACGCTGTTGATAATAACAGAACATTAATCTGTGAGGGTATCGAAACTGCCGAAGTTGGTAAGTATGTTAAGGCTCAGCATGTTACTTTAGGTCAAGGATATTTCTTCGCAAAGCCACTTGCCACAGACGCATTTATTGAATACATTGATAGACATCAATATCGTGTATTACTTGATGATATTTCTGCTCTTGAAGATAGTGAAGCATTTATTGGTAATGATAACTTTGCTGGTCAAGAGGAAAAGGAGGAATCTCCTGAAGAATTCTTAGCTCGTACAATGAAGGAAAATTCTGCTCAATCTAGTAGAGTAAGAAATACTCAAGCTTCTGAAGAAAATGAAGAAGTAGTTTATGAAGAGGTTGAGGTTCCTGCTGAGGAAGAAGAGGCAGTCGGCTTAGACGACGATGATTTAGTTTAAAAATAGGAGCCACAATTGTGGCTCTTTATTTTTTAGAAAAAGTGGTGATAATTATGATAGATATCATTTCCTGTTCAAGCATGAGAAAAAGTGATGAAAATACAATATTAGCTGGTACTTCATCAAAAGAATTGATGAAGAATGCTGGAAGAGAAATATTTAAGGCATTTAATTGGCATGGGAAAATATTAATTGTTGCCGGAAGTGGTAATAATGCTGGCGATGGTTATGTATTAGCTAATTATTTATATGAATCAAATATAATTCCTACAGTTTATGTAATAAAAAATAAATTTTCTCTTGATGGCAAATATTATTTTGATTTAATCAAGGATAAGGTTAATGTTGTCATTGAAAATCTATCTAAGATAGATTTCAATTCTTTTGATATCATAGTAGATTGTATTTTTGGTACTGGATTTAAGGGAGATGTATTAAGCCCTTATAAGGAAATAATTAATAATATTAATTCATCAAAGGCGTATAAAATATCAGTAGATATCAATAGTGGCTTAAATGGTGATAATGGACTTGCAAGTCTTGCGGTTAAGTCAGATTTAACATTAGCCATAGAAGCCCCAAAAACTGGCTTTTATTTAAATGATGGTAAAGATTACATTGATAATGTGAAAGCCCTAAAAATCGGTATAAATGACCTTGTGTGCCCATATAATCTAATTGAAGATATTGATCTAGTTCCTTTATTTAAGGAAAGAAAAAATAATTCAAATAAGGGTGACTTTGGTTATATTGGATTAATAGGTGGATCAATTCCTTATAGTGGGGCAATAAGATTAGCAAGTATGGCTAATTCAGCTATGAGAGCTGGGGCTGGAGTATGTATGGTAGCTACCCCTAAATCACTAGCTAATATAATTATTCCTTATATTTTAGAAAGTACTATTTATCCATTATCAGATGATGGTTCATTCATTAAATTTAATGAAGAAGAAATAAGTACATTTATTAAAAGAGTTAAAGCTATTTCTTTTGGTATGGGTATTGGTAATACATTAGATACTAAAATTACTTTAGAATATATTCTTAAGAATTATGATAAAACTTTAATTATAGATGCCGATGGCTTAAATGCATTAAGTACAATTTCTAAAGATATTATTTTAAATACTAAAGCTAAACTAATATTAACTCCACATTTAAAAGAATTTGAAAGATTAAGTGGATATAGCATTCAAGAAATAAAAAATGATCCAATTAATTTAGCTTTAAAATATGCTAGTGAATTTAAAGTTATATTACTTTTAAAAGGACCATCTACAATTATTACTGATGGTGAAAAGGTAAATATTGTAAATAAAGGAGTAGGCGGAATGGCTACTGCTGGTTCAGGAGATGTTTTATCTGGAATTTTAGCAGCTATTTCTTCATATAATAGTGAAGATTTATTATTATCAGCTAGTGGAGCTGCTTATATTAATGGTCTAGCTGGTGAAATTGCAATGACAAAATCATCAGATGTCACAATGATTTCAAGTGATACTGCAAATAATATAAAAAATGCAGTAGAAGAAATAATAAAAAATAGGTAAAAAATAATATATTAATGATAGAATAATATTGGTGAGTTTTATGATAATTTCTATTTCTGATTTAGTTATCGATATTAATTTAATATATGAAAAAGAATTTAAAACTTTGAAGAATTATGAAGTTGATTCTAATCCTTCATTTTTTATCAATTCATCATTTAGCGAATTTAATATTGAATTATCAAGACCATTTATGGAAACTGAATTTTATGATAAATATAGAATCGGAAATAAAGTTATTCAAAGGCAAAAGAATCTTGATGGAAAAGTATATGCTTATATTGAATATGATGGTAATACTATAAATATTTATAACGACAAAAATAATAAATTTGTTGAAGAATATTTATTATCTCAATATGCAATCTTTTATTTAATAACAGAGTATACAGATTCTATATTATTCCATTCATCAACTATTAAATATAACAATATAGGAATAGCATTTAGTGCTAAGAGTGGAACAGGTAAATCTACTCATAGAAGATTATGGCAAAAATATAGTGATGCTATCCCTATTAATGATGATAAAAATATTATCACATTAAAAAATGATAAATTATATATTACACCTAATCCATGGTGCGGTAAGCACTTTGTTGAAAATAATATCTCATCAACATTAGATGTAATTGTATTTCTATTCCAATCAAAGACAAATATTATTAAAGATATTTCTAAGACTCAAGGCTTTAAATTATTATTAGGACAAATAGTTGTCCCTAATGATTCTAATAAAGAAAAATGGAATAGAATTGTTGATAAAATTTTAGATCTTCCTATTCTTTATTATGGTTGTAATATGGAAAAAGAAGCATTTACTACATTAAGAGAAAGGATTGATGAAATTGTTAAGTAATAATTTTATGCTAAAGCAGGTAGGAAATGAATATATGATTATACCTGTATCAAATTGTAATGTAAATTTCTCTAAAATCTTTAATACAAATGAGGTTGGTGCCTTCATTTTTAACAATCTAAAGGATCATACTAAAGAAGAGGTATTGGACCTTTTAAAAAAAGAATATGACGCACCTTTTGATGTATTAAAGAGTGATCTAGATGAATTTATCAATGAATTGAAAAAAAGAGGAATTTATAGTGATTAAGGTAGAAAAGTTTTATCCTTTATTGCTTGAAGCATTTAATGAAAATAAAACATTCTCATTTCCTGTTAAGGGCTCATCTATGAGACCATTATTAAAAAACGACGATGTAGTTACTTTATGTAAGATAGATGCATATAAGGTTGGAGACATTTTATTTTTTAGAAGGGAAGATGGTGCCTTCGTCTTACATAGATTAAGAAAAATAAAAAATGGAAAGTTATATATCGTTGGTGACCACCAGGTTAATTTAGAAGAAGTAAGAGAAGATCAATTAATTGGTAAGGTTATCGATTATAAGAAACAAAATAATAAGGTATATTATTTAAAAGGAGTAAAATATAAATTTTATAAATTTATTGTTAAAAATAAATTTGTAAGACGTATATTTAGTCACATTTACAAATGATAAGTAAAAAATATCCAATAATATTATCAGCTGTTGGTTTATTATTTACAGCTATAGTATTAGCAATTCCCTTTTTAACTAAATATTTAATTGATGAGGCAATTGCTTTATCTACCTTAGTTGATAAGAATTATGATAAGCTTATTTTTTATATTGTTTTAATATCATGTCTTACTTTACTTGCGGTAGTGGTTAGAGTAATTGATAATTTCTTATATTCATCATTCCAAATTAATTTAGATTATAGATTAAAGAACGAATTATATAAATCAATGTCAAATAAAAGCTTAAATAGCCTATATCAATTTAAGGCTGGAGACATTGAAATATTATATGAACAAGATATTAGAAATGTCATTAGAAGAAGTTTAGTTGTTATACCACAATTTGTAAAACAAATATCTAGATGCTTAATATCATTAATTTTATTATTTATTTTAGATGAATCTAAATATAAGCTAATAATGATTATTTTATTAGGTATTGGTGTATTAGCATTAATTGGAGCTAGATTCTATTCAAAGATTATTAAGCCACATCATACGAAGGTATTAGAGGCAGATTCTGCCGCTTCTAATTTCTTTATTGAATCATTTAATCATCATAAGCAAATTATTTCATATAATGCAGGCGATAGATCAAATGGATATTATAAAGAATTAAACGAAAATGCTAAAAAAGAAAAAAGAACTAGAAATTATATTTTCTATACAGCAAATTCTGGTGTTTATGCATTTATAACAATAATTTATTCAGTATGTATTATTATTGGTGCTTATTTTATTGCGAAAAACGTATATACTTATGGCGCTTTAATCGCAATTGTACAATTAATTAATAATATTGAAGCCCCATTTATTAATTTATCTAATCTAATTAATAATTATAATTTAGGTAAAATATCTGAAGATAGAATTAAGAAATTATTTGAATTAGAAGTAATTGATAATTCATTAGAAATTAATGATTTTGATTATATTGAAATAAAGGATTTATCATTTAGTTATGATGAAAAAGTAGTAATTAATAATTTAAATCTAAAGATTAATAAAGGCGACATATTAAAAATAGAAGGTGAATCAGGTATTGGAAAAACTACCCTTTTAATGTTATTAATGGGTTATTTAAAGCCAAATGCTGGCTCATTAAAGTTTATATATAAAAATCAAGAATATGATACATTTAAATCTAGATCATTATTTTCATATTTACAACAAGAAAACATCTTGTTTTCGGCAACTATTTTAGAAAATATTTATATTCTAACTGGTGTTAATGATATGAATAAAATTATTAATGCACTTAAGCTTGCCAATATATATGATGAATTAGTATTAATTGATAAGGATTTAAATATTAAAATATCAAATAATAGTGGATTATCTTATGGTCAGATACAGCGTGTTTTAATTGCTATATTAATTTTATATGATAAGCCAATATTATTATTAGATGAATTTAGTAGTAGCTTAGATAAAGAAAATGAAAAGATTATTATGGATAATTTATTAGCTTTAAATAAGACTATTATTTATATTACTCATAGAAATAGTGAGATTGAATCTGAAAAGAGAATTAAAATTAGTAAATAATTAATAGGTGTAACATGTTAGAACCAAATTGTAGAAGTATTGTAGAAACTAAAAATTTATGGGCAATAGCTATCGATTTTATGAAAAGAATTGATGCTAAATTAATGGAATTTAATTTAAAATATGCCTATATAACATACATGCTATTAAAGCAATCAAAGGTTGATAAAAAAACTAGGAAGCAATTAGTCTTTGTGGCATGCTTTAACGATGTAGGCAAGCATTATACAAGTGAGAATTCATCAAATACATTAATTGAAACATATCTTTTCTTAAAATATTTCTCACCTTTAAAAAATGATGCGGAAATATTATTAACTGGTGTTAGAGGATTTAAAAATCCTAAAAATGTGATTGACTATAATAGGTTAAATATTGCTAAAAAATATACTGAATATTTAATTAAGACAAATGATAAAAATGAAGCATTAAGAATGATTCAGGCAGAAGAAAAGAATTATGGATATTTAGATATATTTAATCTAACTAAATTAGTTAAGAAGCTTGATTTATTTTATGAAATTAATTCAATGCATTATAAAACAGTAGTTTATAAATTCATTTCAAAGATGATGTTTTCAAGAAAAGAAAAGAACTATTTCTTTACAATGCTATCATCTTTATTTGAAATGTATAGCCCTCAAACTCTTTATCATTCTAAGGTAACTGCGATTATTGCATATAAATTAGCTAGATGCATGAAGCTAAAAAGAAAATATTGCAATAAAATTTATGTTGCTGGATTATCTCATGATTTAGGTAAGGTATGTATTCAGCTTAAAATATTAGAAAAGCCTGATAAGCTAACTGATAGAGAATATTCTATAATGAAGAAGCATGTTGAATATACTAAAGAAATATTAACTGATAAGATGGATTACGATATTATAGAAATAGCATATCGTCATCATGAAAGAATGGATGGTTCGGGATATCCTAATAAAATTAAGGGAAATTGCTTAACAATGGACCAAAAAATATTACAGGTAGCTGATGTTATTAGCGCTTTAATTGCTAAAAGAAGCTATAAAGAGGCTTGGAGTATTGATAAAACTATTGCCATCTTAGAGGATAATGTTAAAAATGATAAATTATCAATTGATGTTGTAGAATGCTTTAAGCAAAATAGAGATAGAATATTAAAGGCTTCAATTCAATTAATGAGTCAAGCTGAAAAAATCTACAACAAGATGAACGATGAAAGAGAAGAATTAACTAAAAGAAGCGAATAAAAAAACAACGTTTTAGCTAAAAACAGCAAGAACGTTGTTTTTTGTTGCAGTTTTGTCGCACATTGTATGCTAATATATAGCCAAATAATGCTATCAATGAAACGAAGTATTAAATTAATTATTTTAAGCGCAATCGCACTTCTTATTGAAAAAGGTTTAATTAAAGAAACAAAGACAGTAGTAAAGAATTAATTAGATAATTTCCCCCTCCAAAAATAACATAAAAAGAAAGACAGTAACTCAAAATTGAGCTACCGTCTTTTCAGTTTAATCATTAATTGTCATTTCAATTATTTTATGACAGAAATTCTTATAATTAATTCCTGCCTCATTAGCCATAAATGCTAAATAAGAATGTGGATTTAGTTCTGGCAATGATTCACAGCCGATACAATAAATCTCATTATCATTAGATAGGATAAAACTTGTTATTGAATAACATTCTAAACCTAAAGCATTTGATGCTTTAATAGCTAATTCTTGAAGTTTATCTCTTAATTCATCATTAATACCTGCAGGACATCTTTTTGCTTTAATACCATCTAAGTTCATACCAATCTTATGGTCTTTAGTTAGAAGAGGTAATATTTCAAGTACTGGTAATACTTTACCATCTAACATACCAACTGCAAATTCTCTACCGATGATATATTCTTCAACGATAGCCTCATTATCCCACTTAAAGGCATTATTTAATGCTTTTGTTAAAGCATTCTTATCACTTGCAAGTGAAATACCAATAGATATACCACCATTATTTGGTTTAATGATTACTGGATATGTAAATCCATAATCCATCGGTTCTTTAATTACATCATTCTTTTTAACATTATACGATTTAGCCACTAATATATTATTGTTAGTTAAAATATTTTTAGCTACCTTCTTATTTGTTGCTAAAGAAGAAGAGAATGAATCTGGTCCCGTATAATCAATTCCTATTAATTCAAGCATTGCTTGTACTTTACCATTTTCACCATTTGTTCCATGTAATGCAATGAATACCAAATCAGCTTGCTTACAAATTTGGATTACATTAGGTCCAAAATAGTTTTCTGATTGATCAACACGTCTTTTCTTTACTGCCCATAAATCTGGAGTTTCATCTTGAATAGAATCTATTACTAATGAATATTTATCAGGTTCAGAAAAAGCATCTTCAATATTTAATTCTTTATCACTATAACCCATATATGAATCTAGAAGAATAACATTATGTCCATCATTCTTTAATTCATTAGCTACCATATAACCAGTATTTAATGAAACATTTCTTTCTACTGATAAGCCACCAGCTAATACGACAATATTTAAATTTTCTAATAATTTCTTATCATCGTCATTTTCTATTTTTTCTACAGTTAAATCTGAACCATCAAAATTGATTTCTAGAGTCTTTAATGTAGCTCTAACCATTGAAATAACTTGTAATACCTTTTGAATTTGTTCTTTAGTCAAATCAATATCATATTTCTTTTTGATGATAGAATGAATCTTATTTACAACAATTTTATTAACATGAACTATTAAAAAATTAGAAATACCCAATATAGCCCCAAGCTTTTTAGAATTGATTAAATCATCAATCATATCTATAACCTTACAGAAGCTTTCAGCGTTAAAATATGTCATAATTCCTTTTAATGCCTCAAGGAATTTTTTATTTTCTTTTGCATATTTAATAACATATGCTAATAAATATGATGCATTATCTGAATATTGGCTATCTCCTACCATATCACATAGAATGTTAATGAATTCTTCAGGAGATACTTCCTTAGCACCAATACTAAATGCTTTTTCAACTAATGTACCAACTAGCTTATTATTTTTACTACGGTCTTCATCATTATAGGCAGATCTAATCATACTATTGATGAACTGACTTAATACCTGCATCTCTTTAGCTTGACCATTAGGATTTATTCTCATTTCATAGACACCTGGTTCAGTAAAATCGAAGAAGGTATTAGGACAGTGGCTTTCTGCAAAGCCTCCAGCTCCATAATTATATCCATGGTAATAATATTTAGTTCCAATATCATTCATTAGGATATTAACGAAATCATAATCGATATTGTGGTTTTCAATATATTTTTCTCTTTCTGTGATTTCTTTTTTATAATGTTCAACGAATTTATCTGAGAAGCCTTGTCCATCAAAGGCTACACATCTATCGATAGTATTATTTAAAATAGTAATATATTTTGCTTTATTTCCACCCTTTGAATGGCCTATTACTGTAACATGATATTTTTCTAAATGTAATTTATTATAAACAAGTTTATACCATTCTAGACAGTTAATTTGTTGTAATGTATCGATTTGGTTCGCACCTAAGAAGTCATCAGTCCATTCATTAGTGGCAGTACCACGGAAAGCAACGATAGCCTCTTTAGTTCTTTCATTTAAGAATACTA
>JAILPD010000126.1 GCA_024690445.1 Acholeplasmatales bacterium
ACACATAGTGGTTTAAAGAAGAGAATCAAAATCACAGGTACAGGAAAAATTAAGCGTGGTCACGCTTATACAGGTCACTTAAAGACTAATAAGACACATAAGCAAAATAAGGACTTAGCAAAGAGTGCTTTAGTTCATTCAACAGATGAGAAGAGAATTAAGTCATTAATCTCTAATATGAAGTAAGATTGTAGGAGGAAAAGAAAATGCCAAGAGTTAAAGGTGGATATACAACAAGAAGAAGACGTAAGGCTGTCCTAAAGTTAGCTAAGGGCTACTATGGATCAAAGCATACATTATATAAGACTGCACATGAACAAGTTATGCGTTCATTACAGTATGCTTTCAGAGATAGAAAGCAACGTAAGAGACAGTTCAGAAAGCTTTGGATTCAAAGAATCAACGCTGCTGCTCAATTAAATGGATTAAAGTACAACCAATTCATCAACGGTTTATCTAATGCTGATGTAGTAATCAACAGAAAGATGTTAGCTGATATGGCTGTTAATGATCCAGCTGGATTCGCTGCATTATGCGAAGTAGCTAAGAACGCTAAGCCAAAGGCTAAAGTTGCTGAAAACGTAGTAGTTTTAAAGGCTTTATCTAAGGAAGAAAAGGCTGCTGCTCCAAAGGCTGCACCAGCAAAGAAGGCTGGAAAAGTTGCACCAGCTAAGGCTGAAAAGAAGGAAGAAGTTAAGGCTGCTCCAAAGGCTGCTGAAGACTTAAATTCTAAGACAGTTGCTGAATTAAAGGAAATGGCTAAGGCTGCTGGTATCAGTGGTATTAGCACAATGAAGAAGGCAGACTTAATCGCTGCTTTATCAAAGTAAGATAAAATAATGGGTTCTTATTTTATGAACCCATTTATTTTTATTTATTAAAAATAAAAGATATGGTATAATTTGCTTGTAAATTTTGGAGGTATCCTATGCTAGATAAAAAAACTAGAACAATATTCTTGATAGTTGCGGCTTTAATGGCTGCTATATCTGTCACTTTAGGTGTATTTATCTTATATTACATCTTCAGTGAAAGTGAAATGCCATACTTTTTCAATCATTTTGGTTTAGCAATCGTTTTATCATGTATTGGTGTAATTGCATTTATTATGCCTTTCATTGGACAGAAGAAATTCTCTGATAATTCTAAGGATTCAATTATGCTAATCGTTGCGGGATTGCTAGTTCTAGCTGGTCTTTTATCAATTATAATGTCATACCTTGGTTTAGGCTTTTACGCATAAAACTTGCTAAAATCATAAAAAGGCATTATAATATAGTTACTAGGAAGAAGACCGTGGAGCTCAAAATAATTTATAAGGCAGCTGAGAGTATTTATGTGTTGAAGGCCCATTAAGTTGGGAATCCTAATTATTGCTAGACAGAGGCCGCCATCGTGTCAGACTTAGTTCTCTCACGTACCTTCCTAGACTTAAATGGAAACATTAGGGTGGAAATTCCACCCTTTAATTTTTTAAAATAGAGGAATATTATGAATAACGAATTTGAATTATTAAAATTATCTAAAGAGATAATAGAAGCATTAAACAAAGAAAATATATTAACACCAACACCAATTCAAAAGGAATCAATCCCACTTTTACTTGAGGGTCATGATTTAATTGGTGGTGCCCAAACAGGTACAGGTAAAACTTTTGCATATTCTATTCCTCTTATTGAAAATATAGACAAGACATCAAGATTTGTAAAAGCATTAATCTTATGTCCAACAAGAGAACTATCTTTACAGGTAAAAAATGAAATTGATAAGCTTTTAGTTAATTTTAAATTATCGTCATGTGCTATCTATGGTGGTGAGTCTTATGTCATTCAAAATAAGAAGCTTAAGGCTAAACCAGATATTATTATTGGTACACCAGGAAGAATTATCGACCAATTAAATAAGGGTAACATTGATTTTTCTAATGTTAGCTATTTAGTATTAGATGAGGCAGATGAAATGCTTAAAATGGGCTTTGAAGAGGATTTGGAGACTATTTTAAATAAGGTGCCAACAAATCGTCAAACAGCTTTATTTTCAGCAACTCTTCCCCCATTCATTAAAAAGATAGCTACTAAATATATGAATAATCCTTTATCTGTTCAAATTGAGGCTAAGCAATTAACAGTAGATGCGATTGACCAGCAGGTTTATTATTGTAAAAAGGATTCAAAACGTGATTTAGTAGTAAGATTATTAGATTATTATGAATTTAAACATATTATGATTTTCTGTAATACTAAGGCTATGGTAGATGAGCTTTTAGTATTCTTACAAAATGAAGGATATAGAGTTGAAGGATTACATGGTGATTTAAAACAAGCATTAAGAGATAGAGTAATGTCTCAATTTAGATCTGGTTCAGTTGATATATTACTTTGTACAGATGTTGCTGCACGTGGTATTGATATTGATGATATCGATTGTGTAATAAATTTCGATATTCCAAATGAAAATGAACTTTATGTTCATAGAATTGGTAGAACAGCTAGAGCTGGAAGAAGTGGTACTTCAATTACATTAGCTACATCAAGAGGTGCTTCTCGTATTAGAGATTTAGAAAAATTCACTAATTCGACTATGACACCACATGAAATACCATCTATTGATAAGATTAGAGAAAATCATCAAAAGAAACTATATTTTTCAATTAAAGAGGCAATTGAAAATAATAAAGAGAATAAAGATTTCGATAAGATGATTATGAAATTCTCTAAAGAATCAAATGACCCTATCCCTCTAATTAGAGGCTTAATAGCTATGGCATTTGAAAAATATAAGAAGGAATATCCTGAAGTTTTAACTTTCAATTCTTCAAGAGGAAAGAATGATTCTAAACAAAAGGGAAGACAAAAGAAGGAAAGTCCTCGTGGTAAGGATGGAAGATTAAAGAAGGAAAAGAAACAATCAGGTTTTTCTGTAATTGAAGTTAATTTAGGTGAGGCTGATAAGGTTAAGCCTAATTTATTAGTAAATACATTACATGATGAATTAAAGATTCATCGTGAGCATTTTGGTAAGATTCAAACTGATAAGACAAGAACTTATTTTGAGGTTAATAGTGAAGCTATTAGATTCTTTAATACAGATAAGAAAGTTAAATTAGCTAATAAAACATTAAGCTTTAGATTAGTTGATAAGAAGCTTAGATAGGAGGAATTATGCGTATAATTGCCGGTACATTAAGACATAGAATAATAGAAATGACTAACCTTGAAACTACAAGAGAAACACAAGATAAGGTTAGAGGTGCTATTTTTAATATGATAGGACCTTATATTGATTCAGAATGTACACTAGATTTATTTGCAGGATCTGGGGCTATGGCAATTGAGGCATATTCAAGAGGTGCTAAGCACATTGTTTTAAATGATTTAAATAATAAGGCATTAGACTGTTGTAAGAAGAATTGTAAGAATTTAGGAATTAGTGATGCTACATTTTATAATTTAGATTATAAAGAGTTTGTAAAAGTAGATAATCATTCTTATGATTTAGTTATTTTAGACCCACCATATAAAATGGATAATATTGAAGAAATATTAGATGTTATTTATCCTAAGCTTATGGCTAAATCTCTAATTGTTTTTGAGATGGGAAAGGAATCTAAATATCCTTTAGAATATAAAGATATGGAATTAATTAAGAATAAGGAATATGGAATTAAAAGAGTAGTTGTTTATAAAAGGTAATTTTTATGAAAGAATTTAAAGAACTTTATGATGTAATAAAAAAGTTAATAAATAAATTCAAAAGAGACTTAGACTTTGATTCATTTAATGATCATTTGTTATTTATTAATTCCTTTGATGATGAAGATGGTATTGTCTGTCGATTTGTAAATAATTTCTATGGTAAATATAATGCGATAGAAATTTATAATTCACGAGATGGCTTCAATTATTTAGCTGATGCGTTAAGTCTACCTAAAAAATATGATAGATTTTTAGAATTAGATGGAATTATATTAATGTTATTACCTGCAGATTCTTTAACTAAGGAAGACGGAGATTATATCCATAGTCTAAATTATAAAATTAAAAAAGAAGATAACCTTTTAATTTATAAATATACTTATGGTAAGGGAAGAAGAAAGCCGACTGATGCTGAGCTTAGTTCTGTATTTGAGAATCTAGATTATATGGATTCATTAATTAAAAATGAGGGAGCAGCCTTAAATGCCGCTATAGAATCTAATAAAATTGTTGAATCTCGTATAAATAGAGAAAAACTAGAATATCAAGCAGTTTATAGAAATCTTCCAAACTTTGAATATAAAGTAAAATCTTATAGAGCAAATAAGAAATTTATTGAAGAATGTAAGAATAGAACATACTTAGGTGAGGCTTATTTATTCGCTTCATATTATCCAATGGTCATTAAAGAAACTAATAATAGACCATTAATAATAACTTATTTAGTTCCAAATAAAAAGATTCATGTAAGATATATTACATCTGCTAGAAGTACTTATAAGGATGTTATCTTTGGTATTTTAGATGACATTTTTGATAATGTAGGTTATATGCCTGAAAAGCTTTTAACTGATAATGCAGATTTATTATCAATAATAAAAAAGACATTAGATGAATTACATATTGAATACGAATTAGTAGTTAATACATTTGATGTCATTAAGAATAAAGCATTAGATTCAACTGATTTAGGTAAGAAGCCTGGCTTATTTGATGATCCAAGTGATATTCAACCTAAGGCTGATATTGAAATATTCTTAAATTATATGGTTTCATCAATTAAAAATATTGATTATGATAGTATGGAATTTAAATCAATTGATGAGGATTTAGCTGAATTAGAATATGATGATGAGGATTTTGATTCTGATGAATCTAATAATAAAAAGAATAAGGATACTGATACAGATTTAGTTGCTTAATCATTCTTGATTAAGTTATTCTAAAATGGTATAATTCTTGTGTATTTTTATAAATCTATGATGAAGAATGATTGAATGATTTTATTATAGCGACTGATAGATGGTGAAAGATCAGATAAATAATTCATGATGACACTTTTGAGAGCCTGTGATTAGGACGTATTCCTGCGTTAAAGGATAATGAGGGTATTTATACCGAAATAAGGTGGCACCACGATATTATCGTCCTTATAACTTTTTAGTTATAGGGACTTTTTTTATATGGAAACAAAATTACCTGAGATTAAAATTCAAAAGCTTTTATTAAGAGAATTAAAAAGAAGTGATTTTATCGATTTATTTAGAATTGGTTCAAATAAAGAGATGTGTGAATTTTTAAATTGGGGTCCATATAAAAATATCAACGAGGCTTTATATGCTTTAGATGAAATATATTTAAAAAGACCACTAGATAATCTACCTATTGGCTACGCAATAGTAGAGAATGGTAAAATGATTGGATTAATAGAATATCATTCTTATAATGAATCAATTAATTCAATTGAAATTGGCTATTTTTTAGAGGTTAGTCATTGGGGTATGGGAATTATGACTAAAGCCTTAAAAAAAGCAATATGGGTCGCTTTTAATCATTTAAATGTAGATAAAGTAGTTATCTCTACCTTAAATGACAATGAAAGATGCCTAAGATTAATAAAAAAGTTAAATTTTAAGTATGAAAGAGAAGAAATGCTTGAGGTTGATGAGGATATCTTTAAGCTTGGTTCTTACTTTTCAATTTATAAAAATGATTATATGGAGGATTAAAACATGATTACAAAGCCAAAGGGAACATATGATATCTTACCTGAAGAATCTCCAAAGTGGGCAAAGCTTGAGGATACTATTAGAAAGATATGTAAATTATTCAATTATAAGGAAATAAGAACTCCTATTTTTGAATCTAGTGATGTGTTCCATAGAGATCAAAATGATACATCTGATATGGTTACTAAAGAAACATATGATTTTAAGGATAGATCAGATAGAGGAATTACTTTAAGACCTGAAGGTACTGCAGGTGTTGCTAGAGCATTTGTTGAAAATAAGCTTTATGTTGAAAATCCTGTATCTAAATTATTTTATATGGGACCTATGTTTAGATATGAGCGTCCTCAAAAGGGAAGAAACAGACAATTCAATCAATTTGGTGTTGAGGCATTAGGTAGTGATTCTCCACTTATCGATGTTGAAGTGATTTCTTTAGGTGCTACATTAATTAGAGCATTAGGCTTAAAGGATGTTACTGTAAAGATTAATTCATTAGGTGATGAAGAATCAAGAAATGCTTATAAGAAAGTCTTAATTAATCATTTTTCAAAATATAAGGATCAATTATGTAGTGACTGTTTAAATAGATTAGAGAAGAATCCACTTAGAATTCTAGATTGTAAGGTAGATAGAGATAAGGATTTCTTTAAGAGTGCCCCAAAGATTAATGAATATTTAAATGAGTATTCTAAGAATCGTTTTAAGCAAGTATTAGATGGATTAAATTTATTAGATTTAAAATATGTAGTAGATGATAATTTAGTAAGAGGCTTAGATTATTATTCTCATACAGTATTTGAACTTGAAGTAAACGTTCCTGAATTTGGTGCTCAAAATGTTATTGGTGCTGGTGGTAGATATGATAATTTGATTTCTGATTTAGGTGGCCCTAAGACTCCAGGTGTTGGTATGGCATTTGGTGTTGAAAGACTTTTACTAGCAACTGATTTAAATGGTAAGAAGCTAGCTAAACCTGATGAAATTCATGCTTATATCATCGCCTTAGGTGATAAGGCTCAGATGGAAGCTATTAGAATTAATAATGTTTTAAGAATTGGTGGTTTA
This sequence comes from Acholeplasmatales bacterium, assembly GCA_024690445.1. The sequence continues at coordinate 6,773 of JAILPD010000126.1, forward strand.
TCTACTGATATGGATTATTTATCAGGTTCTTTAAAGAGTCAATTTAAGAAGGCTGATAAGAATAATGCTAAATTTACATTAATCTTAGGTGATAATGAGCTTGAAAAGGGCGAAATTAATATTAAGAATAATGAAACTGATGAACAAGAAACAATTAGAATAATTGATGTATATGCATATATCATTACTAAAATAAATGCGTTAGGCTGTAATAAGAAGTAGGAGGAAGTTTTATGGCTAAGGTAGTTAAGAAAAGTACAACAAAAAGAGTAATGCTTAAGGATATTACACTTGGCGCTACTAATAAGGTAGCTGGCTTTGTTGAATCTATTAGAAACAAAAAGGCAATGTGCTTTATTGTTTTAAGAGATGTATCTGGAAAGCTTCAAATTACTATTGAAAAGAGTAAGCATCCATCTTGGGAATCTATGCTTGCAAGTATCACAACTGATACTGTAATTGAGGCAGTAGGTCCTATTGTAAAGAGTGAATATGTAAAATTAAATGGTATGGAAATGTATCCTGATAAGATTAAGATTATTTCATCTATTGCAGAACCATCTCCAATTGTAGCTCCAAAGGGAGAAGAAACTAATATTGATTTAAGAATCGATTATAGATGGATTGATTTAAGAACTGATAAGAATACATTAATGTTTAAGACTCAATCATGTTTTGTAAATGCATGTAGAGAATTCTTACTAAACGAAGATTTCATTGAAATTCATTCACCAAAGCTAATTGGTGCTGAATCTGAATCTGGTGCTGGTGTATTTAAGGTAGATTATTTTGATAGAAATGCTTATTTAGCTCAATCACCACAATTCTATAAGCAAATGGCTATGGCTGCTGGATTTGAAAGAATTTTTGAAACAGGCCCAGTATTTAGAGCTGAGAAGTTCGCATCTAGAAAGCACGCAACTGAATTTACAGGCTTTGATTTAGAATTTTCATATATTAATTCTTATAAGGATGTTATGCGTATGGAAGAAAGAATGCTTAATTATGCCTTAAAGAAAGTAAAGAAGATGTATGGCAAGCAAATTAAAGATACATTTGGTATTGATGTAATTGTACCAAAACTTCCATTCCCAGTAATGGATTTACATGATGTATATGATGAATTAGAAAAGAGATATGGCTATAAGGTACCTGAATCTGAAAAGGGTGACTTAACTACTGAAGGAGAAAGATTAGTAGAAAAGTTATCTAAGGATATGTTTGGTCATGAATTCTTATTCATTACAGGCTATGCAAAAGAATGCAGAGCATTCTATCATATGAGAGATAAAAATGGTGTACCTTGTGGATATGACCTAATTTGGAAGGGCTGTGAAATCACAACAGGTGCCCAACGTGAGCATAGATATGAAGTATTGCTAGAGCAATGCAAGGAGAAGGGCTTAGAAGAAGATGTTAAGTTCTATCTAGACTTCTTCAAGTATGGTTGTCCTCCTCATGGTGGATTTGGTATTGGTGTAGATAGAATCACAATGATTTTATTTAACGAAGGTATTAAGGACGCTATGTTCATCTTCCGTGGACCAGATAGATTAAATCCATAATTTATTGAATTTAAAGAGATGCTTTGATTAATCTTAGCATCTCTTTCTTTTTCTCAATTAAAATATTAATTTTATCAAATTAATTGCCCTTTTATTAATAGTGTTTTTATGTTAAAATAAATGGGTGAAAGTTAGGTGTTACTATGGAAGAAAATAAATTAGATAAAAGATCAATAGCTAGAATTCAAGCTATGAAAATTATATATATTGCCGACTTCAATGGTATTAGTATTGATTCATCACTTACAATGGGTAAAAGTGGCTTTTTTAATGATAACATTGCAGGTGAGGATGAAATATCACCTGAAACAATTGAATTATTAAATTATGTAACTTCTAATTTAGAAAAGATTGATTCAATTATAAAAGAGACAATTACAAATTATTCTATTGATAGATTAAATTTAGTAGATAAGGCTATTATTAGAGTAGCTACAGGTGAAATGATGCTAAATAAGCTTGATAAGAGAATTATCATTAATGAGGCATTAGAAATAACAAAGTTATATTCAGATCAAGGAGATCATAAGGCAACATCTTTTAATAATAGATTGCTTGATAATATAAGTAAGAAAATTTAGGAAGTATATTTATGAGTGAGGAACGTTATTTAACTGTTACAGCTTTAACTAAATATATTAAATATAAATTTGACCATGACCACCATCTTGAGGAAGTTTTGCTTGAAGGTGAGATTTCTAATTTCAAGCACAATTCTCGTGGTCATTTTTATTTTACACTTAAGGATGAGACATCACAGATTTCAGCTACCATGTTTGCAAGCTATGCATCAAAGGTTAAATTTGAACCTGAAAATGGTATGAAGGTATTTGTTAAGGGTAAGGTTACAGTATATGAACCATCAGGTACTTATCAAATAAATGTCACTGAAATAAAAAATGATGGCATTGGTGATTTATATTTAGCTTATGAAAAGCTAAAGAAGGAGCTAGCTGAAAAAGGCTTATTTAATCCAGAACATAAGCTTCAATTACCTCGTTTTCCAAAAACTATTGGTGTAATTACATCTCCAACAGGCGCGGCTATTAGAGATATTATTAATACAATATCTAGAAGATATCCATTATGCCAGGTTATTTTATATCCAGCAATAGTACAAGGTGATGATGCTAAAGATAATATCGTAGCCCAAATTAAAAAGGCTAATTTCGATAATTATTGTGATGTTTTAATTGTTGGTCGAGGTGGAGGCTCAATTGAGGACTTATGGGCATTTAATGAGCCTATTGTTGCCTATGCCATTTACGATAGTCAAATTCCTATTATATCAGCTGTAGGTCATGAAATAGATTTTACAATCGCTGATTTTGTATCTGATAAGAGAGCGGCAACCCCAACAGCGGCTGCGGAGCTTGCAACACCTGATATTAATGTATTAAGAGAAAATATTAAATATGATTTAAATCAAATCATTAAAAGAATTAAATATATTTTTGATGAAAGAAAAATGTATTTAGCTAATTTAGATAAAAGATTAGAAGCTTTAAATCCAGCTAATTCATTAAAGCATAAAAGAGAAATCTTAGAAGGAGATTTAATGAGATTAAATATGCTTATTAATCAAATATTAACTTCTAAGAAACATCGATTTGAATTATTACAAAAGGAATTAGATTCAAAAAATCCGCTTGCTATAATGGAGCGTGGTTATTCAATTAGTGAATCTAATGGCAAAATCGTAACATCTATAAAAGATGTAAAGCAAGATTCAATTATGGAAACAAAACTAATTGATGGTAGTATCGTAAGTAAGATTTTGGAGGTCAAGGAAAATGGAAAGCAATAAAACTTTTGAAGAGTGCTTAACAGAATTAGAGGCAATTTTAAAATCATTAGAAAATAGAGAAATAACATTAGAAGAAGCTGTTAAAGGATATACACAAGGCTTAGAATTATCTAAGAAGTGCTTTGAAATATTAAATTCAAATGAAAAACTTGTTGTATCTAAGATGACTGAATCAGGCTTAGAGGCCTTTAATACAGATTTAAATAATTAATATGAGATTAGATTTATATTTAGTAGAAAATAATTATTTTGAATCTAGAAATAAGGCTAAAGCCGAAATAGAAAATGGTAATGTAATAGTAAATGGGAAGAAGATATTAAAAAGCTCATTTGATGTATCTGATTCTGATTCTATTGAAATTACAGATGATATTTGTCCATTTGTTTCTCGTGGCGGCTATAAGCTAGATTATGCAATTAAAGAATTTAATTTAGATTTTAATGGTAAGACTGTATTAGATATTGGTGCTTCAACAGGAGGCTTTACTGATTGTAGCTTACAACATGGGGCAAGCTTAGTATATTCAGTTGATGTAGGTTCAAACCAATTACATCAAAGTCTAAGAGAAAATAAGAAAGTTATTTCTTTAGAAAATACTAATATCTTAGATGCTAAAAATATTCCATATACTGATTTTATTGTTATGGATGTATCATTTGTAAGTATTGAATATTTATTGCCTGGAATTGAAAAATATATTAAAGATGATAATTCATTTATATGTTTAATTAAACCGCAATTTGAGGTTGGTAAAATGAATTTAAAGGGCGGAATAGTAAAAGATAGAACTAGCTATTTGAAAGTATTAGAAAACGTTAATGATGCCCTTGCATCATATAATTTAGGTATTTCTAAATTAATATTATCTCCAATCTTAGGTGGTTCTGGTAATAAAGAATTTTTAGCTTTAATAAAAAGAAATGTTAAAACAAATATTAATTTTATTTCATTTTTAGGAAGTGTTTTAAATGATAAGAGAGCTTAGTGTAAAGGACTTTGCTATAATTGAAGATTTAAATATTAATTTTAATGAAGGAATGACAGTCCTAACAGGTGAAACTGGTGCGGGTAAATCATTAATCATTGATACTATTTCTTTATTATTAGGTCAAAGAGCTGATTCTGATATGATTAGATATGGAAAATCTAAGGCAATAGTATCGGGTTTATTTGATTATAATGAAGCCTTAAATGATTTATTTGATTCTTTATCAATTCCTAAAAATAATATTATTAAAATAGTAAGGGAAATAACTGAATCAAGAAATGCTATTAAAGTAAATGATATAAATATTACTTTAACATCATTAAAACAAATAGCTAAAAGATTAGCTGATATTCATGTTCAAAATGATACATATAAGTTATTTAATCAAGAAGAATATTTATCATTTTTAGACCCTAAAAGTGATAAGAATTTTGATAAGCTAATAGATTCATATATTAAATCATTATATGATTATAATAATGCTTATTCTATAGTAGATAAAATAAAGAAAACTCAAAAGAGTGCAACTGAAAAACTAGATTTCTTAAAATATGAAAAAGAAGAAATAGAGAGCCTAGATTTATATTTAGGTATAGATGAAGAATTAAATGAAAAGGTTGCTAGATTATCTAATTTTGATAAGATATCAAATTCATTAAATTTAGCATATGAATCATTAAATGGTGAGATGTCATCTATTGATAGTTTATATGATGCCGCTAAGAGTTTAGAAAATATTTCTGAATATGATAAAGATTATTCAGATATGGCATCTAAGCTATTAGACTCATATTATATTTCATCTGAAATAAAAGATAATATAGCTAAAGCTATAAGAGGTTTAGATTTTGATCAAGATGAATTAAATTTAGCTATAGAAAAACTAAATGAAATAAATAAGGCTAAAGATAAATATAAAATGAGTGTAGAAGAATTATTAAAGCATTTAGAAGAAATTACACTTGAAATTGATATGGCCTTAAACTATGATGAGGTTTTAAAAGAAAAAGAAGATGAACTTAAGAAGGCTTATGAAAAATTAAAAAATAATTCTATTAAGCTTACTGAATTTAGAAAGAAAAAAGCTTTAGAATTATCTAAAGCAATCGTAGCTCAATGTAAGGATTTGGATTTAGAATCTACTAAATTTGAAGTTAAATTTAATGATTGTAATTTTGATGATATTTATAATAAATCTATATTTAATGAAAATGGTGTAGATGTAATAGATTTTTATGTATCATTTAATAGTGGTGAACCTCTACATTCAATTTCTAAGGTCGCATCTGGTGGTGAGGCATCTAGAATGATGCTTGCATTTAAGAGTATTTTATTAAATGATAATTCAATATCTTTAGAAGTGTTTGATGAAATAGATACTGGTGTATCTGGTAAAACTGCCACTAAGATAGCGAATAAAATGTATAATATCTCAAAGAAGATTCAAGTATTATGTATTACACATTTACCTCAGGTAGCGGCTAAAGGTGATAGTCATATCTATATTTTTAAGGATATAGAGGATGGTAGAACTAAAACTAATTTTAAATATTTAGAAAATGAAGAAAGAGTAGAAGAAATAGCTAAAATGTTATCAGGTGATTCTATATCACTTTATGCATTAGAGCATGCCAAAGAATTACTACAAAAATAAAAAGCGCTTATGCGCTTTTTTCAATTATAAACTTATTTAGGGCTTGTGCAACTCCTGATTCTCTATTAGAACCTGTAATATAATCAGCGATTTCTAAAACTTCAGGGAATGAATTTTTCATTGCAACTCCAATTTTTGCCTCTTTAATCATTGGAATATCATTTCCGGCATCTCCAATTGCCATTGTATCATCCATACTGATATTTAAATATTTAGCTAGTGACTTTAAGGCCTCACCCTTAGATGTTTTCTTTTCTAGGAATTCTAAAAATATTCTAGATGATCTAAGCATTGAGTATTTATTTATAAATTTAGAATCGACTTGAGTCATAATTCTTGTTATATCTTCATTTTCTCCAACCATCATTGCTTTTAAGAATAACTCATCATCATTAAGTGATACAATATCATGGATATTATCTTTAACATGATTAATAGTTGCCTCTACATCAGTATAAGGATTATGCATTGGAGTTATTAATTCACCATCAATTCTAAAGGCATGGAAGAATACACCTAATCTTTTTGATTCTTCATATAAATCTTTTACATCATTTCCTTTAATATTAGATGAATAAATGCATTCTAAAGTGCCACAATTGATGATTTTTGCCCCGTTATAAAGGATAACATAATCATCATTAGTATTTAATCCTAATTCATCTAAAAGTGGTTTTACGCCTGAAATTGGTCTTCCTGTTGCGAGTACAATCTTTACGCCTAATTCTTTACACTTATTAATAGCTATTTTATTTTCTAATGAAACATTTTTTTCTGGATCAAATAATGTTCCATCTAAATCTATAGTTACTATTTTAATCATAATGACTCCTAAAATAAAAGCGCCACAATGTGGTGCTTTAAAATTAATGTAAGATGCTATTGACGATAGCCCAAATAAGAGCGAAAATTGAACCAGCAATCATGAAGAATGCAATAGTTACAATAATGATTTTACCTGCCTTAGATTTTACAGGGTTATCATATCTGTCTTCCTTTTTAGTATCTACTTCATATTTAGATGAAAAGCTGTTTTTGCTTTTCTTCTTTTTATTATTCTTATTAGACACAATCTTCACCTACCAAATAAAAAATGTTATAATTTAATCAATCTCAATTATTATAATATAAAATTTTTAAAAAAGGAAGATGTAACGTGGAAAAAGGTACTAATCATGCAAAAATAATTTTTCATATTGATATGAATGCTTTTTTCTGTAGCGTTGCTTGTATAAAAAATCCAGAATTAAGAGGAAAGCCTTTCGCAATCGGAAGAGAAAATACGACAAAAGGAGTCTTATCTACCGCATCATATGAGGCTAGAAAATATGGAATTCACAGTGCTATGCCTCAAAATGAGGCAATTAAGCTTTTGCCAAGCTTAATAATTATTCAGCCTAATTTTAAAGATTACTCATATTATCATAAAAAGTTTGTTGAACTAATAAAAGAATACACAGATTTAATAGAAGTGGCATCAATTGATGAATTATACGCCGATATGACTTTAGCATCTAAAAAGAAACACCCTATTGTTTTAGCTAAAGAAATTCAAGAAAGATTACTTGGTGAATATAAGCTTCCCTGTTCAATAGGTATCGCTCCAACCCTATTTTTAGCTAAAATGGGAAGTGACATTAAAAAGCCACTTGGAGTTACTGTAATAAGAAAAAGAGAAATAAGTAAGATATTATATCCTTTATCTGTAAGTGATATCTTTGGTATTGGTAAAAAAACATGGCCTAGATTAATAGATAATGGTATTAAGACTATTGGCGATTTTATGAATTTAGATAATAAAGATAAAATCATCGATTTAGTAGGTAATAATACTTATGAATATGCATATAATGCCTTAATTGGTAAATCTAGTGATATTGTTGAACCAAATAGATATGATGATGCTAAATCAATATCTGAATGTGAAACATATGATATTCCAAAAGTAGTGGTTGAAGATTTAGCATTAGAATTGAGAAAGCTTACTAGATCAGTAGTTAATAGAATGAAAAAATATAATTATTTTACTAAGACAGTAACTATTACTTTAAGAGATAATCATTTTAATACAATTACAAGGCAAAAAAGTTTAAATGAATATACTGATGACTTATATTTTATAAATGATATAGCATTAGAATTATTAGATGATAATTTTATAGATGGAAAAGAATATAGATTATTAGGAGTAGGTGTTTCTAATTTATTAACTAAGGAAGAAATACCAACTGAGCATAATCTATTTAATATAACTGATAAGTATATTAAAGAAACTGAAATAAATAAGATGATTAAGGAATTCCAAACTAAATATGGAGATAAGGCTTTATATATAAAAAAGTTAGAAAAATAGTTTGTTTTTCCTTTTCTCATTTGATAGAATAAATGAGATTGGAGGTTTTGATATGATATTTGATGGATATGAATTAAAGGATTATATTGTAAGAGCCCTTAAAGATTTAAAATTTACATCATTTACACCTGTTCAAAAGGAAGTATTTAATGAAATTAAATCTGGTAAGAATATTTTAGCTAAAAGTAAGACTGGCTCTGGTAAGACTCATGCCTTTTTAATACCTATTTTTAATGATTTAGACATAAATTCAAATGATATTTTCGCAACTATCATTGCCCCAACAAGAGAGCTTGCAAGCCAAATTTATAAGATGGCTCAGCATATTGCCTCATTCTCAGATAAGACTATTAATATTAAATTATTCGTAAGTGGTTCTGATAGAGAGCGTGAAATAGAAAAATTAAATAAATCACAGCCTCATATAGTTATTGGAACACCTGGTAAGATTAAGGATTTATCTATTACTACAAATGCTTTAAAGGTTTATACATCTAAATATGTAGTAGTAGATGAAGTAGATATGACATTCCAAGAAGGATTCTTAGATGATGTTGATAATATCTTAAGTGTATCAAGTGATGCTAAGCTGATGTTCTTTAGCGCAACTATCGCAGCATCAATTGAGCCATTTTTGAAAAAATATATGACTAATGTTTCTAAGATTGATATTAATAATACAAATGATACAAAGATAGAACACATTTGGATTCCTTTAAAGCATAAGGAAAGAATAGATGTATTAGTTGGATTATTAGATACTATCAATCCTTATTTATGTATTATCTTTGTTAATAAAAAGGAAACTGTTAATGTGGTAGCATCTAAGCTGTCTAGCTTAGGATATTTTGTTGGTGTAATGCATGGTGATTTATCAGCAAGAGAAAGAAAAAGAGTATTAACTGATGCTAAGGCATTAAAATATCAATTTATTGTTGCCACTGACCTAGCTGCTCGTGGTATTGATATTGAGGGTGTATCTCATATTATTAATTATGAATTACCTAGTGATTATGAATTCTATTTACATAGATCAGGAAGAACTGGTAGAATGCATCTAGATGGAATTGTATATTCTTTATATGATGAAATAGATGATACTTATTTAGATAATCTAAATGCCAAAGGCATTAAGCCTAAATATTATGAGCTAAAAAATGGTGAGATTATAGAATATAAGGGAAGAAATACTAGAGCTCAAAGAATTAAGCCTAAGACTGATTATCAAAAAGAAGCGGCTAAATTTATTCCAAAGACTGAAAAAAAGCCTGGCTATAAGAAAAAAAGACAAGCTCAAATTGATGAGCTTGCTCAAAGATTAAAAAGAAATGATATGAAGAATAAGAAGAAGAGACACGCTAAACCAAAGAT
>JAILPD010000039.1 GCA_024690445.1 Acholeplasmatales bacterium
TATATTATCATCATGGAATATATGAAAATGATGAGACTATTTATCAATTCGCATCTCCTCAAGGTAGTGAGGTTTCACCAGAAACAGCTATTATTTGTACAACTACATTAGAAAACTTTTTAAAGGGCGGAGAATTAGAAGTAAGAGAATATAGTGAAGAAGAATTAAATAAAAAGAAAAGCCCTGAAGAAATAATAGAATTTGCTAAATCTAAATTGGGTTCTAATTTAGGTGGATATAATATTATCAGCAACAATTGTGAGCATTTTTCTAATCTTTGCGCATTTGGTAAGGCCAAGAGTAATCAAGTAGATGATATTATGGCATTATTTGGAGGACTGTTTAAATAATGAGTAAGGTAGAAGCTAAGTCAGTAAAGGTCTATAAGCCAGAAATAATGAATTGTCCTAAATGTGGAACAAAGCTTGTTTATGTTTATACAGTTAGTAATAAGGTTATTCAATTTTCATCTGGTAAAGTAATGAAAATAAAAAACATGGGTTATAAATGTCCATGTTGTAATGATGGATTAGTATATATGTCCGCTACTGCTCATAAAATGAGTTTTAAGGGTTATACATATTCTGCGAAAGTAGTATGTATGATCGATGAATTAAAATCTAAACATAAATCTAGAGATGAGATATGTGATATTTTAATTTCTAAGGGATTAGAAATATCAGATAGAAATGTCGATATTTTATATAAGAAATTAAATGAATATATCAATCAAGATTATGATTCCATTATAAAAGCATCATATCAAAGACAGATGGATACATTTAATGAGATAAGAATATGTGTCGATTTAGTAACAATTAATGATACATATTATATTATTTTATATGATTATTTTAATGGTGATATTTTAGGTCTTTGGAAGACAAGTAGCCTTGATGTTAATAATTTAAAGAAGCTTCTTGGTGAATATATTAATGATAAGTTAAAGATTACATATATAGTTACTGTAAGACCTATTGTTTATTTCCATCAGATAATAAAATCAATGGCTCCAGTCAAGTGTAAAATGCTGTCTTTTGCTAAGTTTTAACTTAAGTGATTGAAATAATTTTGAATTTTTTTCGAAAAAAACACTATTTCACCGAATAATCTTTGACAAAATTTTTCCAATGTGATACAATTATTGTACAAATTTGAAGAGAAGGAATGAAATTATGATTAATTTAGATGAATTTGATAAGAAAATAATTAAATATTTACAAGAAGATGCATCAATTAGTAATATTGAATTATCTAAGAAAATAGGATTAGCTCCATCTTCATGCTTATTACGTGTTAAGAACTTAAAAGAACAAAAGGTAATTAAGCAATATACTGCAATGGTAGATGAAAAGATTTTAGGATATGAAATCACATGTTTCGCTAAGATTTCTATGCATCCATTAAATAGAGAATCATCTACAAATTTCATTAAAGAAGCTAATAAGATTCCTGAAATAGTAGAATGTTATACAATTACTGGTGAGGCAGCATTCTTATTAAAGATAGTTGCTAAATCTTTCCAATATTATAGAGACTTCATTTTTGATAAGCTATTATCAATTCCAGCTGTATCTAATATTGATACTTCAATTGTAGTAGCAACAGAAAAGAAGACAAATTTAGTACCATTAGAGTAATTTAAAAGGAGCCATGTTGTGGCTCCTATTTTTTTATACTAATTCAGATGCAATTTCATCTAAATTATATACTTTAGAATGATCAGTAAATTCTAATTTTAAATCGTCATCCTTATAACGAGGAAGTACATGAACATGGAAATGGTTAACTGTTTGACCTGCAGCTTCACCACAATTATTTAATACATTGAAGCCTTCTGGCTTATAAATAACATTAATCTTTTCACATACCTTTTTTACAGCTATCATTACTGATTCATATTCTGGGTATTCAATTTCTAAAATATTAGCATAATGCTTCTTAGGAATTACTAATGTATGACCCTTAGTTGCTTGAGAAATGTCTAAGATAGCAACTACATCATTATCCTCGTAGACCTTTTTTGATGGAATATTTCCTTTAATTATTTCACAAAATACACACATAAATTATTATCTCCTTTATTTAGTTTTATTTTATAATTTTTACTAGTTTTAGTAAATAAATTTTATTTACTTTTCACTTTTGTTATCCTATAATATGTGTATAGCGTTGATAGGAACGAAGTATTATGAATTCCTTTTTAGAGAATCTCAGTTGGTGAAAAGAGATAAGGTAGTAATATGGAGAACATCCTTGAGCAGATGGAAGAACAAAGTAGAACCATCCGTATTCTCGCGTTAAGAGATTAATGAGTGCTGTATTTATTACAGAATTAAGGTGGTACCACGGTTATGTCGTCCTTAGAGCGTAAGCTTTAAGGATTTTTTTATTTACTAGGAGGTGCAAATGAGTAAGCTATTTATATATTATTCACTTAGTGGAAATGGTGATGTTGTAGCTCAAAAATTAAATGAATTAGGATTTGATTTAAGAAAAGTAAATGCTAAAACATTAAAGAAGAATAATTTTTGGAATATTTTTAAGGGTGGTTTTTTAGCTGGTATTAATCATAAAGCAAAATTGATTGATTATAATAATGATGTTTCAAATTATGATGAAATCTATATTGGTTCACCAATCTGGAATGGAAAATTTGCATGTCCTATCAATACAGTATTAGCTAAGACAGATTTTAATAATAAGAAGTTAAAATTTATTTTCTATAGTGGAAGTGGAGAAGCTAAAAAGGTCTTTAAAAAGATAAATAAGGATTATCCTAATGCGGAGGTTATTACATTAAAGGAGCCTAAGAAGCATTTAGAGGAATTAGATAAATTAAAAGGAGAAGATGAAAATGAAAAGAGATAAGGTTAAGGTTTTATTTGATGAGCTAGTAGCTAAAGAGGCTACTGTTTATGGTTGGGTTAGGACAAATAGAGCTCAATCACAATTTGGTTTTTTAACTATTAATGATGGTTCAACTGTATTAAACTTACAGGTTGTATATGATAACAACTTAAAGAACTTTGAGGAAATTTCTAAGTTTAGAGTTGGTATGTCTGTAAAGGTTACTGGTGATATTGTTTTAACACCAGATGCTAAGCAACCTCTTGAAATGCATGCAAAAGAGATAGTAATGCTTGGTGATTGCCCTGAAAATTATCCTATTCAACCAAAGAGACATACACCAGAATTCTTAAGAGATAATGCTCATTTACGTGCTAGAACTAATAAGTTTAATGCAGTATTTAGAATTAGAAGTGTTGCTGCTATGGCAATTCATTCATTTTTCCAATCTAATGGATATTTATATGTTCATACACCATTAATCACATGTGCTGACTGTGAAGGTAGTGACCAAATGTTTAAGGTTACAACATTAGATATGAATAATTTACCTAAGTCTGATGGCAAGGTAGATTTTTCTGAGGACTTATTCGGTAAGCAAGCATTTATCACTGGTTCAGGCCAATTACAGGGTGAAACTTTTGCAATGGCATTTAGTGATATTTATACATTCGGTCCTACATTTAGAACAGAAAATTCTAACACAAAGACTCACGCAAATGAATTCTGGATGATTGAACCAGAAATGGCATTCTGTGACTTAGATGGTTTAATGGATATTGAAGAGGATATGCTTAAGTATGTTATTAAGTATGTATTAGATAATTGTAAGGCTGAAATTGAGTTATGTGATCAATTTATTGAAAAGGGCTTACGTGCAAAGTTAGAAGCTATTGTAAATTCTAAGTTCGTTAGAATTTCTCACCATGATTGTATTGATTTATTATTACAATCTGGAAAAAAGTGGGAATTCAAGCCTTCTTATGAAGATGATATTGCTAAAGAGCATGAAAGATATATTACTGAGCACTTCAACGGACCAGTATTCATTACAAACTGGCCAAAGGATATCAAGGCTTGGTATATGAAGGTTAACCCAGATAACAAGACTGTAGCCGCAGTAGATTTAATTGTTCCTATTTCAGGAGAATTAATGGGTGGTTCTCAAAGAGAAGAAAATCTTGATGTATTATTAAATAGAATGAAGGAATTAAATGTAGATCCAGAACCAATCGAATGGTATTTAGATACTAGACGTTATGGTGGATGTGTACACTCAGGATTTGGTATGGGCTTTGAAAGATTAATTATGTATCTAACTGGTGTAGATAATATTAGAGACGTAATTCCTTATCCTAGAACACCTAAGAACTGTGAATATTAAAAAATCGCCTAGTAAAACTAGGCTTTTTTTCTTGGTCAAAAGATATTATAATTTTTATTAGAGAGGTTAATGGATAATGATATATAGTGAAAGAAGATCCCTTCCAGCTTGGAAAAGAATAATTTTATATCTATTTTCATTTTTGTTTTTAATTATTCAGATTGCTGGATTTGTCGCATTAATATATTTTTCATATGCCTCAACTAGTGGTGTAAGCTTAATTTATTTAGGTATTGAATTAATTGGTTTAATACTTTGTATTACAATAGTTAAAAGAAATATAAATGCTAATTATAAATTAACTTGGTGTATTTTAATATTACTATTTCCAATCTTTTTTGGAGTTTTATATTTATTAAATTTAACATCAAGACATATTTCTAAAAAGAAAAGATCTATTATTCATAACGCAGTTAAAAATTTTGAACTTGATAATGTAAAAGAAAGCTTAAAGGATACAGAAAAAGAATTCTATAATATGGCATCAGTTGTAGAAAGAGTTACTTTAGCTCCTGTATCAAATACTACTAAATTTACATTTTATAACAACATTAATGATAAAGATGATGATATGTTTGAAAGCTTAAAATGTGCAAAGAAACGTATCTATTTAGAATATTTTATTATCTCTCCAGGTAAGCTAACAGATAAGCTTTTAGAAATTCTTACTGAAAGAGGAGAAGCTGGTGTTGAAATAAAGATATTATATGATGATATTGGCTGTCGTGGTCATAATAATGGAAAGATAATAAAGAAGCTTTCAAAGATTAAAAATTGTGAAGTATGTGCCTATGAGGCACTTGGTTCTAATTTCAATTTCTTAGTAAATTATAGAAATCATAGAAAGCTTGCCATAATTGATAGTGTTATAGCTTATTGTGGTGGAGATAATTTAGCTGATGAATATGTGAACTTAAAAAATAGATTTGGTTATTGGCGTGATAATTGTGCTAAATATGAAGGTGAAGCAGCTTACGCATTTACAATTCAATTTGTTGAAATGTGGTATGCTTCAACGAAAACTGTCTTAGATTTTCAGGTTGATGTCAATGAAATAAAAAAGTATGAAAATGTTGGATATGTTATGCCATTTACTGATGGTCCACAATATATTGGTAATGCAACATATGATTTATTTACATCACTAATTAGTCATGCTAAAAGTAGCATATATATTTCAACTCCATATTTTATTATTGATGATGCATTACTAAATTTAATTTCATTAAAATGTAGACAAGGAATTGATGTAAAAATATTGATGCCTCATATTCCAGATAAGAGAAGTCCATTTTATATGGGTAGAGAAAAATATGGCCCTATACTTGCCAATGGTGGCAAGATATATGAATTTGAAAAAGGCTTTAATCATGCAAAGAATATTATAGTTGATAATAAATATGTATTTATTGGTACAGCTAATATGGATTATAGAAGCTTATTTTTACACTTTGAATGTGGTGCATTAATAATGAATGATTCAGAAATAAAAAAGATGAGTGATGATTTTATAAATGCTACTAATGAATCAATAGAATTAAGCTATGTGGAATGGTTAAAAAGACCATTACATCAAAAGATCATTGCGTTCATATTAAACATTTTAGGACCAATGTTTTAGAATAGTCCACGAAAGTGGACTTTTTGTATTGAATGAACTTTTAAATTAAATTATAATTTAATTAGCGTTTGATTAGGAGGATAGTATCATGAGTAGCGGAATTAATAGCGTTGGTGCATATTATTTTGATGATAATTCAGTTCTAAAATATCTTAGAAAGGTATTAGCTGAAATTAATCCTGGTTATGTAGATTGTGGTATTAGATCTGCCTTCCTATTAAAACGATATATTGAAAGATATAAAGTATACGAAGATAATCCTCAAAAGGGCTCTAAGCTAGCTCTTTTATGTATGCTTAAGGATATTGGTACTTATTATAAAAGTGGTGAAATTCCAAGAAGTAATCACGCTTTAGCAGCAGCATCTTCATATGCATTTATGCATAACTGTTCTCCATTTGGTGAGGATGCAAAGCCACTATTATTCTATCAAAGCAAGTATTTAGAGGATACATATGATCCAGATCAACAAGCCGGATTATTAATGACATTAGTTAATCAAATTGTTGAATATAATTATCAAGAATATACTGTTCCTGAAATGGTTGAGCTAATTAAAAATGATAAGCGCAACGTTTTTAATCCTGACCAAGTGACAAAAATGTTTAAGCTTTTAAAGGAACAACCAGATATTTATGAAAAATTAAATGATAAGAATTCTATTTTCATTTATGAAACATCAAAATATATTTCATCTGCTAATTATTCAATAGAAGAATTAATGGGATTTATTGATATGGCAACATACGCATTTGAATTTCATAATAATGAAACATTAGCTCATACTGTTACAGTAGCCGCTATTTCTGAAGAATTAGCAAGATTATCTAAGCTTCCTGATTCAATGATTGCAGAAATAAGATTAGCATCACTAATTCATGATATTGGAAAAATTAGAGTTCCACTTGATATTTTATGTTATCCTGGTAGATTAAACCAAGAAATGTATGAAGAAATGAAGAAACACGTAATTTATACAAGAGAAATAGTTACTGGATGCTTCTCGTATAAGATTGTTGATATTGCATCTCACCATCATGAAAAGCTAGATGGTACTGGATATCCTGATGGATTAAGAGAAAGAGATTTATCCGTTGGCGATAAGATTATCGCTATTGCAGATATTACTAGTGCCCTATATTGTAAGAGAAGCTATAAGGATTCTTTTTCTGATGAGACAATAATTGAATTATTAAAGAAGGATGTTGCTTTAGGTAAATTAGATAAGAGAATATTTAACCATTTAGTAAATAACTGGGAAAATATCATGGCTATTACTAAGGGTGTTGAAAGCAACGTTATTGAGCAATATAATGCGATGAGACAGGAATTCGC
>JAILPD010000040.1 GCA_024690445.1 Acholeplasmatales bacterium
ATTGACTATCACTGTCATTTACAACCACAGGAAATTGCTGAAGATAAGCACTTCAGAAATTTAGCTGAGGCTTGGTTAGGTGCTGGTAATAGATATGGTGATCACTATAAGTGGAGAGCTTTACGTGCTAGAGGCTATGAAGAGGATTCAATTTCTGGTAATATCCCTGGTAAGTCATTAGAGGAATCAGATTATCAAAAATACTTCCAATTCTGTGAATCTATGCCTTATTTCGTTGGTAACCCATTATATCACTGGTCTCATCTTGAATTGAGAAGATACTTTGGTATTAATGATATTATCAATGCAAAGAATGCAAAGAAGATTTGGGATGCTGCTAACAAGAAGTTAGAGACTTTATCAGCAAGAGAAATGTTATATAAGTTCAATGTAGATACAGTATGTACAACTGATGACCCAGTTGATGATTTACATTGGCATAAGCAAATGAATGCAGATAAGACATTAAAGGTTAAGGTTAGACCTGCATTCCGTCCTGATAAGGCAATCAATGTTGAATTAGACTGGTTTGGTTCTTGGGTTGAACAATTATCAAAGGTTGTTGGCTACAAGATTGACTCAGTTAAGTTATTATGCAAGGCATTAGCTGAAAGAATTGAATTCTTCCATGAAATGGGCTCTCGTTTATCAGACCATGCCCTAGATGTATTATGCTATGCTCCTGCAACTGAAGCAGAAGTTGAAGCTATTTTCCAAAAGGGTTTAAAGAATGAGCCAGTTTCTGTTGAAGAACAAGATAAATATAAGGGTTATATTTTAGTATTCTTAGGTAAGGAATATGCAAAGCGTGGTTGGACTCAACAATATCATATTGGCGCTTTAAGAAATAATTCTAAGTCTATGTTAAAGAAGATTGGACCAGATACAGGTTTCGATGCTATTGAAGATGCAGTATATATGGAAAAGTTATCTGCATTACTTGGTGCATTAGATGCTGCTGATTCTCTTCCTAAGACTATCCTATATTGCTTAAATCCACGTGATAATTATGCATTAATGGTATTAGCTGGATGCTTCCAAAAGGAAGGCGTTCAAAACCGTGTTCAAGTTGGTACTGCTTGGTGGTTCTTAGATCAACAAGATGGTATGAGACAAAATATGGAAACAATGATGCAAGTAGCTATCATTTCTCAAACAGTAGGTATGTTAACTGACTCTCGTTCATTCTTAGCATATCCTCGTCATGAGTATTACAGACGTTTATTATGTCAAATGCTTGGTAATCTAGTTGAATCTGGTCAATATCCAGCTGAAGAATTAGATACATTAGGTAAGATTGTAGAAGATATCTGCTACAACAACGCTAAGAAGTATTTTGGTTTCTAATTAATAAAAATGAGGCTCTTATGAGCCTCTTATTTTTCATAAAAAATTTGGAGAAAAAATATGAATGAATTCGATTTAGTAAATTTATTAATTGAAAAGAAATATCATATTACAACAGCTGAAAGCTGCACTGGTGGATTAGTATCTGCCTCAATAGTTAATGTGCCTGACGCCTCAAAAGTTTTAATGGAAGCTTATGTTACATATGCTGCTGAATCAAAAACAGCGATTTTAGGCGTAGATCCTGTAACTATTGATAAATATAACGTAGTATCTGAAGAAGTGGCAAAAGAAATGGCTTTTGGTGCTAAATTGAGGGCTAATAGTGATGTCGCTATTTCAGTTACAGGTATGGCAGGCCCATCTAGCGATGGAATTATTGATGTAGGTACAGTTTGCTTTGGTGTTGTAACTAACAATACATATAAAACTACTACCAAAAAATTTGGTAATATCGGTAGAAATTTAGTAAGAGCTAAGGCAGCTGTTTTTGCTATTGAATTCGCATATCAGGTATTGAAAGATGAATAAGAAGGTATTGATAACATATTTAGTAGTAAACTTAATATTTTATCTTTCGGCAATATTAGTTTTTTCGCTAATGGATTTTTCCAAATTATCATTTAGAATTGCCCTTCTTATAATTGGGAGTTCTGCAGTTATTAATTTGATTTTAATTGCATTTTTTGAGTATAAAATTAATAAATATAAAGCTAAAAAATTCAGTTTAATCCTACATGGCACAATAGGAGTTATTTCTGTTGCTGGTATTTATATACTTAATTATGCAGATAATTATGATGAATATAAATTAGTTTATATTTTATCAATTTTAGGTGCTTTTATTCTGTCTATAATTGTTTTTACAACTTTAAATTATTTAGTTAAAGAAAAGCCTAAAAAGGCCCCAGTTAACAAAACTTTAAATAAATAAAAAAATGTTGTATAATTAATATGATTTTTATTTTAAAGAGAGGAGTGGTAGTATGCCAATTATTATCCCAAAGGATATTCCAGCTTATAAAACTT
This sequence comes from Acholeplasmatales bacterium, assembly GCA_024690445.1. The sequence continues at coordinate 2,377 of JAILPD010000040.1, forward strand.
TAGAAGACGAGAATGTCTTTGTCATGCATACTGAGCGTGCAAATACCCAGGATATTAGGCCGATTGACATTTTAATTTTAAATTTGATGCCAACTAAGATTGTGACTGAAACACAGCTTGCAAGACTATTAGCTAATACGCCACTTCAGGTTAATCTTACATTTATTGTTCCAAAACAACATGTATCTAAAAATACAGATCAATCTCACCTAGATAGATTCTATATGACATTTGATGAGATTAAGGATAGACATTTTGATGGTATGGTTATTACAGGAGCTCCTGTTGAAACTATTCCATTTGAAGAGGTTGATTATTGGAATGAATTAAAGGAAATCTTTGATTATTCAAGAAGTCATGTTACATCAACAATGTTTATTTGTTGGGGTGCTCAAGCTGCTCTATATTATTACTTTGGAATTGATAAGTATCCACTTGAAAAGAAACTATTTGGAATTTATCCTCATAGAAAGGCTGTTATTCATGAGGTTTTATTAAATGGTATTGATGATGTATTCTATGTGCCTCAATCAAGACATACTTACAATAAAGAAGAAGATTTATTAGCTAATGAGAATTTGATTCCACTTGCTTCATCTAAACTTTGTGGAACTACAATCTTAAAGAATAAGAACCGTAATGAATTCTTTATTTTAGGCCATTTAGAATATGACAAAGAAACTTTAAAGCTAGAATATGAAAGAGATTTAAATAAGGGATTAGATATTGAAAAGCCATTAAATTATTTTAATGATGATGGAGATATCGATGTAAAATGGAGAAGTACAGCTAATATTCTATATTACAACTGGTTGAATTATTATGTATATCAAATTACTCCATTTAAATTCAAAGACCCTAAGGTAAAGAAAAAGATAAAGTAAACAATAAAAAACTAAAACATGCGAATGGTCTAAATTTGCATGTTTTTTTCTTGTTATTCTATGAATAAAAATGTAAAATAAAGAACTAATTATTTGAGTTTATACTACAAATTTATGAACTTTTGTGATAAAATGTTATAAGCATATTTATGTTTTTTAGGAGGTTTGCTATATGAGTGAATTTAATCATAAGAAAATTGAGAAAAAATGGCAGGAATATTGGGAAAAGAATAACACATTCTATACAGATGTTTGGGATTTTTCTAAGCCTAAGTTCTATGCATTAGATATGTTCCCATATCCATCAGGAGTTGGTCTACATGCTGGACATCCAGAAGGATATACTGCAACTGATATTATTTCAAGAATGAAGAGAATGCAGGGATATAATGTATTACACCCAATGGGATATGATTCATTTGGTTTACCTGCTGAACAATATGCGATTTCAACAGGAAATCATCCAGAAGGATTTACAAAGAAGAATATTGAGACATTTACTCATCAGTTAAAGGAATTAGGTTTTGACTATGACTGGTCTAAGTGTATCTCTACATCAGATCCTAAATTCTATAAATGGACACAATGGATTTTTAAGAATCTTTATAAAGACGGCTATGCTAAATATATCGATATGCCAGTTAACTGGTGTGAAGAGTTAGGTACAGTATTGTCTAATGACGAAGTTATCGATGGTAAAAGTGAACGTGGTGGTTACCCAGTTGTAAGAAAGAATATGAAGCAATGGGTTATTGATCAACCTGCTTTTGCCGAAAAATTATTAGAGGGCTTAAATGAAATTGATTGGCCTGAATCAACAAAGGAAATGCAAAGAAATTGGATTGGTAAATCAACAGGTGTTGAGGTTGACTTTGAAATTGTTGATGGTGGTAAGTTCTCTATCTATACAACATGTATTGAAACTATCTATGGTATTACATTCATGGTATTAGCTCCAGAAGGAGAATTAGT
>JAILPD010000048.1 GCA_024690445.1 Acholeplasmatales bacterium
TATAATAAATAGTGAAAAAAATCGATTTTATTAATATTATTAATAGAACAATTTGAAAAATAATATTTTGGGGGTATTTTTTTATGGCAAAACAATATGTTTTTCATTTCGAACAAGCCTATGGATTAGGTAAAGAATTATTAGGAGGAAAAGGTGCTGGTCTTGCGGAAATGACACACATTGGTGTTCCTATTCCACAAGGATTTACTATTACAACTGAAGCTTGTAGCTTATATTATGAATCTAATAAGTCATTACCTGATTTCTTAGTTCAAGATATTTATAAAGCTATAAAAGAGGTTGAAAAGAAAACTGGTAAAGCATTTGGTGGTAATAAAAATCCACTTTTAGTATCAGTACGTTCAGGTGCGAGAGTATCAATGCCTGGTATGATGGATACTATTTTAAATCTTGGCTTAAATGATAATACTGTTGAGGTATTAGCAAAGGAAACTAATAATGAAAGATTCGCATATGATTCATATAGAAGATTCATTTTAATGTTTACTAATATTGCTAAGGGTCATCCAAGAACAGATATGGATAAAATGCTTGATGATCTTAAGGCATCAAAGGGATATAAGCTTGATACTGAAGTTAAAGCAGATGAGCTTAAGGAATTAGTTAAGAAATATAAGGCTTATTATAAGAAAACATTTAATGAAGAATTCCCAGCTGATCCATATGAGCAATTAATAGAAGCAATTAAGGCTGTATTTAGATCATGGGATAACGAAAGAGCAAATGTATATCGTATGATGAATAATATTCCTTATTCATGGGGTACCGCAGTAAATGTTCAATCAATGGCATTTGGTAATAAGGGTGAAACATCAGGTACAGGTGTTGCGTTCTCTCGTAACCCTGCAACAGGTGAAAATAAGGTGTCTGCAGAATATCTACCTAACGCACAGGGTGAGGATGTAGTTGCTGGTATTAGAACACCACTTCATATTGAAGAGCTTGCAAAGAGAATGCCAAATGTTTATGAACAATTCATCAAGACTATAAAATTAATGGAAAATCATTATAAGGATATGCAGGATATGGAATTTACTGTTGAGGATGGTAAATTATATTTCCTACAAACTAGAAATGGTAAGCGTACTCCTAAGGCATCCTTAAAGATTGCCCTAGATTTAATAGATGAAGGCTTAATTGACGAGAAGGAAGCAATACTTCGTATTGACCCTCAAAGCTTCGATATGATTTTACTTCCAGACTTTGAAAGAGCTGATCTTTTAAACCATAAGCCAATTGCAAAAGGTATCGCAGCAGGTCCTGGTGCAGGTACTGGTAAGCTAGCATTTACAGCTGAGGAAGCAGAAAGAAGAAAGAAGGCTGGAGAAAAGGTAGTTTTAGTTAGAGCAGAGACTTCTCCAGAGGATATCGTTGGTATGATTTCATCAGAAGCTATTCTTACAATGCGTGGAGGACAAACATCACACGCAGCCGTTGTTGCTCGTGGTATGGGTAAGTGCTGTGTTTGTGGTTGTGGTGAAGCTATTATTTCTGAAAAGAATAGAACTGTAACTATTAATGGTAAGGTTTATACAGATAAGGATACATTCTCTATTGATGGTTCAACAGGTAATGTTTATTTAGGTGAAATTGAACAAGATCAACCAGATTTAACATCAGGATATTTTGGTAGAATGATGAAATGGATTGATGAATTTAGATATCTTAAAGTAAGAACTAACGCTGATAATCCAAGAGATGCAAAACAAGCAGTATTATTTGGCGCCGAAGGTATCGGTTTATGTAGAACAGAACATATGTTCTTTGATAAGGATAGAATCTTCTCTATGAGAAAGATGATTTTAGCTGATACTAAAGAAGATAGAGTTAAAGCATTAGCTGAACTTGAGCCAATGCAACAAAAAGACTTTGAAGGCTTATATGAGATTATGGATGGAATGAATGTTAATGTACGTTTATTAGATCCACCTCTACATGAATTCTTACCTCAAGAAGAATCTTTAATTGTTGAGCTAGCAAAAGCTTTAAATAAGAGTGTAGAAGCTGTTAAGGATAGAATCGCTGAATTACATGAATCTAACCCAATGATGGGTCATAGAGGTTGTAGATTAGCTGTAACATATCCAGAAATTTGTGAGATGCAAACAACTGCGATTATTAAGGCTGCTATCAATGTAATGAAGAAAACTAAGAAGAACATTGAACCTGAAATAATGGTACCACTTGTTCTAGAAGTTAAAGAATTAAAATATGTTAAGGATATTATTTGTAAAACTGCAGATAAATTAATTAAAGAAGCAAATATCAAGATGACTTATCATGTTGGTACAATGATTGAAATTCCAAGAGCTGCATTATTATCTGATGAAATAGCTAAAGAAGCAGAATTCTTCTCTTTTGGTACAAACGATTTAACTCAAATGACATTTGGATTCTCTAGAGATGACGCAGCTAAATTCTTACCTTCATATTATGAAACTAAGATTCTAGAAGAAGATCCATTTAAGACATTAGATTATAATGGTGTTGGTAAATTAGTTAAGATGAGTGTTAAGGATGGTAGAAGTACTAGACCTGATTTACATATAGGTGTTTGTGGTGAAACAGGTGGTGAGCCTAAGAGTATTGATTTCTATCATAATGCAGGATTAGATTATGTATCTTGTTCTCCATTTAGAGTTCCTGTTGCTAGATTAGCCGCAGCTCAAGCAAATATTAGAAATCCAAGAAAGTAGTGAAATATATGCCACATATAAATATTAAATGTTATCCAGGAAGAACTGAAGACCAAAAGAAAAGATGCGCTGAAGCAGTAGCGAAGGCTGTGTCTGAGATTATGGGATGTGATATTTCTCATGTTTCATTGGAAATTAATGAAGTAGAAAAGGCTAATTGGGCTAATGATGTATGGGACAAAGAAATTGAGCCTAACATTGACAAGTTATATATAAAACCTGGATATAAACCAGAGAATAGATAAATATTAAGCAAGTAAATCTGTAATGATAAAATGTTAGTAGGCACTAAAATGTGTTTACTAACATTTTTTCTTTGACAAAAATCAAGTGTGGTGGGTATAATTTTATCAGGAAGAGTTAAATTTATAATAAAGGATGAAATTCATGAAAAAGAAATTATTTATTTTACCGTTATTAGCTTTATCATTTTTAACATTAGCTAGTTGTTTTGATGATAATTCATCAAATATAGTAGATAAACCTGAAAATGTTAAAGATGTACCTGATAATAAATCTAATAATACTGATACTACATCTGAAGATAAAAAAGATGATACAAGTGATAAAGATAAAGAAATAGTAAAACCAACAGAAAAAACAGAATCTGAAATAAGAGTAGAATTAAT
>JAILPD010000082.1 GCA_024690445.1 Acholeplasmatales bacterium
TTTAGAATGGCGCGCCCAAGAAGACTCGAACTCCTAACCTTTTGATCCGTAGTCAAACGATCTATCCAATTGATCTATGAGCGCATATAAGTGGCGGTCCGGACGAGACTCGAACTCGCGACCTCCTGCGTGACAGGCAGGCATTCTAACCAGCTGAACTACCGAACCACTTACAATGTACGCCCGTTTATTTTATCACAATAATATTGTTTATGCAATACTAAAAGCATGTTTTTTTATAAATAAAAAGGGGTAAAAAATTCACCCCTAATTATCTATAATTTTTCTTAATAGATTCTATTTCTTCTTCTAAATTTTTAACTTTATTTTCTAGCATAATAATTCTAGATGACATTTGATATGTAGAATATATAGGTTTACCACTTTCAATTCTTCTTTTCATTCTGTCATACGCCTTATTAGCATCAAGCTTTCCAAAAACAATGAAGAAGACAATACCTAAGATTAAGAATACAGGGCCAATTCCAATAAATGCATATAACATAATCGGCTCAACAAAATATAAACCAATTCCGAGACATATAAATAATATGCCTAATCCAATATACAAAAATCCAAGTACATAACGCAAGATTTTTTGATTTCTCTTATATGTCTTTACAAACTTTTCCTTTTCTTCTTTATTCTTTTCTAATTCATCGAAATAATCCATTATATTACTTCTTTCCTTCAGTAATATTCTTTACTGTAGTAGCAAGTGTTGCTAGATTTTGTAAATCAGATGGAACAACAATCTTAGTAGATTGACCATTTGCTAAATCCTTAACAGCTTCATAGCTTCTTAATGTTAATACTTCAGGAGTAGCCTTAGCATCAGCTAATGCCTTTAAACCATCAGCTTCAGCTTCTCTTACCATACGAATACCAGCAGCTTCAGCTTCTTTTACCTTACGAATTGATTCAGCTTGTGCTTCAGCGGATAAAATCTTAGCTTGCTTATCAGCATCTGCACGTAAGATTTGAGATTCCTTTTGACCTTCAGCTAATAAGATTTGAGACTTCTTTTCACCTTCAGCTAATAAGATCTTCTCACGACGCTCACGTTCAGCTCTCATCTGTCTTTCCATTGATTCTCTAATATCCTTAGGAGGTAAAATGTTCTTAACTTCTACTCTATTTACCTTAATTCCCCAAGGGTCAGTAGCTTCATCTAAAATAGATCTCATCTTAGTATTAATAATATCTCTTGATGTTAATGTTTCATCTAAGTCTAATTCACCAATGATATTACGAAGTGTAGTAGCACTTAAGTTTTCAATAGCTAAAATTGGGCTTTCAACACCATAAGCATATAGCTTAGGATCAGTTACTTGGAAGAATACAACTGTATCAATTTGCATTGTTACATTATCCTTTGTGATAACTGGCTGTGGATCGAAATCCTTAACCTGCTCCTTCATTGTTACAACATATGTAACCTTATCAATAAATGGTGCTAAGAAATGAACACCAACACTCCATGTTGCATGGAATGCACCTAAACGTTCAACAACGTATTTGTTAGTTTGTCTAACAATTCTAATTCTAGTAATTAAGTAAATTAATACAACAATACCAATGATTGATAAAATAACAATCATAGTGATAAGTCCTGCATCTGATAAAAACATATTATTCTTCCACCTTTCTTACAATAAACTTGTTACCCTTTATAGAAACTATTTCAACAATAGAATCTGCCTCGATTTCTTCTTCAATATCATCTGGTAAAACTACGTTATATACTACTGAATTCAATTTTACAGTACCCATTTCAAATTTAGTAACTTTTGAAATAAGTTTTACTCTTTGACCTATAAATTCATCTGAGTTCGTTTTTCTAATTTGGCTCCTCATTAGTTTTTTAACTAATGGTCTAGTTAAAACTAAGCACGCTGTTGATATTACAACAAACACAATTAATTCAACCCACCATGGAGCGAAATAACTAATACATAGTGATGCGAATGAACCAACAGTAAACCAAATAGATACTAAATCCTGAGTCATTGCCTCAACTGCGATAGTTATTACAAATATGGCAAGCCATAGCCAAATTGTATAATCCTCGATACCTACTTCCATAATAGTGTTAAGCATTCTTCTTACCTCCCATATCAATTATTAGGCACTTCTTTTTATCATCAAAGTATCCTTTAAATTGAATGCTATCACCTTTGTTAATTACTAAACCAAAGGCATTTGATAAAAACTCAATAAGCTGCTTTGACGCAATTCTAACATAACTCTTTGATACAGATAAGGAAAGTAGAGATGATTCCTTAATTTCACCAGATAAGGCATGATCCTTATCTAAAGGGAATACATAAACTTCATTTAATTCCTTATCTAATCCAATTCTAACCTTATATGCTTCTTCGAAGTATTTAATAAGCTTAGAATTTAATAATAGGTGTCTATCATAGAATGTTACAGTGCCAACTCTGTCATCTGAATCAAAAAATTCTAACATATATTTCTCACCTCTATCTATGTTATACACCTATTATTCACGTATTGCAATACTTTTATTCACAAAAATTCACAAATATTTATTTTTTAACTACAAATGTTTTTTCTTCATCAAAATCGATGACTCTATCCTTATATAAACCACCATAGGCTCTCTTAAAAGCCTTTCTAGATAAACCTAGTTCTTTTTCAATAACATCGGCTGATGTTTTAGCAGTTATTTTCATCGCACCATGATGTTTATCTAAATAATCTAAAATGATTTTTTTATCAGGTTCAATCATTTCTTCCTTTTGACCATTTAATCTACCATAATACTCATTTTCAATCTTCTTAGTGATAGTAACCTTCAATGACTCACCTAATCTATGCTTACCTCTTAATTGAGTATTAGGAACGAAAATATACATAGGATCATGAGTAGCTAGTGATAAACCCTTCTCGCCTACTCTAACTACTACTGCATTTACATCCTCACCCTCAATATAATTAACCATTCTCTTTAAAGCAATGATATCATATCTTCCAATAGGCTTCGCTGCTAATACATCTTTTTTTATCTTTAAGATAGCTAAAATCTCATCACCAACAATTGGCCATAATGTTTCATCATAAGGCAGGTAATCCTTAGAAATCAAAATATCCTTTGGAGTATTAATATTAACAAATACACCAGCACCAGGTAAAACATCAGTTACTTTAACAAAGCCAGGGTTATCTAATGTAATAGATGGAGCCTGTTCAGTAGCTGTTTTTCTTCCAGCCTTATCACTATATATAAATACATTAATATTATCTTCAGGCTTATATTCCTTAGAAGCCTGCTTAAAGTGTAATAATACCTCTTCTTCACCATCTGATAGCATATAACCTAAATCTGATAATCTTATTACTTTTAATTTTTGAAATTCACCTAATTTAATCAATTACGATCACCATCCTTATAATTTCTATCAGTTTGTTTTAAATACATTTCTTTTTTATCCTTAAAAGAAGTCTTCTTTCTATTAGATTCATACTTCTTTATTAATTCCATCTCACTTTTAGTTAATTCTTTTTTTTGCTTACTCATTTTATTCTTCCTTTGAAAGTCTTAAGCCATTTTGTTTTAATATATCAACTATTCTTTGAATACTATCCTCAGTAGATGCTGTTTGAAGAGTACCCTTTTGGTAATGAATCTCTAAATAGCAACCATCCTTATCATATAAGCATAATGTATTCATAAAATTCCTATTGATGAATTTATATTCTACGAATCTTTGAGCATGAAGTTCAAAATCTAATTTTGGTTTTAAACTCTTAAAGAAAAATGACATTCTTTGAAAATATAAAATACCATCTCTATAGCTCATAATGAAATCAGCAGTTCCATCATTATATATTTTTCCCATATTAATTTTTAAAGTGATAAAACAAGGCTTTTGTCCCTTCAACAAGCCTGCCTTTCTCATATTTAATAAATAAGCTCTTCGATCCATATAATTATACCCCAACAAATTATACCATATTTAAATAATTAATAATATTTATTTTAAGTTTTAATTTATTTTTAATAAATATAGTTGACAAACGCTTTCATAAATGGTAACATATAAGTGCAAAAGATAATAACTTTTCAAAATAATCTCTCCCAAAAAGGAAAAGGGCACCAGCGATGGTGTCCTTTTCTATTTGTTCTTATTTATTCTATTTAATAATCTTTCATATACCATTGTATTATATGGAATATCTATATTTTTAGCCTTGGCAAGCTCAAGCATTCTACCACCAAAGATGGCTGCCTCATTTAAACCGCCCTTATTTACATCAAGTGTAAGGCTTGTTACTCTATCAGATTCAAATAGAGAACAACGATATTTTAATTCATCAATATCGCCTCTTGTCACACCGATATTATAAGCACTCGCTACAATATATCCCTCATCGAATACA
>JAILPD010000069.1 GCA_024690445.1 Acholeplasmatales bacterium
AGTAAACCAATTATAAATAATATGAAATATACTAAAATATTTCCTGCGACTGCTAATACAATACCCCAAATCCATAATTCTTGAATATCATAAATGATACCAAGTACAATCATTACAGTTGCACAAGCGGTAACTACAATGTGAAACATAATTCTCCAAAAATAGTTCATTCTTTTAACCTACGCTTTCTGTCATTTCTAACTTTATTAGTCTATTTAATTCTACTGCGTATTCCATTGGAAGTTCTCTTGAGAATGGTTCAATGAATCCCATAACAATCATCTCAGTAGCTTCAGCTTCTGTTAAGCCTCTACTCATCAAATAAAATAATTGCTCTTCATTTACCTTAGAAACTGTAGCCTCATGCTCGATATACATATCGCCATTTTCGCCTGAATTTAGTGGAATAGTGTCTGATGAAGACTTCTCATCTAATATTAGTGTATCACATTCTACATGGCTTCGTCCACCATTTGCTGTTTTTCCACATTTTACTAAACCACGATAATTAACCTTACCTCCACCTCTACAGATAGATTTAGAGATAATTGTAGATGTTGTATTCTTACCAAGATGAATCATTTTAGCACCAGCATCCTGTAATTGACCTTCACTTGCAAAGGCAACTGAAATTGTAGTTCCCTTAGCATAATCACCCTTTAGTATACAAGCTGGATATTTCATATTTAATCCAGAACCAACATTACCATCAATCCATTCCATATGACCATAATCTTCTACTAATGTTCTCTTAGTAACTAGATTAACGATATTATTTGACCAATTTTGGATAGTTGAATATCTAGCGTGTGCTCTTTTCTTTACATATATTTCTACTACAGCGGCATGTAATGAATCCTTTGAATAAAGTGGTGCTGTACATCCTTCTACATAATGTAGATCAGCATCCTCATCAACAATAATTAATGTTCTTTCAAATTGACCCATTCTTTCACTATTAATTCTAAAATATGATTGAACTGGCTTATCAAGTTTTACTCCCTTAGGAACATAAATAAATGAACCACCACTCCATACAGCTGTATTTAAAGCAGCGTATTTATTATCTGTATAAGGAACTAACTTAGCAAAATATTCCTTAAATAATTCGGGATATAATCTTAAGCCAGTATCTGTATCACAGAAAATTACGCCTTGATCTTCTAATTCTTTTAAATTTTTATGATAAACTACTTCTGATTCAAACTGTGTTGATGTACCTGCTAAATATTTCCTTTCAGCCTCAGGAATACCTAATTTATCAAAAGTCTCCTTAATAGCCTCAGGAACCTCATCCCAGCTATCTTCTGCCTTCTTACTAGATTTAATATAGTAAGTATATTCTTGGAAATCGATACCACTTAAATCTGGTCCCCATTTAGGATTTTCAATTTCTAAGAAGGCATGATATGCCTTAAGTCTAATATCTAACATCCATTCAGGCTCATTTTTAGCCTTAGAGATAAATCTAATAGTATCCTCATTTAAACCCTTACCAGATGATAGAACATTTTCAACATCAGTCTTAAAGCCATACTTGTAATCACCAACAATTTCATTGGCTTCTTTTTTGCTATTTGCCATTATCTATCACCTCATCAATTGCACGTTCAATTGCCTTCCAAGCAAGGGTTGCACATTTAACTCTAGCAGGGAATTGTCTTACACCCATATAAGCAATAGCCTCACCAAGTTCATCCTCATTTTCTGGATCTACACCAGTAACAATTCCATAAAAATCTAGAATAATTTTTCTAGCTTCTTCTACAGTCTTACCGATTAATACATCACTCATAACTGAGGCAGATGACATAGAAATAGAGCATCCATGACCATCTTGTCTTACATCTTTGATGATTCCATCTTCGATTTTAACTTCAACATTCATTTCATCACCACATGAAGGGTTATTTAAATGAACAAAGTGATAATCATCAGTTTGCTTAAGTCCCTTGTTTTTTGGGTTTTTATAGTTATCCATAATAACAGTTCTATATAAAGTATTTAAGTCCATGACCTTATACCTCCACTAATTAAAACTGTCCAAAGAAATCCTTTGCTTCCTTAACAGCCTTAATAAATTTTTCAATATCTTCTTCTCTATTATAAAAATAGAATGAAGCTCTAATAGTACCAATAGTACCTAATTTCTTAGTTATTAATTGAGCACAATGATGTCCTGCTCTAATACATACATCATTATTATCAAATACAGATGCCGCATCATGAGGGTGAATTCCTTCTAAATTAAAGGCAATAACACCTGTTTCGCATGATTCATTATAAATGATAACACCATCAATTTTCTTTAATTCATTAACAGCCTTAGCTCTTAATTTTCTTTCTTGTTCAACAATATTATCAAAACCAATTTCATCTAAATATTTGCAAGCGGCTGCTAAACCAATCGCACCTGCAATAATTGGAGTACCAGTTTCAAATTTATAAGGAGCTGCCTTATATGTTTGAGAATCTAATAATACTGTATCAGCCATGTCTCCGCCAAATTCAATAGGAGGCATTTTTTCTAATAAAGACTTCTTACCATATAAAACACCAATTCCTGTAGGGCCACATAGCTTATGGCCAGAAAATGATAAGAAATCACAATCTAAATCTTTAACATCTACCCTCATGTGAGGTACAGCCTGTGCACCATCTACAGTAACAATAGCACCAACCTCATGAGCTAGCTTAATAATTTCCTTAATAGGAGTAATATAGCCCATAACATTAGATACATATGTTAAGGCAACAACCTTAGTATTCTTAGTTAATGCCTTTTTGAAGTTTTCTACAGTAATTCTATTTTCACTATCTAATTCGACATATTTAAGCTTAGCACCAGTCTTTTCACATACATTAAACCAAGGCATATGCGATGAATGATGCTCAAGTTCAGAAGTAATTACTTCATCACCTGGCTTTAAGAAGTTTAAACCATAGCTTGAAGCTACTAGATTAAGTGACGCTGAAGAACCTCTAGTAAATACAACCTCTTCAAAATCACAATTTAAGAATTTTGCTATAGTAGTTCTAGCCTCTTCATATTTATCAGTTGCCTCATAACTTAAACGATAAACACCTCTATGAACATTTACACCTAACTTATTATAATAATCGTCCACTGCCTTAATTACGCAATCAGGCTTTAAAGCCATAGCGGCAGAATCAAGATATGCAAGTCCTGGTTCTTCTCTAAAAACAGGGAAATCATTTCTTATTTTATTGATATCCATCTAATCATCCCTTAAATTAATTTAGCAACTCTTTCACTGATACTATTCTTATATTCTTCTATTAAAATACCATCAACGAAAGGTCTAATTATACCATCTAAAATCAAAATAAATGCTTCATTCTTTGTTAAGCCTCTACTCATCAAATAGAATAAATCCTCATCAGATACCTTACCAATTGAAGCACCATGATTAGCAAAGCAATCATATTCATCAATTAATAATACTGGCTTAGCATCAACCTTAGACTCATTATCCATTACAATACCTTTAGATAATTGAGAGCATTTAGATTTTGACATACCCTTTTCAATTTTACCTACTACATCAAATAAAAGCTTACCCTTATTTAAGGCTACACCAATATTTGATACATTAGAAAATGTTTGCTTCGCATTATGATTAACATAAACATGGAAATCTGAATCATGATTACTAGCAAATGATAAGCACTTAGATTCAAAGCTTGCATCCTCTATCATTAAATTAGCATTAATATTTTCATTAGTTTCATCTAATGAAATTTCAGTTAATTCTAACTTGCCATAAATATCAAATACTCTATTTGTATTAGATGAATTTAATATTGTATAGAATACATTAGCATCTTTTTCAATCTTTAAGTTAACATTACCATTTGATAATGTATCCAAAAACTTTACGTTAATTCCAGATTTTATATTTAAGTTTACTGAAGCATCAATTAAATAAATGACATCATTATTTTCATTTATATCTGATTGACCCAAATCAGAAATCTTTATAATCTTTAAATCAGCCATAACTAATTATTCTTTGGATTATGAGCACAAGCTCCTAAAACAGCATGGGTCTTCTGTTCTGTTTCAGGATTAATACTAATACCTAATTCTTTTTCAATCCAACTATAGCCTTCTCTATCGATCTTTTCGATTAATTCTGCTCCACCAGTTTTAACAATTCTACCATTGATCATTACATGAACAAAGTCTGGTTTAATATAATCTAATAATCTTTGATAATGAGTAATTAGTAATACACCTAAATTTTCATTTATCATATTACTTACATTCTCGCCAACAATACGAAGTGCATCAACGTCTAAGCCTGAATCAATTTCATCTAAAATAGCAAACTTAGGCTTTAACATCTTCATTTGTAATATTTCATTTTTCTTCTTTTCGCCACCTGAAAAGCCATCATTTAAATATCTTTGACCTAAATCTTCACGCATCTTTAAGTCTGTGATTGCTTTATCATATTCTTTGATGAACTTAAATAATGAAGGATTAGTCCCACTTGTAGCCTTCATAGCTGCACGGATAAAATCTGAATTAGTTACACCAGGAACTTCAGCTGGATTTTGATAAGCTAAGAATAAACCCATTCTAGCTCTTTCATCTACTTCCTTATCAAGTAATGAAACACCATCTAATGTAACATCACCACCAGTAACCTCATATCTTCTTTGACCCATAATAATGGATGAAAGAGTTGATTTACCAGTACCGTTAGGGCCCATGATAGCATGAACCTCACCAGTTTTCATTTCTAAATCTAATCCCTTCAATATTTCTTTTTCAGGAACTCTTGCATAAAGATTAGTAACCTTCAATATATTACTCATTATTTCTTCCTTTCCAAAGTATTAACTACTTTAAAACATTTTTTTACTTAACTACAATATTTACAATCTTTCCAGGTACAACAATTACCTTAACGATTTCTTTACCTTCAATTTGAGCCTTTACCTTATCTAATTCCTTAGCTAAAGCAATAACATCATCCTTAGCTGTTTCTAAGCTTGTAGATAACTTATCTCTAAACTTACCATTTACAGATACAGCATAAACTACAACATTATCAACACATTTAGCTTCATCAAATGTAGGCCATGCTTCATAAGCAATAGTCTTATCATGTCCTAATTCTTCCCATAATTCTTCACAGATATGTGGACAAATAGGTGATAATAATTTTACTAAGCCTTCGATAAAGCCAATATAAATTTTATTTGCTTTATAAGCTTCATTTACAAAAATCATCAATTGAGAAATAGCTGTATTGAACGCTAAAGCTTCAAAATCAGCTGTTACCTTCTTAACTGTCTTATGATATACCATTTCCATAGTATTATCATATTCAGTTGTAAATTTATCCTTATAATCAACTACTAAACGATATACTCTATCAATAAAACGACGAGCACCTTCAACGCCTTCTTGGCTCCAAGGCTTAGATGCCTCAAGAGGTCCCATAAACATTTCATATAAACGAAGTGTATCAGCACCATATTCTCTTACGATATCAGATGGATTAACTACATATTCAGGGAATCTCTTACCCATCTTAATACCATTAGAACCTAAAATCATACCTTGATGAACTAATTTCTTAAATGGTTCTTTTGTTGGAGCGATACCTTTTTCATATAAATATCTATTCCAAATTCTAGAATACATTAAATGTCCAACTGCATGTTCAGGACCACCAATATATAAATCAACTGGCATCCAATGCTTTAATAATTCCTTATCAGCTAATTCATTATCATTGTTTGGATCAATATATCTTAAGAAATACCAGCTTGAACCAGCAGAACCTGGCATTGTTGATGTTTCTCTTAAGCCCTTAACACCATTCTTATCATAATGTTTCCACTCTTCTGCGTTTTCAAGTGGAGCTTTACCATTCTTACCCTTATAATCTTTAAGTTCAGGTAAAATAAGTGGTAATTCTTCATCAGGAAGTATATACACCTTACCATCTTCAGTATGAACTACTGGAACTGGCTCTCCCCAATATCTTTGACGAGCAAAAATCCATTCACGAAATTTATAATTTACTGTACGTCTTGCAATACCCATACCTTCAAGCTTCTTTGTAATAGCTTCTTTAGCCTCTTCTACAGTTAAGCCTGTAAATTCTTCAGAATTCATTAGCTTGCAGCCCTTACCTAAATAATCCTGTTTCTCAAATGCGTGCTTGCTAACATCAGCACCATCAATAACTTGAATCATAGGAATATTATGAGCTATAGCATATTCAAAGTCTCTTTGGTCATGTGAAGGAACTGCCATAACAGCGCCAGTACCATAACCTGCTAATACGAAATCACCAATGAATAATGGTACCTTCTTACCATTAACTGGGTTAATACAATATAAACCTTTTAATTGGCAGCCAGTCTTTGTCTTATTTAATTCAGTTCTTTCTAATTCACTCTTCTTAGATGCGGCATCTATATAAGCTAATACCTCATCCTTATTTTCAATTCTAGGCATTAATTCCTTAACTAATTCTCCTTCTGGAGCTAATACCATGAATGTAATACCATAGATAGTTTCAATACATGTTGTATAGATAGAGAACTTACCACCATCAACAATTTCAAAGTCAACCTCAACACCTGTTGATTTACCAATCCAATTTCTT
>JAILPD010000072.1 GCA_024690445.1 Acholeplasmatales bacterium
TTTAATTATAATGGTAATTATCAATATCCAACAATTTCTAATTTACCTGAAGGTGTATCAATTGATTTAGATAAAACTACTGGAGTATTGAATGTTGGAGATACAGAAATAGAAATATTCTTTAAATTATCTGGTCAAACAGCAGTTAATTATGAGGTTCCAAATAGTATTACTATTGATGGTTTAGCTGTTAATCCAAAGACTGTATCTATTAATTGGACTAAGACTGAATTTGGATATGATGGTAATTCTCATCTACCAGAATATGAAATTATTGGATTATTAAATGATGATATTGTTAATATTATTTTCGATAATTTAGGCGAAATTAATAGAGGTAATTACAGTATTACTGTATCAAGCTTAGATAATAATAATTATTATATCGAAGTAACATCATGCGAGTATGAAATTAAAGAAGGTTCATATGATTTAAGTAATGTTGTTATTAACGATAAGTATTATACATATGATGGTAAGCAGCATAAATCAATTAAGATTGATGATGGAGAATTACCAAATGGTGTAACAGTAGAATTTGTATATGGTGATGAAGCAATTTATGTAGGAACTCATGAAGTAACTATTAGATTTACAAAGACAGATCCTAATTATGGTGAAATTCCTGACAGACTAGCATATGTAATTATTAATCCAGCAGTATTAACAATTAGTTGGACTGATACAACATTTGAATATGATGGATTATTCCATAAGCCAGAAGTAAGTATTACAAATGGATTGATAACTGGTGAGGAATGTACAATTAATGTATCTGGACAGGCTAAGAATGCAGGTACTTATACAGCAACAGCAACTTCTGGAAATGATAATTATGTAATTAGTATTAACAACACTAAGCAATTTACAATTAATAAAAAATTAATTGATGTTGAAATTGCAAGTGGAGCAAGCGTTGGTCCTAATTTCACATATAATTATGATGGAAAGATTCATGATGATATTATAGTTACATTTGATCAAAGTGATTTAGTATTAGGTGATGATTTACAAATTGATGTTGATACTTCAGAAATTGGTAAAGTCGTTGGTACTTACACATATACTTTAGTAGCAAGCAATTCTAATTACACATTTAATACTGTTTCTGGTACTGTAAAAATTAATAAACATACTATTCAAAGTGGTATGACTGCTCATGATGGTACAAGAACACAAGAACCATATATTACAGCTATAATTAATGGTGAAGAAGTTAGATTAGATAGTTTAGGTACTGATGATGATCCTATTCCATATGTATATTTGAATGGTGAATGGGGTAGTGAAGTAACTAATTTAACTACAGGTACATATTGGATTTATGCTAAAACAGACAATGACAATCCAAACGTATCAATTGCAAATTGGATTAGATATGAAGTTCAGTACTATGCTGTTGGTGAAAAAATTCAATGGTCTTATGATGAAACTTATAAATCTGATGAAGTAACTGCATCTGGAAATCCAAAATCAGAATCTGAGACTTTCACAATTGATGGAGAAAATGTCAAATTTAATTCTGGTTTGAAACTTGAAACTAGTTCTGGTTCAATTACATTCTCAATTGAAAGTAGTAAGACATTAATTGTTTATTCTAATGAAATAAGTAGCATAAAGATTAATGGAACTGCTTATAGTATTTCAACTGTTGGTGTAACAGAAATAAGTTTATCAAGTGGTGAATATACAATAACTAAGGGTTCTGGTTCAGCTGTTATTTACGCTATTGAAATAATTTAATATGATGACGCACTTCAATTTGGAGTGCGTTTTTCATAATTTAGCAATAATAAAGATTTAAACCTTTTTTTCTTATTTGTTCATATGTTATAATAAAATATGTGAGAAGCGATGGTGGTAAGTATGTTAGGAGCTATTATCGGGGACATTGTTGGTTCAGTTTATGAATTCCATAATATTAAAACAATGAAATTTCCTTTGTTTACTAATGATAATTTTTATACAGATGACACAATAATGACTTTAGCTGTTGCCGAAATTATGCAAAAGAAGCTTTTTGATGAAAATCAAATTATAGATACATTGAAGAAATGGGGTAGAGCTTATCCTGATTCAGGTTATGGTGGTAGATTTTATCAATGGTTATTTAGTTCA
>JAILPD010000087.1 GCA_024690445.1 Acholeplasmatales bacterium
TAACAATGATGCTAGTCTTTGGTGCGATTATCGTATTTGGACTTGCGTTTGTATTTGCTTTATCTATTAAGAGTCAAATAGAAAGAGAAGCTAAATCAATTGGTACATTAAAGGCAATGGGTTATAAGAATACTGAATTATTAATTCAATATTTAATATTACCTACATTAATCACATTGCTTGCTGGAGTATTTGGTAATATATTGGCTTACACATGGCTAAAGAGCTATATTGTATCATTATATTATCATTCATATTCATTACCTCTTTATACAACTTTCTATAATCCTAAGGCATTATTATATACAACAATATTACCAATCTTAATGGTATTAATCATTAATTTCTTAGTAATTTTAAAGGTATTATTAATACCAAGCTTAAATCTATTAAAGAATCAATTGGCTACTAAAAAGAATAAGAAGGTAATTAGATTAGCACATAGAATTAATTTTATTTCTAGATTTCAAATTAGAGTAATATTACAAAATAAAGGAACTTATATAGCTTTATTTTTTGGAACTTTATTAGCTTCTATAATATTATTATTTGGTCTTATGATGAATCCATTATTAGATCATTATAAGGATGAGGTTATAAAGTCACAAATAGCTCCATATCAAACTATTCTAAAAACTGATATAGATGGATTAGATGGCGAAAAGCTATATGTTAAGACTATTGATTATGGAAATGATCAAATAATGATATTTGGAGTTTCTAAATATGGAGATGAATCTAAATATTTAAAGAACTTAAATATTGAAAAGAAGAATAAGGTAATAGTATCATCAGATTTAAAATCTAAATATGGATTTAAAGACGGAGATACAATTAAATTAGAAGAAAAATATAATGATAATACATATAAATTAAAGGTTGAAGGAGTATATCAAACTACAGGATCATTAATTATATTTATGGATTCTGAACACTTTAAGGATACATTTGATGAATATTTAACATCATATTTTTCAGATAATAAATTAGATATTAGTGATGAATATATCTATAAGGTTATATCATTAGATGATTTGATTGTAGTATCTAATCAGCTTGCTGATTCAATGGGAAGAGTATTTGTATTATTTACAGCAATATCAATTATCTTATTTGCGTTATTAATATTCTTATTAGCTAAGATTGTTATTGAGAAGAATCAAAATCAAATATCTATGCTTAAAATTATCGGTTATAAAACATTTGATATTAATAAAATATATAATGTTTCAACTGGAATAATAACTCTTATTTCTTTAGTAATATCAACATTTATAGCTCAATTTTTTATTAAGATTGCTTGGGATATTATCTTAAAGAATAAGATGAGTGGATGGCTAGATTTCTATGTAGCTCCTTATTTATATCCAGTTATATTAGGAATTGGTGCTGGTGCGTTTATTTTAGTTTATTTAATTGAAGCAAGAAAGATATCAAAGATTAATTTAGCATTAGCTTTAAAGGATGATACATTATAAAATATTAGGCAGGATTTATTCCTGCCTTTATGCTATGTTAACAAAATAAATTAATGTTCACACTTTATTTAAGTGTGTTGAATTACTATTAGAGTTAGTCTATACTAACTAATAGTTAACAATGTTAACGAAGGGAGCCGAAATGGAAACTAAGGATCTTATATTAAAAGTCTCAAAAGAAGAATTTATTAAGAAAGGTTATAATAATGCATCACTCAGAAGTATAGCCTCTAAATGTCATATTACAGCTACTGCGATATATAGACATTTTAATAACAAGGAAGAGATATTTGAGGCAGTTATTACCCCTTTTATAAATTACTTTAATCAAATAACTAAATATATTGAGGAAACTGATAATGATTATTTAAAAAAGGAAATGGTATCTGAGATATGGTACTTTGAGCATGATGGTGGCTTTCAATACAGCTTATTATTTGGAGAATATAATGATTTAGTTAATTTACTGGTTAAGGAAAGAAAAAAGTGGTTTAAGGATTTTATTGTTAATTATGAATATGAGGCGACAATAAAATACATTAATCAGATGAAGAATAGTGGATATAAAATAAAGGATTTTAATTTAGTTTCATTTAGGGTTTTATTGGATTCCTATTTAGAGGCTTATTTAAATTTATTAGATAAAGAATTAGAAAAGGAGGAGTTATTAAATATTTGTAATGAGATAAATGATTTTTATACTGTAGGCTTTAGAAATTTATTGGGATTTTAGGAGGGAAAATGAAAAAAAGAGGTTTGTTTTCAATTATTTTTGATTACGCAGGGCCAAAAAAGAAATATTACTTTTTTAGTATTATTACTTCATTAATATCTGTCGTGGCTGGAATAATACCATTTTATTTTATTGCTAGCATAATCAATAAGTTAATTGAAGGTAATAAAGATTTTAGTGCTTATACCTTAGATATAATACTTTTATTAGTATTATTCTTTGTTAAGGGTGCGTTCCATATTATATCTACATCCTTATCACATATCGCGGCATATCAAACAATTAAGGGTGTAAGAAAGAGAGCTGTTGATTCACTTGCTTATGCATCACTTGGTGATGTTAAATCACATAACTCAGGTTCATTAAAGAATACATTGTGTGAGCGTATTGATTCAACTGAAACTGCACTTGCCCATGTTATACCTGAATTTACTGGTAATATTTTGGGCTTTATTGGAACATTTATTTATTTACTTGTAATAAGCTGGCAAATGGCATTAATTGCTTTAATACCATTTGTAGTAGGTATGGTTGCTTATTTATCTATGTCAATCGGATATGAGAAGTATTGGAATAATTGTATTAATAAAACTAAAGTATTAAATGATACAGCAGTTGAGTATATTAATGGTATAGAGGTTATTAAAGCATTTGGTAAGAGTGAATCATCTTATGAAAAATTTAAGAAGGCTGCCAAGGAAGGTGCTGATTGCTTTGTAGATTGGCAAAGAAATTGTAATATAGCATTTAGTATTGCAATGGCTGTTGCTCCATATACATTACTTGCAGTACTTCCAATAGGTGGTATATTATATTACAACAGTAGTATTACGCTTGAAGTATTTGTAATATGTGTATTAATGTCAGTTGGATTAATTTCACCACTTATTAGTTCAATGGGTCAAGTAGATGATATGCATAAGGCTAAAACAATTTTTGGAGAAATTGATGAAATTGTATCTATTAAAAGACTTGGGAGACCTAATCAATCTAAGGCATTACCTAAGGATTCAAGTGTATTAGTTAAGGATGTATCATTTGGATATGATGATAAAGAGATACTACATAATGTAAATTTAGAAATAAAAGCAAATTCACAAATTGCTCTTGTTGGTCCATCTGGTGCTGGTAAATCAACTATTGCTAAATTAATAGCGTCACTTTGGGATCCTAATAAGGGTGATATTTATATTGGCGGAGCTAATATAAAGGATTTAACATTAGAGGATTATAATAAAATGGTTTCTTATGTATCTCAAAATAATTATTTATTTAATGTTTCTATTAAAGAAAATATTAAGATGGGTAATTTAGATGCAACGGACGAGGATGTAATAGAGGTATGTAAGAAGTGTGGTGTTCATGATTTTATTATGAATCTAGAAAATGGATATGACACTATTGTTGGTGATGCTGGTTCTCATTTATCTGGTGGTGAGCGTCAAAGAATATCTATTGCTAGAGCTATGATGAAAAATTCTAAAATTGTCATTTTAGATGAAGCTACAGCATATACAGACCCAGAAAATGAAGCTATTATTCAAAAATCTATTTCTAGTCTTGTTAAGGATAAGACAGTTATTGTAATAGCTCATAGATTATCAACTATTGTTAATAGTGATGATATAGTATTAGTTAATGATGGTAGAATAGAAGCTCATGGTAAGCATGAGGAATTATTAGAAAAATCAGAATTATATAAGAATATGTGGTTAAGTCATATCGCTGGAAAGGATGGTGATTCAAATGATTAAGATGCTTAGAGTATTTTTTAAATTTTGCTCACCAAAAAGAAAGAAGCAATTCTATTTAGCTATATTACTTACAGTATTAATGGGATTGTGTGAGGCGGCTAAATTACCTGCAATATGGTTTATGTTTAAAAACATATTTGAAGGTACATTTGATTTAATGACTGTATTATATTCATTCTTAATTATGCTAATACCTGTATGCTTATCTGTGGTATTTAGATATGCATCATCAATGCTACAGGTTGATGGTGGATATTCAACAGCAGCCGAAAAAAGAATTGAAATTGCAGAGCATTTAAGATATGTTCCTATGGGATATTTCAATACTAATTCTTTAGCATATATTACATCTGTAACAACAAATACAATGGAGCAATTAGCTGATATAGCAACAAGAGTAGTAATGCTAGTTACTACAGGATTAATAAATACATTAATTGTAGTAATATCTCTTTTCTTCTTTGACTGGAGAATTGCATTAGTAGCTTTAGCTGGTGTAATCGTGTTCTTATTATTTAATAGCTGGATTAAGTATATGGGTAAGAAATTTGCACCTGAAAAAGAAAAGGTTGATGTAGAAGTAATATCTGCGACATTAGATTATGTTTTAGGTATATCTGAGAT
>JAILPD010000028.1 GCA_024690445.1 Acholeplasmatales bacterium
AGATTCATCAGAACCATCTTTAGCAAATAATACATTGTAGCATACTGCTGCTAAAGCACCACCTGCAAGAGGTCCAACAATGAACATCCAAACATGTGCTAAAGCCTTAGCTTCACCACTACCATATACTAAATTAGCTACTGCAGTACCAATTGATCTAGCTGGGTTAACAGATGTACCTGTTAATAAGATACCAATTAGATGAACTAATGTTAATGTTAAACCAATGATAATACCAGCAAACTTAGCTACGCCAGATTCTTCAGCCTTCTTATCAGTTACATTTAAGATAACTAATACGAAAATGAATGTTAATACAACTTCAACGATTAAAGCAGCTACAACTCCACCAAATGTATAATCACCACTTACTGAGAAGTTAGATGCACCAGTTGCATAATTGATATAATCATTTCCACCCATCTTGAAGCAACCAAAAATTAATAATCCACCTACGATTGCACCAACAACTTGAGCACATACATAAACTAAGAAATCCTTACAAGTCATTCTCTTAGTTAATAAGCAGCCTAATGAAACTGCTGGGTTGATATGACAACCAGAAATTCTACCAATTGAGAATGCCATAGCAACAATTACTAAGCCAAATGCTAATGATGTAGCAACTAAATTACCACCAGTAGCTAAAGCAACACCACATGCTACGAATACTAATACAAATGTACCAAAGCATTCAGCGATTGCCTTTTTAAATAATGAATTCATATTCCTTTTTATCCTCCTATGTTATTTATATTATAACACTACCTTGTAAAATTATTTCATTAATTTTACTAAGACAGCCTTTTGAGCATGTAATCTATTTTCTGCTTCTTCAAAGATTTCATCAGCGTGAGCCTCAAATACCTCATTTGTAATTTCTTCTTCTCTATGAGCAGGAAGACAATGCTGAACCATACAATCCTTATTAGCAACAGCTAATAATTCAGTATTAACTTGGAAACCCTTGAATGCTTCAAGTCTTACATTAGCTTCAGATTCTTGACCCATTGATGCATAAACATCTGTAAAAATTACATCAGCACCCTTAGCTGCTACAAATGGATCATTTGTCATTTCAAACATACCAGGATATTGCTTTGCAAATTCTTGAATATGTTCACAAATTTCATATCCCTTAGGAGAAGCGATTGCCATCTTCATACCAAGTTTTAGGCAACCAACAATAATAGAATTTGCCATGTTATTACCATCACCGATAAAACATGCCTTTAATCCATTAAATCCACCCTTAAATTCTCTAATAGTCATTAAGTCAGCTAATACCTGACAAGGATGACAATAATCAGTTAAAGCATTAACAACTGGAATTGAACCATATTTTGCTAAGTCTTCAACTTCTTCTTGCTTAAATGTACGAATCATAATTCCATCTAGATATCTTGATAATACTCTAGCTGTATCTTGAACTGGCTCACCACGACCAATTTGTAAATCACGACTTGATAAGAATAATGCCTGTCCACCTAAATCATGCATGCCAACCTCAAAAGAAACTCTTGTTCTAGTTGATGACTTTTGGAAAATCATACCTAGTGTTTTTCCCTTTAAAATTGGATGCTCAATTCCATGCTTCTTTTGAAACTTTAATTGATCAGCCAAATTTAATATTTCTAATATTTCATCTTTAGATAATTGTTCTAGAGTTAATAAATGTTTCATATTACATACACTCCTTTATACTCTTTAGTAGAATATCTAAGCCTTCCTCTAAATCCTTAAATTCAATATTTAGAGGTGGTAATAATCTAACCTTTGTCTTAGCTGTTAATACTACTAAGCCATTTTCAATACACTTAACAGCTACATTCTTAGCACTGACACCCTCTGGTAATTCAATACCAACCATCATACCCTTACCAGAAATTGATTTTACTAAATTAGTATCTGATAGCTTCTTTTCTACTATTTTTCTACATTCCTTAACATGATTAAATAAATCATCATCAAGTCTTTTTAATATTGAATATGCAGCGCTAGCACAAACAGGGTTACCACCAAATGTAGTACCATGTTCACCTAAACCTAACACATTCTTAGTTTTTTCATCAAATAATATAGCACCAAAAGGTAAACCACCAGCTAAACCCTTAGCTGTTGTTACTATATTAGGATTAACACCATATTCCATATAGCTATATAAATAACCAGTTCTTCCATTACCTGTTTGAACCTCATCTACAATAAATAGAATATCCTTTTCCTTACAAATCTTATCGATATATTTAATATAATCAGCATCTAGTGCATTTACTCCACCTTCACCTTGAACAGTTTCAATCATAATTGCACAAGTTTTATTGCTAATTAATTTATTTAATGCATCAATATCATTTGCAGGTGCGTATTTAAAATCATCTACAAAAGGAAAGAAATAATTATGGAAAACATCCTGTCCTGTAGCTGATAATGTACAAATAGTTCTTCCATGGAACGAATTAACTAATGTAATAATTTCAGATCTACCCTTGCCATATTTATCAAATGAATATTTTCTAGCAGTTTTAATAGCACATTCATTTGATTCAGCTCCTGAATTTGCAAAGAAAACCTTCTTCATATTAGTCTTTTCACAAAGTAGCTTAGCAAGCTTAACTTGAGGAAGTGAATAATAAAGATTAGATGTATGCTGAATTGTACTAGCTTGGCTAATTACAGCATCCTTCCATTCTTGATCACAAACACCAAATGAATTAGTACCAATACCAGATCCAAAATCAATATATTCTTTATCATTTACATCTACAAATCTTGAACCATGGCCACTTTTAATAACTAGATTAAATCTACCATACGTATTTGCAATAAATTCCTTATCCTCTTCAATATAATTCTCCACAATAATCACCCTTTACTATTTTATTTAAATTCTGTTCCAGCTCCATCGTCAGTAAGCATTTCAATTAGAATAGAATGAGGTATTCTACCATCAATAATAACTACGTACTTAACGCCACGTCTAATTGCCTCAACACAGCATTGAACCTTTGGAATCATACCACCATCGATGATACCTTCCTTTTCAAGGCTCTTAAGTTCTGATACATTAATATATTTCATTAATGTTGAATCATCATTTTTATCTCTTAATACACCCTTAATATCAGTCATTGCAATAAACTTTTCTGCGTTTAACTCACCAGCGATTCTAGCCGCTGCAGTATCCGCATTAATATTATATACATGGCCATCCTTATCAAATCCTACTGTAGAAATTACAGGGATGTATCCCATAGATAATAAATCTAAAATTACATCAGTATTAACACTAACGATTTCACCAACATAACCTAAATCAGGATTAATAGGTCTAGCTTCAATTAAATTATTATCTAAGCCTGATAAACCAACAGCGTTACCACCAGCTAAATTTAATTGCTTAACCAAATTCTTATTAACCTTACCAGCTAATACCTGAGTAACAATATCGGCAGTTTCTTCATCTGTTACACGTAATCCGTTAACAAACTTAGATTCCTTACCAACCTTCTTTAGCATTCCTGAAATTTCAGGACCACCACCATGA
>JAILPD010000103.1 GCA_024690445.1 Acholeplasmatales bacterium
TTTAGAAATTTCGCATCATATAAATTAAAGCTATATTATGACATATTAGATATAAGAAGATTTATAGCAGGCTTAGCCGTAACAAAGCTAATAATCTTACAAGGTATGTCAGGTACAGGTAAGACATCTTTACCTTACGCATTTGGAGAATATTTAAAGAATAAGACAATAATAGTTCCTATTCAGCCAATGTGGAAGGAAAGAACAGATTTAATAGGTTATTACAATGAATTTACAAGAAAGTTCAATGAAACAACATTATTAAATACAATGTATGAAGCAAATTATAATAAAAACATCTATGTAACAGTACTAGATGAAATGAATATTGCGCGAATTGAATATTATTTCGCAGAATTCTTATCATTACTAGAAATACCAAATCCAGATGGAAGAGAATTAGATGTAGTAAATGATGTATGGGAAAAAGATCCAAAGTTACTCAGAAATGGAAAGATGAAATTACCAATTAATATGTGGTTTATCGGAACAGCAAATAATGATGACTCAACATTTGCAATATCAGATAAGGTATACGATAGAGCAATGGTAATAAACCTAGATAAGAAGGCTGAAGTATTTGAAGGAGAAAGAGTAGATAATTTAAGTTTATCTATTGATCATTTACAAGAATTATTTACAAATGCTCAAAATGAATATGCGATAACAGATAGAAATTTAAGAAGAATAAAGGAATTAGATAAGTATTTAACTGAAACATTCCATATCACATTTGGTAATCGTATTATGAAACAAATAAGAGCATATGTGCCTGTAGTAGTAGCATCAGGCGGAGATGAATTAGAGGCAATAGATGATATTTTAGCAAGAAAGGTATTAAGAAAGCTAGAAAGTAAAAACCCAGTAAGTGTAAGAGCACAAGCAGAAGGCTTATGTACATTTATTGAGGATTTATTTGGAGTTAATAAATTGCCTTTATGTATAGAGACAATTCATCATATTGAGCAGAATGTATAGGAGGGAAAAAGTATGGCAAAAACAAAATTATCTTTGATGATACTTGGTTCAATCATATTGTTTATGCTTGGAGCATTAATTACATATTTTTCACTTCTAGCAACTGATCAGATAAGTGGTGAGGCTCAAAATATTGAGATTACAATTTCTGATAATGAAAAAGAATATGATGGAACTGAATTAAACGCAGAGAATTGCGAAGTTACAGATGGTATTCTACTTAAGGGTCATAAGATAGAAGCCACATATTATGGTGGTATAACTAATGTTGGTGTTGGACAATCTAATTGTTCTGTTAAGATTGTCGATGAAAGTGGAAAGGATCATACTGCTGAATATTCAATTTCAATAGTACCTGGAAGCTTAGAAGTAAGTAAAAGACCAATAACATTAGGTATTAAGAAAAATGGTACTAACTATGACGAAAATAAAGAAATAGAAACAGATTATGATAATGATATTACTGATGAAATTGATTATGAAATAATTAGTGATATTAAGCTTTGTAAGGGACATAGATTAGTTCCAGATTTTGAAACTAGTGAAATTAGAAATGTTGAATCAGTAGATGGTGAGGAAAACTACGGAGAAGCAGATGTTTCAATGGTAGCGGCTATTTATGATATTAACGGATTTGATGTAACTCAAAATTATGCTATTAGCTATAAGGATAATATGAAGGTAAAGATTAATAAGCCTACTATTACCTTAACTACATTATCATATTCAAAGAATTATGATGGTGAACCATTTGATGAAAGTGAAATCAACTATAATATGCGTGGTGAATTACCAAGAAATTATAGTATTGATGTTAAATATGTCAATAACATTAGTAGTATGGTAAATGTTAATGATTCATCACTTTTAGTTATTGATACAAAGCAAACAAAGATTACTGATGAAAATGGTAATGATGTAACTTCTAATTATAAGATTTTAGCTCAGAATGTAGGTAGCTTAAATATTACACCTATAAAATTAAATATCCATTCTGATGATTACACAACTGATTATGATGGAAGAGAGCATCAATTCTTAAGCTTTGAAGTTATTCAAGATGAAAATATCACACCAATTAATAGTGGTTCAGGTACAACTGGATTTATATTAAATGGTTATGAATATAAGATTGAAGCAGATGCCGAAAAATCAACAAAGATTGATGCAGTTGGAAGTAAAACAAATAATATTGCATATAGTATTACTTTAGTTACAGATACTTCAAATGATAACTTAAGTTCTAATTTTATAATAACTTATGATTCAACTCCAATTATTTCAGTAACAAGAACTAATTTAACAATCTTAACTGAAGAATTAGATGTCGATTTTGACGCAACTACAGACTTAAGTAAATATATTGTTGATAATGCTAAGATTACTCCAGTTTGGAATTTAGATGTAGAATTTTCAAATGAATTTAATATTAATGACTTTGATCCAGTACTTCCAGATAAGTTAAAAGAAAATAGTTATAATATACCATTAACTAATTTCAAGATTGAACAAGGATCTAGAAATGTTACATCTAATTTTAATATTGGTACTACATATTTAACATTAAATCTTAAGAAAAAGGTTATTTACGCAACAAGTTATGATTATAAGCTTGAATATGATGGTAATGAGCATCAAGCACCAGAACCATATTTTGATTTAGATTATTCTGCAATAGGTAGTGATAGTGGCTATATAGTATCTATTGATAGTAAAACAAGTGTTACTGATTTTTCAGATAATGGAAAAGAAAACAAGTTTACTATAAAAGTTAAAAATGGTGAGAATGATGTTACTGATTTATTCAATATAGTATATACATATGGAAAAATAAAAGTAACAAAGACAATTAAAGCAACAAGCTTAGATTATTCTACTTCATATACAGGTAAACCTGAATCAGCACCAGATACTTACTTTGTAATAAAGGATGCTAATAATGAAACTATTACATCAACTGATGCTAAATTTAAATATGAGATTTATAACAAAGCTTCAATTTCAAGTTTCTTACAAAATGGAAAAGAAAATTCATTTAAAGTAAGAATTAAATTAAAAGATGGAGATAAGGATATTACTGATAATTGTGAAATAAGCTATGAGTATGGTTCATTATCTATAGAAAGAGTTACGGTTACTGCAACAAGCCCGGATATTACTACTGAATATACAGGAGAATCAATATCAAGTAATATTGATGATTATGTAATAACTGGATTACCAGATGGCTTTGATAAAGAAATTATTAATAAAGCATCAATGACAAATGTAGGTCAAAAGGATAATACATTTGGTCTAATTATCACCCAAAATGCTGTAGAAGTAACAAGTAATTTTAGTATTAATCTTGTATATGGAAAAATAACAATTACTAAGAAGGAAGTAACAGCCACAAGTTTAAATTATTCTACTGAATATACAGGCGGAATTATTGTAGCACCTGATAATTATTTCAGCGCAACAATTGCAGGCTTCACAACTGAAATCACTAATAAAGCAACAAGGATAGATGCTGGTCAAAAAGCTAACACATTTGGACTACTCATTTATAAAGAAGGAGAAAATGTAACAAGTAATTTCCATATTATTTATTCAAATGGAGTATTAGAGGTTTTAAAGAAGAAGATATCAGTTACTAATGAATCTCCAATAGTTATTCCATATAATTGTGGTGATGTTTCATCATACATTAGAACACAATTAACATTCAGTTCTCAAATGAATTCTAGATATACATTTAATACTAATGCTGGTACAAATACAGTAACTATTACTGATGCTAACAGCAATTATGAAATGGAAACTAACTCAAATACATTTACATTAAAGTATGAAGCGTTAGTTACATTTAATAGTGTTCAAAAATATAATCCAAATGGCAATTATATTTTCAATGCATCAGCTATATCTAAGGATAATGCAAGTTTAAGCATTGCCGTTGATACATCATCTTTAACAAGCGTTGGCACATTTAATCCTAATGAGGTATTTGAATGTAATAATAGCAATTATGTATTAGTTTTCAATCAAAATATAGTTATTGAAAAGATGACATTATATGTTAAATGGGGATCAGTTAAAAGTAATGAGGATTACACACTTCAAGATAGTGATTGTACTGTTACAGATGAAAATAATCAATCATTTGGTAACTATTCTGTAATACAAGAAACTATTTTAAAACCAGATTCACCATTTGGAACTGCAGTAAGCTATTGTGGTATGATTAGTGTTACTATAGATCCTGAGTGCTACACAATTCAATATATTCCTGGTGTAATAACATTTAGTTAATAAATTTTTAAATGAAAGGAGGCGATTAATATGATGTATGATAATTATGTTAATAAGATTCAAAAATTAGCAAAAATAAAAAATATTATATATAAGTTAAGATTTGTCATTATTGGCGTATTTACAGCTATAGTTGTATTAATCGTCTCTTTACTAGCTAATAAGGGCAAAATAAGCTTATTTGAAATGCCTGAGGAATTAACTTATGGTGATTCACTTAATATCAAGAGCGAATCATTTATGAGTGATATTTCATATCAATATCGCCTAGAAGGAACTAGCGAGTGGCATGATGGCCTACCTGAATTTGCAGGTGTTTATGAGGTAAGAGTAGTAACTAATGCCGCATTTGGTGAAAACTATAGTGATTCTAAGAAATTAGTTATTAATAAAAAGCCACTAGATATTTCTTTAAAAAGTACAACTATTGAATATGGTTCATATCCTGAATTAAATTTATCTGGTATAACTTCAAAAGACCATGTTGAGCATGAAATATATACGTATGAAGATGTTACTAAAACTAACACAATAGTAAATCTAAATTTAGAGGCATTAAATATTGTTAATACTGAAGGTATAGATGTAACATCAAATTATGAAATTTCAATTGATGGACAATTTAATATTAATTTTACTAAATTACATACATCAATTAATGGAGTAACATTACAAAAACAATATGATGGAACTCCAATTCAAATTACAAATATGTATTCAGTTACAAATCTAGGATATGATGATAAGATGGTTTGTGACAACATTACATATGATATTTATGATTCAAATAATCAAAAAATAGAAGAAGCTATTAATGCTGGAAATTATAGATTGATAGCTACTGGATTTGATATTGTTAATTCAACTAATAATTCTACATTAGGTAATTACAATATCAATAAT
Organism: Acholeplasmatales bacterium; assembly: GCA_024690445.1. The sequence continues at coordinate 5,176 of JAILPD010000103.1, forward strand.
TACAATAATGGTATATTAACAAGCATAGTAATAGAAAAGAGAGCATTAAATATTACTACTGCCTCAAGTACTTATACATATGATGGTTTTGAGCATAAAAATGAAGATTATACATATAGTGGTCAATTAATTGGTGATGATCATCTTGTAGTAACTTCAAGTGCTGTAATTCATAATGCTGGTAATGTAAGAAATGAATTATCATTTAAGGTATTAAATGGTTATTCTGATAATTCAAGTAATTATAATATTAACGTTAATTATGGTACTTTAACTATAAATAAAAAAGATATTTCAATTGAAACATCTAATTTTGAAACTATTTATAATGGTACTAGCCAAAATTATAATTATTATGATTATAGTGGACTATGTTCAAATCACCATATCGGTATAACTTCAAATGAAAGCTACACTAATGTAGGCGTATATGATAATTTAATTAGTGTTGATATTTATGATTATAATAATTCAAATGTAAGTGAAAATTATAATATTAGATATAATTATGGAAAGATAACAATTAATAAAAAACCAGTTAGTGTTAATATA
>JAILPD010000056.1 GCA_024690445.1 Acholeplasmatales bacterium
CTCATGGTTTCCGCGCAAGAATGGCAACTAAGAATGGTAGAAAAGTTTTAGCTGCTAGACGTAAAAAAGGCAGACATCAGTTAACTGTTTAATTTAATATTTAATAATTGACATAACTAGTACGACCAGAACAATTATAAATTGATCTTTGGTCGTATTTTTTCGTCAAAAAGGTTATATTAATCTATGAATAAAGAATATCGCGTAAAAAAGAATACTGAGATTGAAGCTATTCTTAAAGAAAAGAATTCAAGATCGACTCAGTACTTCTCAGTTTATAAAAAGACAAATTTAGAAACCAGCCATTTTCGTTATGCGATGAGTGTAGGTAAAAAGATTGGAAACGCAGTTACAAGAAATAAGTATAAAAGATTGATTTCAGCTGTTGTTTCTAATTTAAATATTAAATTAGATTTAAATGTAGATGTTTTTATTATTGCTAGAGCAAAAGTTATTGAGCTTGACTATAATAAAATTTTAAAAGAAATAGAGTATCTATTTAGAAAACTAAATTTATTAAATCAAGGAGAAAAAAAGTGAAAAGTTTTTTCATAAGAAATAAACACAAACTATTATTAGTAGCTGTTTGTTTGGTTCTTCTTATCACATTATCAGGATGTCGTACTAGTGCTTCTACTTGGTATGCTAAGCCATATACAACATATGGTCAAGACTGGGTAGACATGTGGGATTCTGGTTCTGGTTTCTGGCAGTCATTATGGGGTTGGCCAATTAATATTCTTTCATGGCCAATTGCATGGATTTGTTCAAATATTGGTAAGGGCTTAGGTGACTCATTCTTATGGGGTATCTTCTTTACTACATTAATTGTTAGAACATTAGCATGGCCTATTTATGCTCGTACAAATGGAATGAGCTTAAAGATGCAACAAATGCAGCCTGAAATGAATAGAATTCAGAAAAAGTATGCTGGAAGACAAGACCCAAGAAGTCAGCAACAAATGCAACAGGAAATGTCTAAGCTTTATAAAAAGTATAAGATTAATCCTTTAGGCTGTATTGGACCTATGCTTCTTCAGTTCCCTATTTTCATGGCGATGTACGAGGTTGTACAAAGAATTAATGCAACTACTACTACTGTTGTAAATGGTGCAGTTTCTATGGTATCAACTGGTGAATTTGCGTTAAGTAATACTAAAGTATTCGGTTTCTTCGAAATGAATACTTCATTCTTTAGCGCAGCAAGTGGTTGGGATAGGTTTTTTGCAGCATTCGTTGCAATAGCATTTGTTGGTTTACAAATTCTTCAACAAAAATTATCTTCAAGACCTACTAAGTATCAAAGAATTCATCCAAATGATAAGAATAAACAAAAGAATCAAATGAAATGGGTAATGTTAATTATGAACGTAATGTTCGGTTTCATGGCATTATCTAATACAACTCTTGGTATTTACTGGTTAATCGGTGCTGTATACCAAATTTTCCAATCTGAAGTTGGTAGATTTATCAATAATAAGAAATATGAGAAAATGCAAGCACGACCAGACGTATTTTAATTAGATTAAAAGGTGAAAATATGCAAAAAAAGGTAGAATTTATCGCAAAAACACAGGAAGAGGCAATTTCTGAGGCAGTAAAGAAGCTACATATATCAAGTGATAAGATTTTCATTAATGTTTTAGGTGAATTACCTGAAGGATTAAATTGTGAAGCTTTAGTTGATGTTAATCTAACAATTGAAGGTAAAAAATACCTAGAAGGTATTTTAAATGCATTAAATATTGGTTACCAAATTGAAGCTAGATCAGTAAATGGTGAAGAACAAATTCATTATATTATTGATTCATATGAAAACTCATTATTAATTGGTGTTAAGGGTAGAACTTTAGAAGCATTACAAGTTCTTCTTCGTAATTTAATATCTACTTATTCTAAGGATCGTATTGTTACAACATTAGATATCGGTGGATATAAATCAAATCGTGCTAGACAACTTGAAATTCTTGCTACAAAGACAGCAAAAGAGGTTTCTAAGACTAAAGTTGCTGTTAAACTTCAACCAATGACTTCTTTTGAACGTCGTATCATTCATGAAAAGCTTTCTGAGTGGAGAGATGTTTATACTGAATCTGAGGGCGAAGGCGAAGAAAGAGCAATTGTTATTAAGCCAAAGAACAAAGATTAATAATATATGGCTTATATAAGCCATAAATACTAAAAATGACAGGAAAATTTCCTGTCTTTTTAAATCTTATTTGAAGACATTTATTGTTATTATGATTATTTAAAATATGAACAATTTATGATAGAATGTTATTATGAGAAAAATATTAAAATATGTATTTATAGTAATATCTTCAATTTTAATATTTATTTTAGGTGGGTTTGCTATTAATGCTGGAACAGAGCAAGTAATAATTAACTCAAAAATTTCGTCTTTCATGAAATTAGGAGTATATCAAGAGGATATTTCAACTAATTTAACTAAGTATTATAAGGTTACTATGGAAGATGAAAAACCTGGATATATTATGTCTGGTGATAAAATGTTACCTGGTAATTATGGTGATATTGTCACATCTGACGCAACATTTGTAATAAATGAATTAATTTCAACTATTAAAAACTTTAACGTTGGTGGTCATGCTGCGATAGTTACTGGTAGTTATGGAGATAGTGTATCATCTACAAGTGTTTATGATTCTATAGAAGCTACTGGTATGGAAATTGATGAAAATGTTGCTAAGGTATCAAGTAGACATTATTGGAATGATTTAAATTTCTTTAATAAGGTTACTTGTTATAGAACTAAGCTAACAGAAGAACAGTTAGCGGAAGTAATGTCCGTAGCTAACGGACACGTTAGAGATCCATACAACTATAATTTTACGTTTGATACAAAGAATAAATCATATTGTAGTGATTTAGTTTCTAAGTCATTTGATAAGGTTGGATTAAATCTTAATAAAGATGGCTTTTGGACAACTGTTTGGGATATAATGGTTAGTCCTGATTTATATATTACTTATTACCATTATACAGATAATGGTGTTAAATATGTTTACTATGTTGGATAGGAGTGATTTCAATGGCATATGTTGCACTTTATAGAGCTTATAGACCTCAAAAGTTTTCTGAAGTTGTAGGTCAAGAGCATATAATAAAAACATTACAAAATGCTATAAAATTAAATAAAGTTGCACATGCTTATTTATTCTGTGGTCCAAGAGGAACAGGTAAAACTACTTTAGCAAAAATAATGGCTAAAGCGATGAATTGTGAAAATGGTCCAACAATAGAACCATGCTGTGAATGTGATGTTTGTAAAGGCATTGCAAAGGGTGTTATTTCTGATGTAGTTGAAATCGATGCCGCATCAAATAATGGTGTAGAAGATGTAAGAGCTATAAGAGATACTGTTAAGTTTTTACCAAGTGTTGGTAAATATAAAGTATACATTATCGATGAGGTTCATATGTTATCTCAAGCAGCTTTTAATGCTTTATTAAAAACACTTGAGGAACCACCTGCACATGTTATATTTATATTAGCAACTACAGAGCCATATAAGTTACCTAAAACTATCCTTTCTAGATGCCAAAGATTTGATTTTTCATCAATTTCTTTAGAGGATACTCTAAAGAGATTGAAAATTGTGGCTGAAGAAGAGAATATAAAGATTAGTGAAGAGGCATTACATCAAATAGCTATTTCAGCTGAAGGTGGTATGCGTGATGCATTATCTATTTTTGATCAGTGTATAAGCTATAGCGTTAGTGAGGAAATCTCATTAGATGATGTATTAGCTATTAGTGGAAATATATCATATATTAAGATGATTGATTTATTAAATAAGTGTGCTAATAATGAATCAGCAAGCTGTATTACATTATTAGATAACATTATTAAAGAAGGTAAGGAAGTACCTAGAATAGTTAATGATTTAATCTTATTCTTAAGAGATGTATTAATGTATAAGAATAATGCTGTATTAGATGATAAGCTAATGTATAAAAATCCTGATTTTATTAAGTTATCAGATAACATAAATAAGGGTATGATTTATAATTGGCTAGAGATATTAAATCAAGCATTAAATGATATGAGATTCTCTACTCAAAAAAGAGCATATTTAGAATTAGCTATTTTAAAAATGAGTGATACTAAATTGAATGATTTATCATCACTTTCTGAAAGAGTTGAGTCTTTAGAAAATAGTGTTCAACTTCTTGTGAAGCAAGAAAGAAGTGCTAGACAAAATAATCAAAATAATGGTTTTGGTTTTAATCAATTTAAAGCACAAATTCCTTCTAAAGAAGAATTGTTAAATATTAAAAATGAACAACAAAATTCTAATTTAGAAAAAACAGAGATTGTCCGTGATACAAAGACAATTAGAGAAGCCGAGGTAGTAGAAGTTCCTGTTGATGAACCAGTGGTTTTAAATAGTGTTTCTGTTCCTAATGCTATCCCAGACGATGAAATTAATATTCATGATATTGAAGCAATATTAAATAATTCATCTAAGGAAAAGAGAAATCAGGTTGAAATTGCTTTAAAGGATATTGAAAATAAATATTCGTTTGTTTATATTCAAATATTAACTAGAGGTAAAATAATCGCAGCAAGTGATGATTCTATATTAATCGAACTTGCGGATGCAAAATTCTGTAATAGATTGATGGAATATGAAACATTCGTAAAGGTAATTGAAATATTTAGTGAATATAACATAAATATTAAGGATTACGTGTGTATACCAAGAGATATTTGGTCAGTTGTTAAAGAAGACTTTAGATCAAAGTATTCTCCACTTAATCCTAAACCTTTATTAAATCCAATTAAAATTGGAGTTAAAAGAAGAGTTGTTCCACAGGTAACTGAGCGTACAGTTAGTCCTGAGGAGAAATTAGTAAATGATGCCAAAGAATTAATTGGCGATGATTTAAAAATATTGGAGGAATAATAAAATGAATCAACAACAAATGATGAGACTTAGAAAGCTTCAAAAGCAAATGGAGGAGGCTCAAGCAAAGCTTGAGGCAACTGTTTTTAAAGGAACTGCCGGTGGTGGTGTTGTAACAGTTGAGGTAAAAGGTAACCACGAAGTGGTTAGCGTTACTATCGATCCTGAAGCAGCTAAAGATGATATCGAAATGGTTCAAGATATGATTGTAATTGCTTTAAATGATGCAATTAAGAAGATTGAAGCAGAATCTTCTAAGATTATGGGCGGCTTTGGCGGCGGCTTAGGATTTGGATTTTAATGAATACTAAATATCCAGACGCATTAGAAAATTTAATTGAATCATTCGAGCATTTACCATCAGTAGGTAGAAAGACTGCCGAAAGATATGCTCTTCATGTTTTTATGCACATGAAGGATGAAGATATTGTAGATTTTTCAAATGCTTTAAATTCTTTACATACTGATATCCATATTTGCGAATCTTGCGGAAATATTTCCGAAGGAAAAATATGTAAGATTTGTAGTGATAATGATAGAAATCATCGTCAGATTTTAGTAGTAGAATCCGTTAAAGATTTATTTACAATGGAAAAGGTAAATGAGTATAGAGGAATCTATCATGTATTAAATGGTGCGATATCATTTAGTAAAGGAATTGGTATTGAAGATTTAAATATTACATCGCTTTTAGATAAAGTTAAAAATGGTGAAGTAGATGAAATTATACTTGCTACTAATGCTACACTTGAGGGTGAAACTACAGCCAAATATTTAAAAGAATTACTAAAATCTTATGATGTAAAAGTCACAAGAATTGCTCATGGTTTACCAGTTGGTGGAGACATTTCATACATCGATGAGTTAACTTTATTAAAAGCATTTGAAGGCAGAAGGGATTACTAAATGGTTACATTTCATAGTGTTGATTCTGACGGAAATAAGGTAATTTTTAGTGAAAATTTCACAAGGAAAGATAATAAAATTATCTTTAATGATAAAACTAGCCCTAATACACAAATCGAATTAACAATAAATGATGATATGAGCGTGTTATTTGAGCGTAGAGGGGATATTAATATGTGTCTTCCCTTATCTCTTGGCGAGAAAACAATTGGTCACTATAAGAATTCGATGGGTTTAGAATTCGAGATGGTTTTAATTACTACTAAATTAATTGTGAATTCTAACAAGATAACAATCGAATATGATTTAATTGTCGAAGATGTAAAACAGCATCACAAAATATGGATATTGATTAATTGATATTTATGCTGTTAATATTTAATATTAAACACTTGAAAAATATACTTTTTTTAAGTAAAATATAATAGCGTTTATGCAACTTGGAGGACTAAGTATGGAAAATCAAATGTCATTAATTGAAATTGCTCTTGAAATTATGGATGAACATAAGGAAGCAATCGATATTTATACTTTAATTGAAGAAACATTAGCTAGAAAGGGTGTTGTTGATACTGATGGCACTTATGCAGCTAAATTATATACAGATATAACTACTTCATCTAAGTTTGTTTTCATGGGTGAAAATAAGTGGGATTTAAAATCTCGTCAATCATTAGATCAATTCGATAAGGATGGTTCATCATTCAATTCTAAAGATGATTATGATAATGCTGAAGAGGAAGATGATGATCTTAATGAGTCTGATCTTGAGCTTGAAGATGCTGATGATTATGATGATGATGAAGATGCTGACGATCGTTATGATGAAGACAAGGAAGATGATGATGAAGAATCTGATCTTGACCTTGACGAATTAGATGAGGAAGATGACGATGAAGAGTCATATGATGATAACGATGATGAAGAAAAGTACAATAAGTACATGGATGATTACGAAGATCTATACGAAGACTAATCACATAGTTTCACAAAAAAATCATATAAGTTAACGAAAATATTAAGTTATAATAAGCCTGAATATAAGATTCTGGCTGACAAAGTATATAATATAGAACAGCCAAGAGCTGTTCTTTTCTTTTTAGTAAAAAAGAATTATGGTATAATTAACCTAAGGAGGACGATACTATGTTTAAGATTGCAATTGTAGAAGACGAGAAGAATTTAGCGTCAATAGTTGATAAATATTTAAAGAATGAAGGTTATGAAACAGTCATTTTTACTAATGGAGAAGATGCATATAATGCTATAAGCGATGACATTAATTTATGGATATTAGATATTATGTTACCTGGCGAGACAACAGGATACGATTTAATTAAAGCAATTAGAGATAAGAATCCAAAAAAACCAGTAATTTTCGCTTCTGCGAGAGACCATGATATTGATAAAGTTATGGGTCTTGAGCTAGGTTCTGATGATTATATTGCTAAGCCATATTCTCCTAGAGAATTAGTATTAAGAGTAAAGAATATCTTAAATAGAACATATGGTGATTCAATTAATAGCAATGTATTTGCTTTTAATGGATACACTATTGACTATGATAAGAGAATTGTTTATGAGAATAATGAAAATATTAATTTAACTAGTAAGGAGTATGATTTATTATTATTCCTACTTGAAAATAAAGCTAAAGCTTTCTCAAGAGATCAAATTCTAGATAACGTTTGGGGAAGTGATTATTTCGGAAGTGACAGAGTTGTAGATGATTTAATGAGAAGATTAAGACAAAAAATGCCTAATCTTAATGTTGAGACAATCTATGGCTTTGGTTATAGATTATTAGTATGAAAAAACTAGGTTTCACCGGACAGTTATTTATTTTATTTGCTGGTATTTTGTTAATAACAACAATAGCTTTCTCCGCTATTACTATTACATCTGTTAGAGTAATAGCAAATGATGAGGTTTATTCTAGATTATCTTCATATTCTATGTTTATTAATGATATGGATAAAAACGAGGAAAGAAAAAGACCAGAAAAAGATAAAAACGAAATGAGATTTGGTTATATTATTTATAATGATGGTGTAGTCGAAGAAGTAAGTTCAGATTTGGATTTTGAAATAACTGATAATATCGTAAAAACATTAGTTAATTCAGTAATAAATGCTAATAATATGCCTAAAATACAGGGTGAAGAAACAATTGATTCTAGAGATATTTATTATGTTAGTCAACATGATAATATGAACAATCCGAATTGTTTTATTATTGTTTTTACAGATGAGACATATGCCTTTGGAATGATTAGAACTATTTCATTTAGATCAATTTTAGTATTCTTCGTGATGATATTCATTTCTATATTAGTTATTTCTTGGTGGAGTAATAATTATGTAAAAAGAATTAGATGTTTACAACTTCATATTGAAAACATGCCTAATAATAAGTATGAAAAAGAATATGATGATGGTGGTCTAGATGAAGTGGGACAATTGTCTCAATCTGTAGAAAAGATGAGATTACAGATATATCATAATGAGGAAACTAAACAGGAAATGCTTCAAAATTTATCTCATGATTTTAAGACTCCGATTGCAGTTATTAAATCGTACGCAGAAGCGATTCAAGATGGTGTAGAATCTACTGAGGCATTAAATGTCATTATTGAACAAGCAGATTTACTAAAAAGTAAAGTTATAAAATTATTACAATATAACAGTATAGAATATCTAGATAAAACAAATCCATTTATTGATATTGAAATGACTGATTTAATTAATGATGTTGTATTAAAATATAAGCATCAATCAAGCATTGTTTTTAATCTAGATCTAGAACCAGCTATTTTCAAGGGCTATTATGAAAACTGGGATATTGTATTAAGTAATATCATAGAAAATGCTATTAGATATGCTAAAAATGAGATTAAAATTATATTAAGACCTAATAGAATTAGAATATATAATGATGGTGAACATATTGATGAGAAATTTATCGATAGCACATTTAAACCATATGAAAAAGGAAGTAAAGGACAATTTGGTCTTGGAATGTCAATTGTTCAAAAAACAGTTAACTTCTTTGATTACACTCTAAGTGTAAGAAATGAAGAACCAATTGGTGTTTCATTTATAATTGAATCATCAGATAGAAATAACTAATATTACATTAAATGAGGCAATAAATGCCTCATTTTTTGCTTTGTTAATTAGGGACGATAAAAACTATAACAAAATAAGTATAAAGAAAAAGAAGCTAAATGAAAAATAAAAAGAAGACTCATTGCTGAATCTTCCGTGTGAGTTGAAAGATACCAAGGGGAGTATCTTCCTATAGAATAGTGGTTAACCACTATAGATAATTAATAAGCGGGATTTACTAATTATCCACATAATATTATAATCCTATTCCATTAGTAATAATCCAGTTTTTTTATAAAAATAATAACGATACACGTGTCCTAAAACATGACCCGTATCGATGTTGAAAAAACGCTTTCTGTGTGTTATTATCAGTCATGTAGTGGCGTAAAAGCCATAACGTTTTAAGAAAAAATAGAGAGGAAATGTAAAATGAAGAAAAGAAGAATTTTATTAGGCTTAGCATTAGCAGCAGCC